>NZ_CP034159.1:2261071-2584081 GCF_003860585.1 Kaistella carnis | reverse complement strand
TGAAGGAGATTATTATTCTGTCAGTCCCTTAGCACTTCGTGAAAAAGCGGAAATTTTCTGGTTGAATAAGCGCGAATATGGCGTTATAAAAAGCCCCATTTTCGGCAATGTTATAATGATAGAAGTTGGAGCAACCATGGTTGGAAGTATGATTCAAACTTACGCAGGCACAACTGTGAAAAAAGGCGAAGAAAAAGGCTATTTCAAATTTGGTGGCTCTACTGTGGTATTGCTGTTTGAGAAAGACAAAATTAAAATCGATAACGACTTGTTGATTAATACATCGAAAGGTCTTGAAACGACCATAAAAATGGGCGAAAAAATTGCAGTAAAAAAGTAATACCTATAGTTAATGAATAGGATTTATGAAAACGAAATTGAAGAGATAAATAAACAGATTTCAATTGTTAAAGGGCTAACAGATATCAATAAATATTTGAAAATTAATCTTTTAGTATCTCTATGAGCGTAAAATTAAACTTTATTTAGAAAGATTAAATGATTTTAAGTTGTAAATTAGTTCTTTTAAAATTGACAGAAACCATAAAATTTGTACAATGGAAAATGGTAAAACAATAGATGTTCTGAACAATCTTTTACAAATCATAAATGACAGAATTGAAGGATTTAAAGATGTGAATGTTGAAATGATTGAATCTCATTCCAATCTAAAAGAAGAGTATGATTGTATGGTGCAGAATTCTTATAAAATGAGAACAGAACTTTCATCCCTCATAGAAGAAAGAGGTGGAGATTTAAAAAACACCACTACATTTGCCGGTGGATTACACCGAGCGTGGATAGATGTGAAAAACTCCTTTACTTTTGATAAAAGCGAATCGACTTTGCAAAATGTGATTTTCGGAGAAGACGCCGCAGTTAAAGCATACGAAAAAGCATTAGGTAGTGGTGACCTTTGTGCAGAAAGCAGCAAAATTGTTCAGGACCAACTACAGGAATTGAAATCTTCATACCATAAATTCGTTGGTATGGAGGAGGAATTGTAGTTGACTAAATAATTATTTTATAAAATCTTACCGATTAATAACTCTAGTTTTTATTATTTTGACAATAGGCTTATGCCTGATCGTTGATTATTCAAATTTTTACAAAAAAAAACCTCTCATTTTCATGAGAGGTATATTTAAACATTTTTGATGCTTTAATACATAAAGGTTAAACCAGCTCCAAATCCATATTCACTGTCGTAATTGGTAGAAACGGAAACCCATTTTTGAACGATATATTTTAATCCAAAATCGAATTCTTTATCTGAATTAACGGCAAAATTACCGCGAATTCTGGGTGAAATTGGAATTCCTTCCCTGCCTAATTCCAAACGTACTTTTCCATTATGGTCTATATTTGCATCGGCCATCACTAAGAATGGAAGTAGATATCTAACTCCGGCTATGGCGACATTTTGATTTTGCGGCATTACATTTTGCCCAAACCAGCTTTTTGCCATATCGTGTGTTTTATTACTTCTGAATCCTACGTAAGGCATTGCCCATTGGTATTTTCCTAAAAACCTACCAACTTTTACACTCCCTTCGTAATGTGTAAAATCGTAATTACTATGTAATTCATTCACATTCAACCATCTTGCTCCTAGCATCGTCATGTTTTCAAAATGAAATTTATTAGACGCTACATCCAGCATTGCTGTAGTATTGATCATTCGATTCTTGCTTAGAAACTGCTTGTATGAAGCTTCTTTATCCGGTAATTGTGGGTTTGGAGCTGAATTTTCATAACTGAAAACTCTTCCCATTCCACTCATCATGTGATATAAAATATGACAGTGGAAAAACCAGTCTCCATCTTGATTTGCAGCAAATTCTATCGTCACAGTTTCCATCGGTGCAATATCAATTACATTTTTTAAAGGAGCATATTCCCCTTTAGCATTAACTACACGGAAATCATGACCGTGAAGGTGCATCGGATGACGCATCATGGAATTATTGTACATCGTAATTCTCACGACTTCCCCCTTTTTAATTAAAATTTTATCACTTTCAGCCACCGTTTTATTATCTAATGTCCAGAGATAATTACGCATGTTACCTTCCAAAGTAAACTTTAAATCCTTTACATTATCATTGGGCAAAATAGTTTTGAACGGAGATTTTAACATATTATAGTTAAGACGCTTGATGGTATTTTCATCTGAAGATCCCATGTCATGGTTGCTGTGATCCATGTTCATTTTATCATCATCCATTTTCATGTCAGATTTCATGTCCATTTTGCTGTGATCCATTTCCTTTTTTCCATCCTTCATTTTCATATCCATCTTGCTGTGATCCATGTTCATTTTTCCATCATTCATTTTCATGTCAGATTTCGTTCCCATCATTTCCATCATGTGCTGCATGGTTTTCATACGCTGGCTTTCTGACAATTCCGGATACATTACTTCATTCATATCCATCACCTGATTACCCATCGTCATGCTCATTGGCTTCATGTCGCCGTTCATTTTCATCATGCCGTTCATCATTTTCATACCTTCAAACAGATTCAGTTTCGGTAAGTTTGGTGCTTCCACTTTTGTCCCGTCTCCCAAATAAAGTGAGGCAAACCCTTGCCGGTCTTCCGAAGTTGCACGAAACTCAAAACTTTTATTTTCCGGAACAGTAACTTCTATATCATAAGATTCGGAAACGCCAACAATTAAACGATCTACTTCTACGGGCTCTACTTCATTGCCATCAGTTCCAATAACGGTGATTTTTCCACCGCCATAATTCAGCCAAAAATAAGAGGAAGATGCACCATTCGCTACTCGAAGCCTCACTTTATCTCCGGCTTTTAAGTTTTTGTAATTAGAAGAAATTTGACCATTAATTAGGAAATTATCGTAATAAACGTCACTCACGTCCATGGCTTCCATTCTTTTCCACTCATTAAGCAATTTGGTTCCGAAATGTCCTTTTCCTATCGCTTCAGAATAACTCTGAACAGTACCTTTTTTGATGGCCCAATAATCTCCACGATCCATGTGCAATCTTCGCATAATTTGTTTTGGGTTTTCATCGGTCCACTCTCCCAAAATCACCGGAATGTCTGCCGCAAACTTTTTACTTGGCTGAGTATCTCTTTTATTAAAAACCAAAATTCCATTCATCCCGATCTGTTCCTGAGTTCCCTCATGTGAATGATACCAATAAGTACCATTTTGAGAAATACGGAATTTATACAAATGCGTTTCACCAGGTTTCACTTCTTTCGTAGTTAAATAAGGAACACCATCCATTTCATTGGGCAGAATAACACCATGCCAGTGAAGACCTGTATTTTCTTTCAATTGATTGTGAAGGTAAATCTCGGCCGTATCACCTTCTGTAAAATATAAAGTTGGCGCCATTAATTTGCCATTGATGGCAATTGCTCTGGCTGGTTTTCCGGTGAAATTTACGAGCGTGTCTTTTACGTACAGATCATAACGAACTGTTTTTCCACCAAAAGAAATTTTTCCGGTAGCCTCGTTTTTTAAATCCGCTTTTTTCTCCACATGCATGGTATGGTCCTGAGAAAATCCCTGAACCGACACGACTAGCAAAAGAAGCGTGCATAATTTTAAAAAGTTGGGTATTTTATTTTTCATTCTCTAATCTTTTTATCATTGTTTTCATTTCTTCTATTTCTTTTCTTTGCGCTTTAATGATATCGTCTGCTAGTTTTTTAACTTCAGGATCCTTGATATCTGCACGTTCACTTGTTAGTATGGCGATTGAATGATGAGGAATCATTCCTTTCATCCAAAGAACATCACCTACGACAGGACTCTGCTCGCGAACCAAACCGAGTGCAGCAAAAAATAAACCGACACTTCCCACTATTATTCCAAGGTTTTTCTGCTTATTTTGATACATTTTGCGCATAAAAAAGAACATGATCAAAGCCATCGCAGAGATTCCAAGACATACCATATAAAATCTGGTCATGCTGAAATAAACATGATCCAGTTCGTAGGTATTGAGATACATGGTAATGTACATCGCTACAAATGAAGCCGCAAGCATTAAAACAAATTTGGTGTACACATTACTTTTTGAGTGATCCATTGAATTTTCCATAATTTTATTTTTAAATTTTAATGTTTTTTAAACGTAGTGAATTACCGATCACTGATACGGAACTGAAACTCATTGCCAGCGCTGCAATCATCGGAGATAAAAGGATTCCGAAAACTGGAAACAAAACTCCCGCTGCAATTGGAATTCCTAGTATATTATAACCTAAAGCAAAAAATAAGTTTTGTTTGATATTCTTCATCACAGCGTCGCTTAAATTTCTTGCTTTTACAATTCCGTGCAAATCGCCTTGCACCAAAGTGATCATTGCACTTTCAATGGCAACATCAGTTCCGGTTCCCATCGCGATTCCAACATCACTTTTTGCCAAGGCAGGTGCATCATTAATTCCGTCTCCAGCCATTGCTACGATCTTTCCGTTTTTCTGAAGTTTCTCTACTTCCTGCAGTTTATTTTCAGGTAGCATTCCAGCTTTAAAATGGACAAGATTGAGTTCTTTTGCGACCGCTTGTGCCGTATCATGATTATCACCAGTAAGCATGATTACATCAATGCCTTTTTCCATTAATTCTTTAATTGCTTTTGCACTGGTCGGTTTTATTTTGTCACCAATCACTACATATCCCGCAACTTTCCCCTCTACAGATAAGTACGAAACTGTTTTCCCCTGCTTTTGAAAATTCTGGGCTTCAGTTTCCATTTCAGAAGTAATTTCAGCTTGGGCATATTCCATCATTTTGGCATTACCTAAATCGACTTTTTTTCCGTTGACCTTTCCTTCTACACCTTTACCTGTAACTGCACTGAAATTTTCAGCATTAATAATTTCTATATTTTGTTCTTTTCCATATTTTACCGTCGCATCTGCTAAAGGATGTTCGCTCATTTTATTTAAAGAAACAATGAACTGTAAAACTTCTTTTTCTGTGTAAGAATCTCCGAAAATTCCTATTTTTTCAACGGTTGGTTTTCCTTCCGTAATCGTTCCTGTTTTATCAATGATCAAAGTGTCGACCTTATCCATTTTTTCTAAAGCCTCGGCGTTTTTTATCAATACTCCGTTTTGAGCACCTTTGCCAACACCGACCATTACAGACATTGGTGTAGCTAACCCTAAAGCACATGGACAGGCAATAATCAGCACTGCAATCGCATTGACGAAAGCATAAACATAAACTGGCTGTGGCCCAAAAACTGCCCAGACTATAAAGGTAATGATCGAAACAAGTACCACGATCGGCACAAAATAACCCGAAACGGTATCGGCTAATTTCTGGATTGGGGCACGACTGCGACTGGCGTTATTCACCATTTCCACAATTTGCGAGAGCAACGTATCTGATCCTACTTTTTCGGCTTTCATTAAAAAGGATTGGTTACCGTTAATGGTTCCGCTGCTTACTTTATCGTCTATGGATTTGGTTACAGGAATTGGTTCACCGGTGATCATCGATTCATCCACCGAAGTTTCACCCTCTGTAATGGCACCATCCACGGGAATTTTTTCGCCAGGTTTTACACGCAGGATGTCACCGATCACTATCTGTTCGATTGTTACTTCTTCTTCAATGCCGTTTTTAACTCTGATAGCTCTGTTTGGGGCGAGTTTTAATAATTCTTTAACCGCGGAATTTGTTTTACTGTGCGCTCTGGCTTCCAACACTTGTCCTAATAAAACTAAAGTCAAAATCACCGTGGCAGCCTCAAAATAAACGTGAACTGCTCCGGTATGCGATTTAAATTGTTCCGGGAAAATATCGGGAAAAAACATTCCAAAAACACTGAACAGAAAAGCTGCTCCAGCTCCAATTCCAATCAGTGTAAACATATTGAGATTCCACGTCTTGATGCTTTTATAGGCACGTTCAAAAAACATCCAGGTTGCATAAAATACAACTGGAATCGACAAAGCAAACTGGACCCAGTTCCAGTATTTTTGCTCCATCAAATTATACAATGGATTGTTTGGAATCATTTCACTCATTGCCATCAAAAAAATGGGGAAAGTAAAAATTGTGGCAATCCATAATTTTTTTAGTAATTTTTTATAGGTTTTCTCTTCCGCTGAAATATCAGGTTCCATCGGCACCAAATCCATCCCACAAATCGGACATGCTCCCGGTTCATCTCTTATAATTTCCGGATGCATTGGACAAGTCCATTGTTCCGTATTCGAACTGCTTAATTTTTGTTCTTCAACCAAATCCATTCCGCAGACCGGACAATCACCCGCTTTGTCGTAGGTTTTCTCGCCTTCGCAGTGCATTGGGCAGTAGAAAGTTCCGTTGCCTTTTACTTTTTTAATTTCTTTTTTCCTAGTTTCTGCCTCTGCTTTTGGCAGATCACCAATATTATGAATACTGTACGTTCCACCATCCTGTTCTAAGGCTTCCTGATATTTTTCAATTTGTAAATGGTTGTCCGTTTCGATAACTGCTTCTTGTTTTGCTAGATCAACCGATACTTTTGAAACGCCTTCAATTTTTGAAAGGGTTTCTTCTACGTGTTTTCGGCATCCATCGCAGGTCATTCCTGATATCTGGTAAGTATGTTTCATAGTTTTTTATTTCGGAAAATTTATATTTTTATCTATAAATCACTTTTGATTTTAATATTTTAACAGCAACAAGAACCACCAGATTTTGGTGACTTTTTATGGAGGTCGTTCTCTGCGATTGAGTAATCGCCGGCACTTGCTAATACTTTTGACAATTCGTTTTCAGTGTAAGTCAATTCACTTGTTATAATGGCGGTAGGTGGATTGAGTGTTACTTCTACAAATTCTACATTCTCAAGGTTTGAAAGTGCATTTTTCACGCTATTTACACAACCTTCACAAGACATTCCTGATATTTCTACTTTTTGTTTCATTTTATATGATTTTTAAAATTGATACTTAAGATTTTACAACCAAATCCTTTTCTGCAACGCTAAAAATTAGTTCAAAAAAAATCTTCAATAATTTTTGTGTCGTTTTCAATCATTCTTCGGCCAATATAACTTTTAGAGATATCTTTCCTATTTTTTATTCCCGTTGATTTCAGTAATTCTTCAAGCCTGTAATCGTATTTTTAGGAATTTACTTTCCAAAAATCTGTAATGCGAGAACACCGATAATAATCGCACCGATGAATACATATAAACCGTAGTTGAACCATTTTTTCAAACCAGTTTTTTTCTGTTCATCTTCATTTCCTGTTTTACAACAATCTTTCATAATAATTTTCTTTGTGCCTAACAAAGAGAAGAGGTTCGTTTAATTAAAATATCACCTCTTCTCTCAATAGGACTTAAATTTTCTTCTGATAAATCTGTCTTGTATTTTTTTACTTTTTTAAAGAGGAACAAATTTCAGAATAATTGAATTTTATTGAATAGTTCTCTGCACTTTACCACATGTAAGCATTTTGCTGCCATAAAATGGATTCTTAACATCGTTACTTTTACTCAACCAAGTGCTTCCTTTTTGACACATTGGGCAAAACTGCTCGTATAATTTTACTTTAGTTCCAGTAATTGCAACCAAATCTGAAATGTCTTTGCTTAATGTTTTAAAGTGCTCACGTTGATGATCGATCGGGCTTTTTGAAATATGTTCGGCGTGCTCTGTAGCATCATCTATAATATCTGCCAACTCTTTTTTATCCGCTGCAGAATATTTTGAAGCATTGAAAGCCTTTAACGAAACGGCGAGTTTAGCGCCTGCAGCACCGGCTTTCTTACTGTCGTCTCCTACCAAAGCATCTTTTAAACTAAAATAATCGCCCAAAATCGCCTCTGCTTTTGCATCGCTTTTCATTGACATCATTTTACCATTGCTCATTTTCATATCCATTTTACTGTGATCCATTTTACTTTTCTGTTGCGCGTTTGCAAAAGAAATAGCAAATAACATTACTGCTGCAATACTTACTTTTAAATTTTTCATTTTATTTTTACTTAATTTTTATAAACTGTCTCTTTTTTGTGTCATCCATTCTATCATTTCCTGCTTTTCAGCCTCTGTGAATTTTGCATTTCTGTGAATAATGGTGTAAGAATTCAAAGGCATTTCATCATCTTTGATCTGATTAACTATTGCTTTCAGTTTGCTTTTTTTCCTCCTTACCGATAAAGAGTCCCACTCACTGAAATTCAGTTCTTTTTTTCCATCAATAACATGGTTTTCCAAAAACTTTGCAACCGGCTGAATCTTGCTGTACCATGGATAATTGGTATTATTACTGTGACAATCAAAGCAGGAGGTCTGCAACTTATTCTTGATATTTGCCGGAACCTTATTGACCACCAAAAAGTCCCCTTTTGAAGTGGTCTGGCTTTCATTAATTTGTTTTGGAAGAAATTGTATTCCAACAAATGCGATTAATAAAACCACTGCTATGATCTTGAAAATTTTCATTCTAGTTTAATTCCTTTTCCATTTTTCCACAATCAATCATTTTATCACCATAGTAAGGACTTCTCACTTCTTTGCTTGAACTTAACCAGTTACTTCCTCCATCATACATTGGGCAGGACATTTGGTAAACTTTGGCATCTGCACCTGTGATTGCGATCATATCTATAACGTCTTTTGATAGTGCTTTGAAATGTTCCCGCTGGTGATCAATTTCACTCATCGAAATGTGTTCTGCATGTTCTTTTGCATCAACAATTATATCTTGCAATGTTTTTTGCTGCTGCTCTGTATAAGTGCTCATATCAAAGTTATTCAATGCGGTCTCCATCGCACTTCCTGCTTTTGCAGCATCTTCTTTATTAGTTGCTACCAATGCCTCTTTGATCGTCATATAATCTGCTAAAACTTCTTTCGCACTTTCGGATTGGGTACCATTTGTTTTTGCTGTGCTGGACTTCATCATGGTATTGTCCATCGTGGTTTCTTTAGAAGATTTATTTTCATTGCAGGAAAAAGCGGTAAAACTTAATATAAATACCGTAGCAACTGTTGCTGTAATTTTTAAATTTGTCATTTTTTAATATTTAATGTATTAATTTCATCTGTAAAATTAATACATGAACACTTTTTTTCATATAATAATTTGGTTGAAGATTGATACAATTCGGTTGGGAGTTAATAATTTTAAGATACTTAAATTGAAGCAGTGATGTTTTGATTTGGTGAATTTAAAATCAGAAATTTGCTTAAAAATAAAAATGGTATTCCTTTATTAAAGTAGAACTAGTTCATTAAGGATCTAATAATTCTACTTTAAATTAAGAATTGAATAAAGAATTTTTTACTAATGTTGCAAAAAAGACCTTATGTGAACTATTTTAATTCTGATTTCATGCTTCCACAAGTAAGCATAGCGCTGCCGTAAAAAGGATTTTTAACTTCTTTTTGCGCGCTCAACCACGACGCGTCCTGCATTGGGCAATAGAGAATAAAAACAGAAGAATCTGCTAACTTGAAGTTTTTCGCAACTGTAATCATATTTGCAGATAATTTTGCAAAAGATTCCCGTTGTGTTTCTATACTTCTGCTTTCAGCAATGGTAGAAGCATCTTTTCGTAGAACGTCCAGATTTCCTTCCGACAAAACTTTGTAATCTACCATCGAAGCAGATTTTATAAATTCGTTCGCTGCTTTTGAGGCGGCGTCTGAATTGTCTGTTACCAAAGCATCTTTGATGACGATATAGTTTTCGTAAAGTTTAGATATTGAGGCATCAGACTGTTGCGCTGATAAATTTAATATTGAAAATATTGAGAATAATGCTGTGAAAATTAATTTTTTCATTGTAATAATTTTAGATTGTTTTAAATAAAGAAAAGTCCAAAAAACTGGACACGTCTGTTCATCATTATTCAAAAGAAGAATGATGTCTTTATTTTAAATTCTAAAATTACAGTAAGAAATGAACAGTGGTAATTCTGGCTTATCGGGTGGCGCATTTACCAGAACTGAAAACTGATTTCGTTCTAATACAGGTGCTAAGAAATCCGCATAGAATAGTTGTGGAATGATGGCTACAAAAGGTGCATCCGCAATAAATGAAGTATCTGCCTTTTGAGCGACATCCGTTTTTAAAACTTTAATCTGATCTTTGCAGCAGTCTTTCTTTTTGCTTTTACCACATATTCCGCAAGTTCCAGAGGAAGTTGAAAATGAGGTAGAAACTTTATTCATACAATAATGAACATTATAAACCATTCCGGATGAAAATCCGAAATAGAAGACGGTGAACATTATGGCAAGATATTTTTTCATAAGACTGTACAAAGATACAAAATGACAATAAACGCATTTATACAATTTTAAAAATTATTGGTATAATTCCTCTTCGTTTATTTTAAGTAGATGTGCTTCATTATATTTAGACAACAATCGAACTCATACAAGATTGGCATCCCGGTTCCAATCTCAACCGTTTCGATATTGCCATGAGAAATGTGTTCTAGATGTCCTATTAATGCGCGTAGAGAATTACCGTGCGCAGAAATCAAAACGGTTTTGCCTCTTGCCAATTCTAGTGAATGATAGAAACACTTCCAGATTTTTCCTTGTTTTTCATTTATTTCATTCCAATTTTTCTTTTTAACAACTGGGCGTTTACTGCGACTATTATTGTGCTTAAACTCATAAATACAGCTCCTATTGCTGGTCCTAAAACGAAACCGGAAGTATATAAAACTCCTGCAGCCAATGGAATTGCTACTACATTATAACCTGTTGCCCAAAGTAAATTCTGGATCATTTTATTATAAGTTGCTTTTCCAAAAAGAATAAGATTAGCAATATCCTGCGGGTTACTATTAACTAGAATAATATCAGCGGTTTCGGCAGCCACATCTGTTCCCGAACCTACGGCAATTCCTACATTTGCCTGTGCTAATGCTGGTGCATCATTTACACCGTCGCCTGTCATCGCTACAAATTCACCTTTAGCCTGCAGATCTTTCACAATTTTTACCTTTTCTTCTGGTAAAACTTCGGCAAAATAGCCATCTAAACCCAATTTTTCACTAACGGCTTTTGCTGTTTGTTCGTTATCGCCAGTTGCCATTAAAACTTTGATATTATTTTTTTTGAAGATTTTAATAGCGTCCGCAGATTCAGGTCGTATTTCGTCGGCAAGAGCAATATAGCCCGCAAGTTTTCCATCAACTAAAACAAATACAACAGTTTCTGCGGCATCGCTGAAAGCATCTTCAGGAATATTTATTTTTTCATCTTTTAAGAAACCGGGACTTACTATTTTTATATCTTTACCTTCAACATTTGCCTCAACACCTTTACCTGTAATCGCTTTAAAATTTTGTAAAGTTGGAATTGTAATATTGTCTTCTTTCACTTTTTTTAATATTCCGATTGCAATCGGATGTTCTGAACTTTGTTCTAACGCACTAGACAATCGCAAAATCTCCTCCGTTGAAAAAGACTTATCTACAGATTCTATACGTGTAACGCCAAAATCTCCTTTTGTTAAAGTTCCTGTTTTGTCAAACAGCAAAACTGAAATCTTACGGGATTCTTCAAAAGCAGTCCTGTTTCTGATTAATAAACCATTTTGTGCAGAAACTGCCGTTGAAATGGCGACTACCAGAGGAATTGCTAATCCTAACGCGTGTGGACAAGCAATAACCATTACTGTTACCATTCTTTCTAAAGCAAATACAAAAGGAAATCCTAAAAGGAGCCAAACCGTCAGTGTTCCGAAACCAATAAGTAATGCAATATATGTTAACCATTTCGCAGCCTTATCTGAAAGGTTTTGCATTTTAGATTTGGTCTTTTGGGCCTCTTCAACCATCGTAATAACCTTGTTGAGATAACTGTCTTTTCCGGTATGCTCTACTTTTACCTTTAAAGAACCATTGCCGTTTACTGAACCGCCGATAACTTTATCCTGTTTGTCTTTTTTAACAGGTTTAGATTCCCCGGTCAGCATAGACTCGTTCAAGTAACTGCTTCCTTCTATGATAATACCATCCGCCGGAACTTTTTCACCAGGTTTTACCAACATCACATCATCTTTTAATAAATCTTCAAGTTTAATATCTTCTACATTATTATCTGTAACCCGATGCGCTTCCGCAGGCATCATACTTACCAAGAGTTGCAGCGCTTTGGAAGCACCTAAAACACTTTTCATTTCGATCCAGTGACCAATGAGCATTACTGCAATCAGCGTTGCAAGTTCCCAAAAGAAATCTACGCCTTTCAGGCCGAAGACTGTTGCAGAACTGTAAAAATAGGCGACACTTATTGCCATTGATATCAATGTCATCATGCCGGGAGATCCACTCTTTATCTCAGACCAAAATCCTTTCAAAAATGGCCAACCACCATAAAAATAGACGATTGTCCCTAAACCAAATAAGACATAAGAATTTCCAGGCAGTAAAAATTCATATCCAAAAAATGTCTGGATCATCGGTGAAAAAACCAAGATTGGAATAGTAAGAACCAAAGTAACCCAAAACCGCTTTTTAAAATCGGCTATCATCATCTGATGATGATCATGACCTTCTTTTCCCATAGGAATACTGTCATGATCCATTTTTGAGTGGTCTTTTTTGGACATGTCCATCTTTGAGTGATCCATCTTGGAATGATCGGTCTTTTTTTTCTCGTGTTCGTCGTGATTATCCATAGTTATATTGTTTAAATGTTATCGTAATTTTCTTCTCATTTCTTCAGAAATATTTTCGGCATAAACGCCGTAAGCGTCCACCAACAAGCCTTTCATTCCATTTTTAGATGATATTGCATATAAAACACTGTTGTCATCGGTGCTGCTCATTCCTTCAAACCTGTAAGATTGATCTACGTCAAAATCTTCGGGATGAATTTCAATCTTTAGTGCAGCGCAATGCAGAGATTCCGTTTTTAGATTAAAATCGTAGGTGTATCCTTTTGTCTTTAAATCATTGATTGCCTCTGATAGGGTATCGTAATATCTCATTGTTTTTTATTTAGAAATTATTGTAAAAAAGTCGGACTTATTTTTTCATTAAAAATTTTACTATTTAATACATTTTAATTTCATTTTTAAAATTCTTTTCCTCTTCAAACCCGTTTAAAAGTAATCTTTGTTCAAATCCGTCACTACAATTTTTGCTCCTTCACCTGCCAATAGAATTGCACTGCTGGCAACGATACAAAGTTTTTATGCAACCGTGATGCTTTCCTGTAAATAGACACTTTGTATTGTGTTTAGCAGTTCAATACCTTCTTTAAGCGGTTTTTGAAATGTTTTTCTTCCCATTATCAATCCACTGCCACCCGCTCTTTTGTTTACTACGGCTGTTATCACCGCTTCCTGAAGGTCAGAATCTCCATTTGAACTTCCGCCGGAATTAATTAGTCCTATTTTACCCATATAGCAATTTGCTACCTGCAATCGGGTTAAATCAATTGGGTGATTTGTGGAAAGCGCCTCATACATAGCATCATCATACTTACCAAACCCTATTTCTTTAAACCCAAAATTATTGGTGGGCAATTTCTGTTTGATGATATCTGCCTGAATTGTTACGCCCAGATGATTGGCTTGTCCGGTAAGATCTGCGGAAGCGTGAAAATCCTCCTCATCTTTTTTAAATGAATCATTGCGCAAATAGCACCATAAGATGGTAGCCATTCCTAAATTGTGTGCTTCTTCAAATGCATCGGCTATTTCTTTAATTTGACGATCGCTTTCGGGAGATCCAAAATAGATTGTTGCCCCGACAGCAACTGCGCCCATATCCCACGCAGATTGAACTTTTCCGTATAATGTCTGATCGTATTTATTCGGATAAGTAAGCATTTCGTTATGGTTAATTTTAACAATGAAAGGGATTTTATGAGCGTATTTTCGGGCATGCAATCCCAGAACACCAAACGTAGATGCCACTCCGTTACAGCCACCTTCAATGGCTAACTTGATAATATTTTCAGGGTCAAAATAATCCTGATTTTTGTAGAATGAGAATACTGCGCTGTGCTCCACGCCTTGATCCACCGGAAGAATACTCAAATATCCGGTTCCGCCCAAATTTCCATGATTGTACAGTTGAGCCAAACTTCGCAAAACCTGCGGGTTTCTGTTACTGTCAGCAAAAACATTGTATAGACTGTCTTTGCTCGGAATTTGCAATCTTTCTTTTTTAATTTTTTCACAGACGTGGTCTAAATAAAAAGATGCTTTATCTCCTAAAACTGCAAATATATTGTTGGGTGATTTCATTTTTTAGAATTAATTTATTCCGAGACTTTTATTCGTTTTAGCAATGGATTTTGCGGCATCCGTTTCAATTCCTGTAAGTGCTCTGATCGCATCGATGGTTTCAGGGATTACAATTGCCTGGTTATCTACTACATAAGCATAGAATAATTCGTCACCCACTACTTTCAGCATATCTTCCCAAAGCGCCACCTCATACATGTCTCCCCACGGTCTGCCCATGTCCAGATACATTTCTTTTATTGTATTGTTTGAAACTAAACCCTGATCATACTGGATGAATTTTATTCTGGTAGATTTTTTGAAAGCATTAAGAACTTCTTCTTTGGTGGTTGGCTTTTTTAATTTCACATTCCAATAATGAAGATGGCTTAAAGTTTCCGGAACCTTTACCGCAGATGTAATGACATCTAAATCTGGATCTACACTTTGTGCATCGGGTCCTTGATGGCTTGGAATATCTCGTTCGGGAACCATCGTATTCATGATACCACCCAAATGACTTTCCCAGGGATCAGTTGCTCTACGAAGCAAAGTTCCTCTGGCGTAATCTAACAATCCGGCTTTTTTTAGCGCAGTTAAAGTTCTTAAAATGGAAGTGGTGTTACAGGAAACTACTCTTGTTGCATCCAAATTTAAAGCAGAATTATAATTATTTTCAGCGCTGAAAGAATGGCCAGTGGTTTCATGCTTTTCTCCTCCCTGAACAATAAATTTGATTCCTTTCTCCTTATAAATTTTAACGTTCTGTGCAGCGATATTCTTTGGGGTGCAATCTACAATCAGATCTACTTTATCCAAAAGATCCATCATATTTCCCACCACAGAAATGCCCGCATCTTTCATTGTTTTTTCTGCATCCGGTGTTGCTGCGTAAATATTATAATTTTTCCTGACGGCATTTTGAATGCGCCAATCACTGATTACATCGCAAACCCCGACGAGATTCATGTCGTCCTGCGCATTAATCGCATCGGCTACTCTTTTACCGATGACTCCGTATCCTATTAGTCCTATATTCTTCATTTTGTTGTATTTGAAATTTAACTTTACACTATCTAGTTCTGATAATCAAGCATATTTAGTAAACAGGGAGAAGTAATTCGACTTAGTTTAACCTGTCTACTTTATACTCTTTTACAATCTTTGCAAACTTTCCTAGCCACAACAAGAACCTCCAGATTTTTTTGGTGCAGTATCACCCTCGGAATCTCCTGCAAGACTGTAACCTCCTGCTTTTGACAGAACATCTTTAAGCCGTTGGTTATTGATAGTGTGATCCGTCACTATATTGGCTTGTGGTGGCGATAGAGTTACATTTACTGCTTCTACGCCTTCTATTGTTTTCAGCGCTTTTTCTACACTTTTTACACAACCTCCGCAGGTCATGCCGTTAATTTCTACTAATTGATTCATAATGATATATTTAAATTGTTAAAAAATTATTTTTAGTGATCGCCAATTTTTTCATAATATTTGCTTGGATTTTTTTAATAATTCTTCATTTTCAAATTTGAACTCAATAACACTTGAATTAAAAGTACAGTGATGTAAACTGCAATTTTATTACAGTATAGAATTTCCTCTAAAGTTGGTGTCACGATTAAAAGACCGCTGATAGAATTGTGGAGAACAATAATTTATTCTATCAACTATGAAGAGAACTTTCGAATTCAAATTATAACATCATCTCTTCTCTAATGTATATTTCTTCGTAAAAGTTTACTGACGAATGTCGGAGCCTAGATGCTCATTGTAACTTGGGTTTTATTACGTCCAAGATTTACTTTTGTTTACAACAAAATCGATTTCGAAAAAAATATCATATTAAGATCTTTTACATTGCTTTGAAGGGAAACCCCTGAAATTAAAATGTTTATGTCTTTGAATAATTATTTCTTACTATACAAATATAGGACATCAAATTACCATCCCTTGGTAGAATTCGGTTTATTACTTACACAATATCATCTATAGATTTTCTGTCCCATTTTCGTTGATTTTTAAATTCCGTCATAGACATACCTGTTTCATGTTTAAACTGTTTCGCTAAATGTCCACTGTTGTTATAATCTAAACTATAGGCAATTTCTGAAAAATTCAATTCTCCTAACTGGATCATTTCCTTTACTTTTTCCATCTGTAAATTAATCCTGTATTTTTCGATGGAAATACCTTCCTTTGAACTAAATAATTTACTCAGGACAGGATAAGATTTACTAAAAGTCGAACTTAAATAAGTAGAAAGGTTAGAATGGTCTTGATTCTCAACTTTATTTATAATTGCTGTTTTTATCTTTTCTATCAAGACATCCGTTTCCTCGATCAAGAGTTCAAAACCAAGTTCTTGGAGAATCTTTTCCAGTTTAGTAAACTCAACTGGAGTATCCTGATCCAATACAACTTGTCCTAATTCTAAAGATTCAACATGGTAGCCTAAAGCATTTAGTTCTCGCATCACCGCCGAATTACAGCGGTCGCACACCATATTTTTTATATATAAAGTTGTTTTCATATTGGTGTTTTAATGGTTTTTAATTTTACTATTTTTTATAATCTGCATCCACGTTGATAATGAATGTATTAAGTTGATGAAAACTTTACATTTCATGACCCGCCATTGGATCTGCTCCTTTCTTGAAAATATATTCGCTATTGAGCAGATAAGTTCCTGATACTACAACTTCATCATCTGCTTTAACACCCGACAAAATCTCAATACGGTCATCGGTTTCTAAGCCTGTTTTTACCATTCTATTTACAAAGGTATTTTTTGCAGTTTTTACCCAAACCGTCGCCATTTTTCCATCCCGGATCACAGCATCAGTTGGTAAGGTCAATGTTGTACGCGACTCGTTTTCTACCAGAACGTAAACAGGCATGCCAGGTTTAAGCAATTTGTCTTTGTTTGGAATGGAAACCCGAACCAGATTGATCCTGCTGGCGGAATTAATTTCGGGATTGGTAAAATCGATTTTACCATCAATTTTCAAATTGTTTAGATCAGGAATAGAAACTGTCACTTTTGTATCCCGATGGATCAGTGCCATTTGGGAAGAATAGACCTGCGCTTCTGCCCAAAGTGTTGAAAGATCAGCAAGCGTTAATATCGTTCCACCTTCTGAGAGATAGGCACCTTCTGATATATTTAAATCAGTTATATATCCTGATCCAGTACTAAAAACAGTTGTGGTCAACGATGCTTTTCTGGTTCTTTCCAACTGGCTGATCTGGCCTTTAGTCATTCCCCACAACGAAAGTTTATTGCGGGAACTTTGGAGCAACTGATCAAAATCGATGGACGTATTTCCTTTAAATAGATGTTGCCGCTCTAAAGCCAAAAGATATTCCTGTTTTGAATTATTCAGTTCTTCACTATAAATTTCTATTAGAGGTGAACCTTGAGGAACGTATTCTCCGATATTTTTGTAATATAATTTTTCAACTCTGCCCATTACGCGGGAACTAACGGAATGCATTTTATACTGATCAAAATTAAGGGTTCCAGTGAGCGTCAGTTTATCGGAAAGGTCATCATTTGAGAGACTGATCGTTTTTATATTGCCCAATTTTATCTGTTCATCATTGAGCACAAGAGCGTTCGGGTCTGCATTTTTTTTCTTTTCTACAGGCACCAGATCCATGTGACATATTGGACATTTCCCTGGTTTATCAGCCACAATTTGTGGATGCATGGAGCAGGTATAGTATATATCGTGGTTTGCGTGCGGATCTTCTTCTTTTTTACAGGAAAAAAGAAAAACCAAAAGCGCCATTATTAAAATATTGTATTTCATTTTTATCCTTTTTTTATTTAGTTACTTTAATAAAACTTTCGCTGTCCATTAGGTATCGGGCATTTTCTGCCACTTCATCGCCGGGTTCTAGCCCGCTTACAATTTCAATTTTATCTTTAACGATAGCGCCGGTCCCGACTTTATGTGCCGTAAAACCGCCAGGTGCTTTTTTAAAGACAATTTTATCCATACCTAAAGAAACAATGGCTGTTTTCGGCAGCCAGTCGGCTACTTTGGAATGGCTTGCAATTTCTGCGTTGACCTGAGTACCAATCGGTATTTTTGCGACACTATTGTCAAAATAAACTCGTGCGGTAACCGTTTTGCTTCCGGGTCGAAAAAAAGGTTCAATAAAATCAACGGTACCTTTAAACCGACTTGAAGGATCGTTTTGTGGAATAACTGCAACAGACTGACCTTTGCTTACCAAAGCAATGTCTTCGGCGAAAATATTGAGGAGCGCCCAACTTCGACTGGGATTATATATTGTAAAAATATTTTCGCCTTTTTGCAAGTACATTCCTTCTTTAAGTGGCAGTTCTGCAGTAACTGAATTGGCCTGCATGACATCATCCGCTTGCGATGAGTTTGCCATACCTCCTGCAGATTGAATATATCCACTGTAATTACTAAAGACAGGAACACTCAGATCTGGTTTTCCTTTCCTGCTGATACTTTGGATCTGTGACGCCGGCATTCCTAAAAGAAGCAATTTTTGTCGCGAGGCATTAATCATCATCGAGTTTGAACGGTCATTTTTCAAAAGAAATAAATGATTTTGCTGTGCCGTGAGCAACTCTGGACTGTAAATGTCCAAAATACGTTGACCTTTGGAAACTTTCTGGAATTTATACCTTACATACAGTTTCTCAATTCTACCTGCGATTCGGGAAGAGATTGTTCCGATCTGACGCGTGTCGTAATCTATAACACCCAAAGCCTCCACGGTAGTTGGAATATTTTCCTTGGATAGACGAATGACAGGCAACTGAGAAACAACATAGTTGTTGGTAGGTTTTAAAAGATCGTCCAGTTTTATACCATCTTCTTTTTTTGCAGGCGCATCTTTCAGCACCAGATCCATTCCGCATTTCGGGCATTTCTCAGGTTTATCTGAGATAATCTCTGGATGCATTGGACAGGTATAAGTATGTAGCTCATCCGCTTGCGAATGAGTGTCTTCCCAAAATTTTATTTTTTCACATGCTGATAAAGTAAACAGCATGAGCGTGAATAGTATTAGTTTTTTCATCTTCTTTCAAGTAATCGGTCTAATTCGGTTTGAGCTTGGAGCGCTTTTGTCAGAATATCAAAATATTCTAACTGCGTCATATTGAGTTTTTCCCATGCATCATAAAGTGTAAAAAGGTCTTCCGTATTTTGCTCGTAACCCAACTGCATTAATTTGTAATTATTTTTTAAGGCCGGTATAATGGTATTTTCATACAATTGAATCTGTTTTTTATTCAGCTCTAATTCGTTACGCATGCCGTACGACCGACCACTATATTCATTCACCATCACTGCTTTTTTAGCAAGCAATGCTTCTTCTTTGATCTGTAAACTTTCGATATTTGCATCGGTCATTTTTCTAGCCCACGGAACCAGCGGAATTTTCGCCATCACCATAAGGGTATATTGCATCGGCTGACCTCCAAATGCAAACATGTTTTCGAATTTTACGCCGAATTCAGGTCGCAAATTTTGTTTTTCCAGATTCTGTTTCAATTTTGCGATGTCAATTTCTTTATCGATACCACGGAGATCGCTTCTGTTTTGATAAAATAGTTCTGGATCGAAAAGTTCTAATCCATAATCGTTTAAAGTAAAATCAGGCTGTACTTCCAGTTCTTCCATTGCATCTCTCCCCATCAAAGCATTCAAGCGAATTCTTTTAACCTTGATATCATTATCATACATGAGTTGCATATTATCTGCTGAACCTAGTGCTGCCTTGGCTTTGTAGTAGGCGGAAATTTTACCGAGGCCGTTTTTATACCGAATTTCTGCATTGCGAATCATGAAGTCGAGCATGTTCTTATTATCCTTAACTACTTTTATTTTCTTGTCCAGGACAATCCAGTCGTAGTAAAGTTTTTTTGCATCCTGAAAATTTTCATTCAAAGTGGCTGTCAATTTTTCTCTTTCGACAGATGACATCGCACGCATTAGATTTTCATTGGCATCCAATTTCTTTTTATTTGGAATCATCTGTTCGACCGAAACCGCAAAAGAACCCATTCCGAGCATATCGCCATCTCTGCTCCACCGTTGCGGATTATAAGGAGCCATCAAAAGACCTGCACCTACAGTAGGCGGAATCCAACTTCTGGAACCTTTGGCGGCGGCATCCATTGATCTCACTTCTGCATCGTACATTTTCACCACGGGATTGTTTGCGGCAATACTGTCTAAAATTTCAGACAAAGGCATTTGCTGAGCACTCATTTTGCCAGAAAAAAGGGCAAATAATAGTAGGAGTGTTATTTTTTTCATTTTAATTATGATTAAATTTTAATGGGAAGCATCAAGCACATCTATTTTCCCGAGTTTATTTAATTCCCATTCTTTCTGCATCAAAAAGATGATTGGTGTGACCAAAAGAATATGAATGGCCGACGTGAAAACACCGCCTACCATTGGCAAAACGATAGGTTTCATCATATCACTACCAACACCATGACTCCAAAGAATTGGGACTAATCCAAATAAGGTCACACAAACGGTCATTATTTTCGGCCGTAACCTTTTAGCAGCACCGAAAATCACGTATTCACGCAATTCTTCGTTGGTAATGGTTTCCCGAGAATTTCCGTTTTTAGCCACTAATTGTACCATGGCATCGTTGAGATAAATGACCATAACAATTCCGGTTTCTACTGCGAGTCCGAAAAGTGCGATAAACCCGACCGCGACTGCGACGGAAAGATTAACGCCCCAAATCGATATCATAAAAACACCTCCAATTAAAGCAAAAGGAATACTGATGAGATTGAAAAAGGCTTCGCGATAAGAGTTAAAGGCAAAATACATGGAGAGGAAAATGACCACTAAAACGAGCGGCATGATCATCTTTAATGTTTGCTCACCGCGGATGAGATTCTCGTATTGACCGCTCCATTCCACATAATATCCTTTTGGCATTTTTGCCATTTTGGTATCTATCCTTTTCTTGGCTTCTTCCACCGTACTTCCTAAATCCCGGTCTCGGACATTGAATAAAACGGCACCACGCAACATTGCATTTTCTGAATTGATCATCGGAGGACCTTCGGAGAGTTGAATATCTGCGACATTACTTAAAGGAATCGACCCAAATTTCATGGTTTGTAGGGGCAATCTGCGGATCGATTCTATATTATTTCGAAAATCCTGACCATAGCGTGCATTGACGGAGAAACGTTGTCTTCCTTCAATGGTTGTGGTTAGTTTCATGCCTCCCAAAGCACTTTCTACGACGGTGTTTACGTCATCAATACTTAAACCGTATCTGCCAATTTCATCTTTGTTTATTTCTATATCTAAGTATTTACCACCTGTGATCGGTTCGACGAACATGTCTTTGATACCATCAATACCGACCAGTTCAGTTTTAATTTGTTGTGACAAGGCATAAATACTGTCTAAATTTTCTCCGTATACTTTAACACCAACATCAGTTCTAATTCCGGTGGAAAGCATATTGATCCGATTGACAATAGGCATCGTCCAGCCATTTGTAACGCCGGGGATCTGAAGTTTTGCATTCAATTCATCGATCAAACTTTCTTTGGTCGTTCCGTCTCTCCATTCATCTTGAGGTTTTAATAAAATAATGGTTTCAATCATGGAAATCGGAGAATTGTCAGTAGCCGTATTCGCTCTGCCCGCTTTACCTAAAACATGATCTACCTCTGGAACACTTTTTATAATTTTATCCTGAACCTGCAACAATCTTTTTGCTTCTGAATTCGAAATATCAGGAAGCGTTACCGGCATAAAAAGGATGGAACCTTCATCCAAAGGCGGCATAAACTCCCGGCCGAGATTGAGCATCATCGGTATACTTATAACAAGTGCAAGAATATTAATGCCCAGCGTTGTTTTTCTCCACTTGATGCACCATCTAATCAAAGGTTCGTAAAATCTTTCAAGACCTCTATTAATGGGGTTTGTATTGTCATCTTTAAACTTTCCTTTCATAAAAAAAGAAATGAGCACCGGTGCTAAAGTAAGGACCAAAAACGCATCAACAATCAGTATGAAAGTCTTGGTATAAGCCAAGGGATGAAACAATTTTCCTTCTTGCCCGGTCAACATAAATACGGGGAGAAATGAAACCACAATAATCACGGTAGAAAAAAAGACGCCTCTTGAGACCTGCTTGCAGGATTTTTCAATGATACTCATCCGAATATCTTCGGGTATTTTTTTATAACTATCCGGCTTTTTACTTTTCTTCCGGAATATATTTTTAAACCAATCGGTCTTCATAATTAGGAGTTTTTGTTTTGATTATGATTCTGCCAATCCGACAGATTTTTATACGCATTTTCCGACATGATAATTCCATTATCTACGATCACTCCAATTGCTAAGGCAATTCCTGTAAGTGACATGATGTTGGAGGAAAGTCCGAAAGCATTCAGCAAAATAAAGGCAATGGCAATCGTGATCGGTATCTGAATAATAATACTCAAGGCACTGCGCCAGTGAAAAAGAAAAACAATAACAATAATCGCCACCACAATCATTTCTTCAACCAGTTTGGTTTTGATATTATCAATTGCTGCTTCTATCAGCGTACTTCGATCGTAAGATGTTTTTAAGGTAACGCCTTCCGGAAGACCTTTTTCCACCTCTTTCATTTTCTCCTTAACATCATTGATGACTTTATCTGCGTTTTCACCGTAGCGCGCAACGATAATTCCGCCCACTACTTCTCCTTTGCCATCAACATCAAAAATACCCGTCCGCAAATCGCCACCCATTTGCACAGACGCAACATCTTTCACCCGAACTGGAATGCCTTGATTATTGCCCACAGAAATGCTTTCGATATCTTCAATATTCTTAATATAACCAAGACCACGAATGATATAGGCCATATCTGCCATCTCGAATTTCCGGCCACCGACATCGTTATTATTGGTTTTCACTGCGTTCATTACATCCATTAAAGAAATATTGTAATACTGCAATTTTACCGGATCGATCACCAATTGATATTGTTTTTCGAAACCACCAAAAGAGGCGACTTCAGAAACGCCAGGAACAGTTTGGAGGGCAAATTTTATATACCAATCCTGTAAGGCGCGCTGATCTCCGAGATCCATGTCCGGTGCATCTAAATGATACCAGTAAACATGACCGACACCGGTACCATCAGGTCCGAGCGTTGGGGTTACATCTTGCGGAAGTAGTCGCTGTGCGTAATTGAGCCGTTCCATCACTCTGGTCCTTGCCCAATAAATATCGACATCATCCTCGAAAATGACATACACGAAACTCATCCCAAACATGGAAGACGCCCGAATATTTTTAATTTTCGGAATTCCCTGCAGATTGCTCACGAGCGGAAAAGTCACCTGATCTTCAATGATCTGCGGGCTTCTTCCCATCCATTCCGTGAAAACGATCACCTGATTTTCACTTAAATCAGGGATCGCATCAATTGGATTATTTCGGACGGCAAAAATCCCCCAGATAAATAGACCTGCGGCAATGAGCAGTACAAAGTATCGGTTTTTAAGAGATAATCTTATTAAATTTTGAATCATGGTAGTGTATCAGTTTACTTAATTTCCTCCTGCACTTCCCCACAGGTAAGCATTTCTTTGCCGTAGTAAGGATTTTTAACCTCTTTAGAAGAACTTAACCAGAAAGCACCTTTGCTTTCATTGTACATCGGGCAAAAGACTTTGTAGACCGGTTTTGACGCGCCGAAATCTTTAACCAAATCATAGAAGTCTGCACTTAATAAATCCAGATGCTCTCTTTGATGTTCGATATTTCCGGCATTTTCCGCGATGTGTTCTGCATGTTCTTTAAGCTCAGCGGCGATATCTGCGTACTCTTTTTTCTGCTCCGCCGCAAAATTGCTTTGGTCAATTTTAGCGAGTGATTGCACCATATTTTTGGCGGCAGAAGCGGCTTTCCCACCATCATCATCTGCCAAAGCTGCAGTGAGTTGCATATAATTTAAAGTAAGATCATCAAGATTAGCGCTGGATTTTGTGGCATCAACAACGGTCATGTTTGCATTCATGGACATATCCTCCATTGTTTCGCCCTCTTTCATGCCATTCATATCGTGTTGCATGGTAGTGTTAGAAGTTTTCTCTTTATTTTCTGTGCAGGCACTTAGTGTTAATGCGCCAATGGTCAAAAGACCTATTACTGCTATTTTCATTGTTTTGATTTTTAAGTTGTTAATTATTAAAATAAGTTTCATAGTTGGATTTATTTTCGAAATACAATACATTATCATTTTCGTCTGCCTTTGCAATAATCGCAGTTGCTTTATCTACAGGTTTCTTAGATACCGGGTCCACAGCAATACGTGCGCTTTCCAGGGTCGGGATCTTCTCCTGACAATCTGCGCAACAGCCGTAATAAATTTTGCCGTCATATTTTACTTCTAATTGTTTTTTACCCATATAGGCATTATTTACCATGCATACTTCATCGTTTGAAAGAAGGTCGCCAACTTTCGGCTGACCATTAACGACAGCAGCATTTACAACTTCATTGTTTTTATTGGTTTCAGGGCTATTACAGGAAGATAGGAACAAGGCCAATACGGCCATCATTCCAAATGTCAAATTTTTCATGAAATTTAGATTTAAGTTTGAGATTGAATTAGAAAATGCGTGAGGCATGGACTAGCTCTACGATTTAATCGTGTGCTATTTTGAATAGAACCATACTAGTATTTTCGCTGAATTAAAATGTTGAGTACAGCAAGTACAACGATACAACAAAGCACAAAAGCACTTTAGGACATCGCATAACTAGGGCTGTAAGAAGCGTATTTAACCTATTTTTGGCGGTTGCCAAATGGTGTTAAATCCATTAGAATAAAACGGATTAAGATAATAGAATTGTGATCTTTTGGAAGTAAGATCAAACTTGTTTTGAGAATTTTCGAGCTTATTACTATCAGCGAGTGGATACTGAAAGGAACTGCAAGTATTTCCACTACAGTTTGCAGAACAGTCACCAGTTGAACATTGATGGGATTTAGGATGACAACATTCATCTTCACAGTCTCCGCTGGAACATTCCGGCTTTGCTTCCGCAAATGACTGCCTGAATTCTAATGCAACGAAAGACTTTTCTGATTTTTCCGCTTGATTATTTACGGCGCAACCGAATACAAAATTAGGTACCAGAAATAAAACCAGTATAAAACAGAAAAATAGTATTTTAGAATTAATATGCATTTTTATATAATCCGTTACAAATATAGGTATTTTTTAACTTATATACAGCCTATTACTTGATGGCTTTTCTATGATCAAAATCAGATTCTACTACAAATTATCCTGATAAATTTCTGTTTATAAAATAGAATCTACTATTTATTTTGTTGCTAATTATAACCTACAATCATTAATATTTATGCTGCACCTAGTCTCTACTTCAAAAATCTGGGACTAAATTGGGGATTACTTACTGGTTTTAATTATGGTTTAAATATAGAATATATGTCTTCTTTTTTATAACTAAATGTTAAATAAACCACAGGTCCAATGATCACTATAAAGAACACGATATTAAAGGATAACATTAGAATTACTTTATCGGCAAATATTTTAGTCCCCGTTTTCAAAATCGGGGACTAAATTAGGTTTCGTTCAGAGTGTTTTATAGATATGTAGTGTTGTTTCAATTTTTGTAAAGCATTAAATATCAGCAAAATAGTTGTGTATAATGGTGTAGTGTTGTTTAACTTTAATCCCTGTGGGTCTACTTTTGCTAATAACACACTGATAATCAGTGTGTTATTACTTTTTAGATTGTAAACGAACCCAAAATCTGTTTTAATCCATAATTGAATAAAATCTAATTTCCGATACTAGATTTTGCGGATGTTGTTTTAACAATTTTTAGCGAAAATAGACGAGCAAATACAACAGTCGTTTTAGGTCTGAAATCAAACGTGTAATAAAGTATTTCCAAAATTTGTTCCAATAATTTCCGACATAGGAAGAAGATCCTTCATTTGTAATGCAGTATCTAGTTGGCAAAAAATGAAAGGGTCACAGCGATTAATCTGCTTCAAAGTTTTATATAAATATTGCGGATACTTACGAATTTTTTAGTAAAAAAGTAAATTAGAGACTTAATTCTTTATTTATTTATAACCTGAAATAAAAAGTACTTCCTTCATTTCTTCTGCTTGTCACCCCTATTTCGCCGCCCTGTTTTTCGATGAAGTTTTTGCTGATAGCGAGGCCAAGTCCACTGCCGTTTTGCTGGTCTTCCGGCACCTGGAAATAGCGGTCGAAGATTTGAGAATGGTAGCGGCTTTCAATACCACGACCAAAATCTTTTACGGAAAACTGTGTTTTGTCGCCAATCTTCTCGGTAGAGATTATTATTTTTTTATCTGCTGGTGAATGTTTGATTGCATTGGTAATAAAGTTATTAAGTACCCAAACTGTTTTATCGGCATCAGCGTTGATGGTCGCACAGGCATCTGTTTGCAGATCTGTAATTATTTCAATTTGCCTATTTTCTGCTATAACTAAATTATTGGTGATGGATTTTTTGACCAAATCTGAAACATTGCAGTCGGTTAATTTAAAACGGATATTTCCACTTTCTGCCTGGGAAAGGTTGAGCAATTCACCAGTGATGTTGAGCAACCTTTCGCCGTCTTCTTCAATGCTTTTAAGCAATTCTTTTTGTTGCTCATTCAGGACTCCGAATTTTTCATTTCGTAGCAATTGAGTTCCCATTTTTAAGGAAGAAATCGGTGTTTTTAATTCGTGGGAAACGGTAGCGATAAAATTAGTTTTTGCAAAATCCAGTTCTTTGTAGGCAGTAATATTTCGAAGTAAAATTACTTTTCCGGCTTCTCTTTTTTCAGTTTCTCCCGTAGGAATAATATTAATTTTAATGATTTCCTGCTCAAAATAACTTTCCTTATTATCCGCAAATATTTTCATCGGCTCCTCACTTACCTTTCCATTAAGAGCATTTCGCAAGAGTTCGCGCAAAAGATCATTATTAACGGCAACTTCAGAGGCTAACTTTCCCACAGTATCCGAGCGAAGTAAGCCGGAAATTTTGAGCGCTTCTTCATTAATGAAATTAATGACATTATTTTCATCCAGACCGATTACCGGATCGTGCATATTGGCAATCAACATTTCCACCCTTTTTTTATCCATTAATTGTTTAGACAAACTGCTGCTTTGGTATTCTTCCAGCTTTTCTGCCATCGTATTAAAGGAATTTGCGAGATCTTCAAACTCCCGGCTACCTTCAAAATGAACCCGCTCGTGGTAATTTTTATTGGCAATCTGTTTGATACTTTCCGTCAATTCACGGATTGGTCGCGCAATATTTCCCGGCAAATTAAAAAGAAGAATAAATGCAATCAAAAAACAAACAGTTCCCAAAGAAATAACCCAGGAAATAGCACTTTCAGACGTGGCAACCGCAGTATCGCTTTTTTGGACAATGGCAATCATATTCAACTGCATAATTTCTAAAAGATCATTCCGAATCAATTTTTCAGCGTTTGAATCTTTCCCGTTTAGAAAAGTCCCAAAATGATTCTGAAGACTAACGAATGCATCGTGTTCCCCAATTTCTGTTATATTTTTACTTTCCTGCACAAGATTGTTTTTAAAAACAATAACCTGTGTGCTGTCGGAAGAAATTTTATCTAGAGCAGAGAGCATATTTTTGGTATAATCCAGTGAATTATAATTGGCGATAAGAATTTTTTCGGTATCAGATTTTTGTTTGTGGATGTAAAAAGCACTCACCAATGAAAGTATCACAATTAATAAAAAAAGCAATCCGACGCCTAGAGTCAGTTTCGTTTTAATTTTCATAGCCATCTTTTGCTCATTTATAACTAAATTAATTTTATTTCCTTTTAAGATAAAATAATAATATCCACTTTTTCTTCCATCATCCTGTTTACAAAGCTGTAGAACCAGTTGAGACCAAATAACTGCTGGAAATAATTAAGCCGTGGCTTCCCTATACAAACCGTGGTAATCTGATTTTCAATAACAAATTTGCGAATAGTTTCCGGAATATTTGACCCTTTTTCTTTAATGACATTAGCACCCATTTCCTGTGCAAAATTGAGGTTATTAATTAAAAATCTCTGTTTATCTAACGCAATTTTATCCGCGCCTTCTTTCGGGATCTGCACATATAAAACAAACCAGCGGGAATTGTAATAGCTCGCCAGTCTGGCTGTTTTACGGATTACCGATTTTGCTGTTTTCTCATTACTGGAAATGCACGCCAAAAATTTTTCTGAACGGATATTGATGGATTTTGTGACTTCAGTTTCCACCTTTTTTTCTACGTGCGTTGCGACTTCCTTTAAAGCCAGTTCCCGCAACTGAAGAATATGATCACTTTTAAAAAAATTTTTCAGCGCGGTTTCTACTTTTTCTTTTTTGTAAATTTTACCTTCTTTTAAACGATCAATCAATTCATCGGCTGTCAAATCAATGTTCACAACCTCATCGGCAATCGCAAGGATTTTATCCGGTACGCGTTCGGAAACTTCAATACCGATAATATTTTGTACGTTTTCATTCAGACTTTCAATATGCTGAATATTTACTGCGCTTATCACATTAATACCGGCTTCCAGCAATTCCAAAACATCCTGCCAGCGTTTTTTATTTTTGCTGCCTTCTGCATTGCTGTGTGCCAGTTCATCAACAATAATAATATCCGGATGATCATTGATAATGGCCTGCAGATCCATTTCCTCAATGTGTTTTCCTTTATAAAATATTGATTTCCTGGGAATTGTGGGAATACCTTTCACTAAAGCGAGGGTTTCGGCGCGGTCGTGCGGTTCTATATATCCTATTTTAATATCCACCCCGTGTTTCAACAATGAATGCGCTTCCTGCAACATCCGGTAGGTTTTTCCCACACCAGCGCTCATCCCAATGTAAATTTTAAATTTACCCCGTTTGGAACGCTCTATTAGCTCAAGAAAATGTTCGGCAGAAGACATAAAATTTAATAGATAAATTTAAACTAAAGTTAATTTAAAACCAGGCGGACAAACTTGTTGTGAGGAAAAAATCATTTTTATTTGCTAAATTATCCTTTACAAAAACACCATCTTTTGCAGAAAATCCCCGCGCTTCTGTCCGCCATAAAATATTTTCGTGGATCTTATGATCAATGTTCAATGAGTATCCAAAAGTTTGAAACGCTTTCGGCAACTGACTAGAAATAATGACACCGTTTTTATCACTGTAATATTCTACCCGACCGCCTATTTTAGTGCGGTCTGTGATGGCATATTGTAGCAATAAATTGGGTGAATACCAGGAATTGTAGCGTTTGCTACCCTTTTCCGTCTGCTCCGCACCCACATCAAAACCTAAAATTCCGCTTATTTTTTTCCCCAATGTAAAATTAGCATATAAATCGTGAAAATACCGCATCCTTTTTTCATCGGTCGGTTTGTCATTTCCAACAAATGAGCTGCTATTCAAACTAAATTGATCTGAAAATTTATAGGAAATCTGATGTCCAAATGCCAAAGTCTGGTTGCCTTCTGGGCGTGCAATTCTTTGCCAACCATTTAAAACCAATCCGCTTAAGAATAATTTACCATTATCTGAAGTGTAGGAAATTTTGGCGCTCGTTTCAAAATAAGGAGAATTTTCCGCAGCTAAACTTCGGGTTAATGTTAAATTATCTTTCCCAATGGCACTTTCCCAACCAATATGCGACGGCATAATTCCGGCGTCGATCCAAATGTTTTTGGTTTTTGAAATCTTAAAACCAATATTGGCTTCATTAATTAGTTTCAGCGCATCCTGTTCTGCCGAAAGATTGTCTTGCGGATAAGTGCCTACCATCAATGCCAGATTTGCGCGCACATTTTCACTGGCGTAATTGGCTTTTACCAAACCTAAATTCAAATTCACTTCATTGTGGCGGTTGTAGGTATATAAAAATGGTTGCCGGATATGATTGGCAGGTTCGTTAAAATCATAGGTGTAAAAAACTTCAGCGTAACCTGAAAAGGTCACTTTAGAATTTTCATTAATGTTCAATTCCTGTGCTGAAAGCAAGCAACCAAATGGTACAAGTGCTAAAAGAAGTATTTTTTTCATTATTTCAATTAATAATATTTAGTATTAATTTTTTGCTGAATTATAGGCATCCAGAGCGGCATTCAGTTTTAAAACATTCACTTTTTGAGGCGCAAAAACAATAAAATTTTCATCAGCCACATTTTTTTGGATAATGTCTTCCACTACAGCAGCACTCATTTTTCGGGCTTTTGCAATTCTATCAATTTGAAATTCAGCTGCCTGAATCGATAAATGCGGATCCAGACCACTACCACTTGCTGTGATTAAATCTACTGGTATTTCTACTTCCTGCATTTGCGGATTTTGAAGTAAAAGCGTGTCAATTCTTTGCTGAACTTCCATCAGATATTCCGGGTTGTTTGGGCCTTTATTACTTGCACCACTTGCCGCCGCATTATAATTTACCGCAGATGGACGGCCGTGGAAATATTCGGGCAATTTAAATTGCTGACCGATATTCACATATTGTTTTTTACCATTAATGTTTATTTGTTCACCAATTCCTTTGTCTGGCGTTATTTTACCAATTCCAAAAATTACAAGGGTATAAATTCCAACCAAAATAATCATTAATAAGGTCAAGACCAAAGCGGGTTTTATAAATTTTTTCATTTTTTTTATTTTAAATTAATTACATAAAGACGGTTACCATCATATCAATCAGTTTAATTCCGATGAACGGAACCAAAATTCCGCCCAGACCATAGATCAATAAATTCCTCCGTAGCAAAGCACTGGCGCCGATCGGTTTGTATTCTACCCCTTTTAAAGCCAGCGGAATTAAACACGGAATGATGATGGCGTTGAAAATCACCGCTGAAAGAATTGCACTTTCCGGACTGTGAAGCTTCATAATATTTAAAGTCTGCAATGCCGGAATAAAAGTGATGAAAAGTGCCGGAATGATGGCGAAATATTTAGCTACATCATTGGCGATTGAAAAGGTGGTGAGGGTTCCACGCGTCATTAATAACTGCTTTCCGATTTCTACAATTTCTATCAGTTTGGTAGGATCATTATCCAGATCTACCATATTTCCGGCTTCTTTTGCGGCTTGTGTTCCACTGTTCATCGCAACGCCTACATCTGCCTGTGCCAATGCCGGCGCATCATTTGTTCCATCGCCCATCATCGCCACCAATTTTCCGCTTTCCTGTTCGCGTTTGATATAATTCATTTTATCTTCCGGTTTGGCTTCAGCGATAAAATCATCTACACCGGCTTTTTCGGCAATAAATTTCGCTGTTAAAGGATTATCTCCGGTTACCATCACGGTTTTTACACCCATTTTTCGCAGCCTTTGAAAACGTTCGTTCATTCCGGTTTTGATGATGTCCTGCAGTTCAATAACGCCCATCACTTTATCATTTTTCGCAACTACGAGCGGCGTTCCACCGTTGCTGGAAATTAAGCGGACAGATTCTGCGGTTTCTTCCGGAAAAGCATTCCCTTTAATTTCTGTCATTTGTTTGATGGAATCATAAGCTCCTTTTCTGATTCTGGTTTCGCCAAAATCAATTCCCGAACTTCTCGTTTCCGCTGTAAATTCTATAAAAGTGGGATCTTCAACGATCAGACTTTCCGGTTTTAATGCGGCCAGTTCCATAATTGATTTTCCTTCCGGCGTTTCATCAGCCACAGAACTCAATGCCGCAGATTTTACGAAATCTTCCATTGAAATTCCCTTGGTTGGATAAAATTTTGTGGCTTTCCGGTTTCCGATTGTTATTGTTCCGGTTTTATCTAAAAGCAAAACATCAATATCACCCGCAGTTTCTACAGCTCTACCTGATTTTGTGATGACATTCGCGCGCAAGGCTCTATCCATTCCTGCAATTCCAATGGCGGACAGCAATCCACCAATCGTGGTCGGAATTAAACAAACAAAAAGTGAAATAAAGGCAGCAATCGTAATTGGCGTATTGCTGTAATCTGCAAAGGGTTTTAAGGTCACCGTTACAATAATGAAAACGAGTGTAAAACCAGCAAGCAAGATAGTTAATGCGATTTCGTTTGGCGTTTTTTGACGGGAAGCACCTTCTACCAAAGCGATCATTTTATCTAAAAAACTATCGCCAGGTTTGGTTGTTACGCGGACTTTTATACGATCAGAAAGCACCTTTGTTCCACCGGTTACGGAAGATTTATCTCCACCTGCTTCCCTAATTACCGGCGCACTTTCTCCGGTGATCGCACTTTCATCAATGGTGGCTAAACCTTCGATAATTTCACCATCCATCGGGATCTGATCTCCGGCCACGCAAAGAAAAATATCGCCCAACTGCATTTCCGCAGACATTTTATGTACCGTTTCAATTTCGAAGCCGCGCTCATTATTAACAATTAATTTAGCCGGTGTTTCTTCACGGGTTTTTCTTAAAGTATCTGCCTGTGCTTTTCCACGCGCTTCTGCGATTGCTTCTGCAAAATTGGCGAATAAGACTGTAAGAAAAAGCATAATGAAAATGGTAAAATTGTAACCAAAACTTCCCTGGCTTTTTTCACCAAACAAAGTCCAGAGTGAAACGATAAACATTACCACCGTTCCCACTTCTACCAAAAACATCACGGGATTTTTGATCATCACCCGCGGATCAAACTTAATGAAAGCCTGTCCCAGTGCTTCTGAAACCATATCTTTTTGAAAAAGATTTTGTGTATTTTTTGTATTCATTTTAATTTTTCAAAAATTAATTTTTAAGCGCTGTAAGATATTCTGCGATCGGTCCCAAAGTAAGCGCCGGGAAAAATGCAAGCGCAGCAATCAATAAAATGATCATTAAGGTCATTAAACCAAAAGTTGGCGTATCCGTTTTTAAAGTACCCGCACTTTCCGGGATGTATTTTTTATGAGCCAAAAATCCTGCGATGGCAACCGGACCGATGATCGGCAAAAATCTGGACAAAGCCAAAACAATTCCCGTCGAAATATTCCACCAAGGCGTATTATCGCCCAATCCTTCGAAACCAGAACCATTGTTGGCGGAAGCGGAAGTGAATTCATACAGCATTTCGCTGAAGCCGTGAAAGCCGGGATTGTTTAATGTTTCTGTGCCATATTGCGGCATATATGCGGTGAGTGCCGTGCCGGCCAAAATGAGGAAAGGATGGAACAATGCAATGATCATCGCGATTTTCATTTCTTTGGCCTCAATTTTTTTACCTAAAAACTCGGGCGTTCTTCCCACCATTAATCCGGAAATAAAAACGGCCAAAATTATAAATATTAAATAATTCAAAATACCGACGCCGACGCCGCCATAGAAGCAGTTGATCATCATTGCAAGCAACATATTCATCCCGGAAAGCGGCATATAACTGTCGTGCATAGAATTAACAGAACCCGTGGAAATTACGGTGGTCGCCACGCTCCAATAAGCAGAAGCAGACGAGCCAAAACGGATTTCCTTCCCTTCCATATTTCCGAGTGAAATATTGGCACCCATTTCCTGAAGCGCAGGGTTTCCGGCATTTTCAAAGGCGACATTCATCGCCATTAATGATAAAAAGCCAATTGACATTACGGCGAAAATCGTCCAACTTAATTTTCTTCTTTTAATAAAATATCCAAAGGCAAAAACAAGTGCGAAAGGGATGAGCATTTGCGCCACCATCTCCGTCATATTGGTGATGTAGTTCAAATTTTCAAAAGGATGCGCACTATTGGTTCCGAAAAAACCACCGCCATTGGTTCCCACGTGTTTGATGGGTACAAATGCAGCCACCGGCCCAGTAGAAACTTCAATAAATTTCCCTTCCATTGTGGTGATGCTGTCTTTTCCATTAAAGGTCATCGGTGCACCATTCAATAATAAAATAATACCCACAATTAAAGAGATTGGCATTAAAATTCTGGTGATCGATTTGATAAAAAACACGAAAAAGTTTCCTAATTTATCAGTTGTTTTTTTTCTGAATGCGACGAAAACGTGCGCAACGGCTGCCATACCCGTGGCGGCACTTACAAACTGCAAAAACATCAGGTACATTTGCCCCAAATAACTTAAACCGGATTCGCCGGAATAATGTTGTAAATTACAATTCACCATAAAAGAAATGGTCGTATTAAAAGCGAGATCCGCACTCTGACCCGGATTATTGTCCGGGTTTAAAGGCAGCCAACCTTGATTCATCAAAACAAACATTCCCAATAAAAACCAAACAAAATTAATAGCGAGTAAAGCCAGCATATTCTGTTTCCAGGTCCAGCCGGAATTTTGATCGATTCCCGCAAGGCGAAAAAATAACTTTTCAAGTGGATTAAATATAAAATCCAAAAACGTTTTTTCCTGACCGTACACTTTCGCAATATATTTTCCCAGGGGAACGGCAAGTGCCAAAGTGATGAGGAACATCAATACAAGTCCCAGTAATTCTATATTCATTGGTTAAAATTTTTCAGGTTTAATAAGTACATAGCCGATGTATAAAAAGGCGATGATGGAGAGTGAAAAAAGTATCCACATAATTTAAATTTTATCGAATATTTGAATAAATTTTGCCAGAAGCAGAAATAACAGAATTCCGGTGGCGAGTAAAATAATGGTGAGCATCATAGCGTGAAGTATTAAAATTGTTTATTTCAAGGGACTAATGCCAAAAACAGTTCCACTACTATTTAAGTTATTTATAATCAACTACTTAAATTTAAATTTGAACTTTTTAAAAACAAAAAAGCCTATCAAAATGATAGGCTTCTTTCTCAAAATGAGAATTTAATTTCTAAAATTATTTCAGTAAATAATCATCCAGTTTTCGATATAGGGTGGCAATACCGATATCCAGAAGACGGGCGGCTTCGGCTTTGTTGCCCTTGGTATAATTTAATACTTTTAAGATATGATCTTTTTCCACGGAAGACATTGCAAAACTGTTCTTTGAAATATAATCAGGCAAAGTTTCTGGGGAAAGAATATGGTCTTCCATTAATATCAAGCTACGTTCCAGCGTATTTTTCAATTCTCTAATATTGCCTTTCCACGGATTACTTTCGAGTTTTTGGTAGAAATTTTCGGAAATTTTGACATTCGATAAATTCATTTTTTTTGAAAGCTCTTTAATTAAAAAATCCGCCAGTACACGAATATCTTGTGTACGCTCCCGAAGTGGTGGCAGATGAATTTCGAAGCCATTTAACCTAAAATATAAATCTTCCCGGAAGTTTCCAAGGCGGCTCTCCTCTTTTAAATCCCGGTTGGTTGCAGCAATCAGACGGAAATTGGATTTAGAAACAGTGGTGGTTCCCATTTTTATAAATTCGCCACTTTCCAGCACACGCAGCATTTTTGCCTGAAGATCCAAAGGCATTTCACCAATCTCATCCAAAAACAAAGTGCCGGAATTGGCTTCTTCTATCAAACCTTTCTTATCCGAAACCGCGCCGGTGAAAGCGCCTTTTTTATGACCGAACAATTCACTTTCCAGAACATCTTTTCCAAAAGCGGAACAGTTTAAAGCCAGAAATTTTTCTTTTGATCTCCCGCTTTCCTGATGAATAGCCGCCGCAAAAACTTCCTTACCTGTGCCGGTTTCACCCGTAAGTAAAACGGCTGCATCTGTAACCGCCACTTTTTCTGCCAGTTTTTTAGCAAACAAAAACGAAGGTGAATTCCCAATCATCGATTGAAAATCTGCCGTGTTTTTAGATTGGTTTAATTGCAGATTCAGACGGTTTTGCTTCACTTTTTCCAAAGCCTGCGAAACGAGAGGCAAAATGCGGTCGTTATCATCACCTTTTACAATATAATCGTAAGCGCCGTTGCGCATTGCCTGCACACCATCCGGAATATTTCCGTAGGCGGTCATCAAAATAATTTCAACCTGCGGGTATTTGGTTTTGATCTCTTTCACCAGATCTACTCCAAAACCATCCGGCAATTTCACATCGCAAAGCACCAGATCTATATCGTGCCCGGAAAGCATATTGATTCCGGACCTCGCGGTGGAAGCTTGAAAAACCTCATAACCCTCATTGGAAATAATCATTCCCAGAAGTTTTAAAAGTTTCAGTTCGTCGTCAATGATGAGGATTTTTGCGGCCAAGAATTTGTTTTTGCAAAGATAAGGAAGATTGGAGAATGGGGGTTTGTAGATGTTTAAAATTTAGTCCCCGTTTTCAAAATCGGGGACTAAATTAGGTTTCGTTCAGAGTGTTTTATAGATATGTAGTGTTGTTTCAATTTTTGTAAAGCATTAAATATCAGCAAAATAGTTGTGTATGATGGTGTAGTGTTGTTTAACTTAAATCCCTGTGGGTCTACAAATTATTATTAAACGCTTTGGATTTTCAAAGCGTTTTTTTTTGCTTATAACTAAGAAAAATTACGTTTCTGAAACAGCCAAATATCTGCTGTTCAACACCTAACTCTCAGAAGAAGATCCTGTAAAATTAATTACAGGATCTTTTTTTACTGCTCTATAGTTTAAATTATATTATTCTTTTGTGAAGATATAATCCTTTCCACCCTGGTGAAGCGTGAAACTTTTTTTGTCTTTTGCGAACTGTATTTCGATTCCCGCCATGGAGAAACTGAATTTTTCTGCCCCCTCATATTCTACAGGAAAAGCATTCTGTCCTCCAGCTTTCACGGTTAAACTATTGTTTTCTTCTTTAATAACCACTTTTAACGGAAGTTGTTTGCTCGCAAAGCTGCCCACATAATCACTCAGCGTAATTTTCTCCACCACTTGATCACTCAGTTTAAAAATGTTGTCGGAAGGATTTGCATCTGGTAAACTCCCCTTCGGATCTAATTGCACAGACAGTATTTCTTTCGTAGTTGGAACCTCAAATGACCATTCTGAATTCCTTTTCCAGACTTCGACCGGTAATTTTTCAATTTGGTTTGTACCATCTTTAAACTTGATTTCTACTTCAGTTGGCATTGGCAACTGTCCAATATTTTCAACTTTAATAATTGCACCTTTGGTAAAATCGCCATTAACATATTTCACGTTTGTCACCGCTTGGTCAATTTTCCATTTGTTTATAAACCATCCTCTCCAAAACCAGCTTAGATCTTCACCTGCAACATTTTCCATGCTGTGGAAAAAATCCTCTGGAGTTGGATGTTTGAAAGCCCATCGCTTAATATATTCCCGAAACGCTTTATCAAAACGCTCCTCACCTAAAATATTATCACGCAGCATCTGTAAACCAGCTCCCGGTTTGTAATAAGCCAAAAATCCTAAATTTCTTTCCTTCAAATTATCCGGAGCGGTTACAACAGGCTCCATTTGATCACTGTTAAAGGCAAAAGACATCTGTTGAAGTGATTTTGGTGCGTAATATTCTCCTTTATTAAAATCTTTTTCGGAAATAGAATTGATAAAGGTATTGAACCCTTCATCCATCCAAGCAAACATTCTTTCATTGGAACCAACGATCATCGGAAACCAATTGTGCCCAAATTCGTGATCGGTAACTCCCCACAAATCTGCGCCTTTGGAATTCATGTGACAGAAAACAATTCCAGGATACTCCATTCCACCTTCGTTTCCAGCTACGTTCACCGCATTTGGATAGGTATATTCATACCATCTTTTCGAATAATTTTCGATGGACGATTTGGTATATTCCGTGGATCTTCCCCACGCAGCATTTCCATCACTTTCTACGGGATAAGCGGAGATCGCTAAAGACTTTTTACCACTCGGTAAGTTAATTTTCGCAGCATCCAAGATAAATGCAGAAGACGAAGCCCACGCAAAATCACGGGTATTTTCAACCTTAAATTTCCACGTTTTTGTTGCGGAAGATGTTTTTTCACCCGCATTTGCTTCTGCTGCAGAACGGATGATTACCGTTTTATCACTGTTTTTTGCAGACTCCCATTTTTTAATTTGATCATTCGTGTACACTTCTTTCGGATTCAATAATTCTCCGGAAGCCACTACATATTGATTCGCAGGAACAGTTAAGTTCGCAACAACGTTTCCATATTCCAGGAAAAATTCACCTGCGCCTAAGTACGGCAAAGTATTCCAACCCATGATGTCATCATACACGCACATTCTAGGAAACCATTGAGCCATCGTGAAAATTTTACCATTTTTTGTGGCTTCAATTCCCATTCTGTCTGATCCATAATTGGGGGAAACGAATGAATAATTCACTACGAATTTAATTACACCACCTTTCGATTTTAATTCCTGAGGAAGATCGATCTGCATTCTGGTGTCCGTAATGGTATATTTCGGGGTGGTTTTCAGGTTTTTTCCATTGGCAGAAATAATTTCTACCGATTTTATCGTGTAACCACCATCAAACGCCTGACCTTTCGCGCCATTTCTACTTCCACCCATTGGGATTACCGCATTTCCACGGGAATCTTTTTTAAATAAATTTTGATCCAATTGAAGCCATAGAAAACCTAAATCATCAAAACTATTATTGGTGTAGGTAATTTCTGCAGAGCCGGAAATTTCATTTTTACCATCGTTCAGCGTGGCATTCAAGACATAATCTGCACTGTTTTGCCAGTAATTGTGACCAGGCTGTCCGCTTGCGGAGCGTGTTTCCGTCGCATTATTCTGATAGAAAAACGGTTTAAAAGCTTCGGTATAACTGTACTTTGGCGCGTCGGTTTGTGCAGAAAAATGCACAGAAACGGCCATCGCAAAAGCAAACACCGGTTTGAAGATTTTGAAATTCATGAGGATAATTTTAAGGATAAGTAAAAAGAACCCCAACAATGTTACAATTGTTGGGGTTTAATTTTATTTTTTTTAATTAATTCGATTTTTTCGCCCGAATCATCGCTTCCATTTGATCCCACATTTCCTGAGGAATGGCTTCGAGCATATTGAATTCTCCGGCGCCCTGCAACCATTCGCCACCATCTATGGTTACAACTTCGCCATTCATGTAAGCGGAATAATCGGAAACCAAATACGCGGCTAGATTCGCCAATTCCTGATGTTCCCCCACTCTTCTCAACGGCACTTTTTTGCGCATATCGAATTTTTCTGCCAAATCTCCGGGTAATAATCTTTCCCAAGCGCCTTTTGTAGGGAATGGTCCCGGTGCGATGGCATTGAAACGGATTCCATATTTTGCCCATTCTACGGCTAAACTTCTGGTCATTGCCAAAACTCCGGCTTTTGCACACGCGGAAGGAACAACATACGCAGAACCGGTCCATGCATAAGTGGTGACAATATTGAGCACCGTTCCCGGAACTTTATGATCGATCCAGTATTTCCCGATGGATAATGTGCAGTTTTTCGTGCCTTTCAAAACGATATCTAAAATGGAATCAAATGCAGAATGCGTTAATCTTTCGGTTGGGGAAATAAAATTTCCGGCGGCGTTATTTAAGAGAATATCAATTTGTCCGAATTCTTTGATTGCCGCTTCTTTCATCGCTTCAACCTCATCCCAATTTCGAACATCGCAAGAAACACATAATACTTTTCCACCGGTTTCTTCTTCGAGTTCTTTTGCGGTCGCTTGAAGTTTTTCTAAATTTCGGGAAGTGATAACTACTTTGGCGCCTAATTGAAGAAAATATTTCGTCATGGCTTTTCCAAGTCCGCTTCCACCACCGGTTACGATGGCTACTTTATCTTTTAAGGCGTCTTCTTTGAGCATAGGTTGGGTGTACAAATTCATATTTTAATTTTGATTTAAATTTAAGATTAATTTATCGTCCTATGAAATTTTATAAAATGTTATGAATATTAAATTAGGATTAAGAGATTCTGTCAACATTTTAAAGATATAGATTTTATTTTATGGCGTCATTGCGAAGCGGTTGCTTGAATGTTCTATTAACGATAGCCTTTCAAACCGCTGAAGCAATCCCATCATACAAAAACCGCGCTTCGTACTTAGGGATTGCTTCGTCATTCTTCCTCGCAATGACCGCGCTATGTTCATGGGATTGCTTTCCCGAAGGTTCGGGACAGGCTGTTCCTCGCAATGACGTGAATAAAAAAACCGCCCAATCAGGCGGTTTTTCTAGTAATATCAAAAATTTAATTAAGTAGGAACCACAGGATTTTCCGGCGGCACTTCTTGTCGATGCACCAACAATACATTGTACTGATCTGTTAAGGCATTGAGTTGGTTGATCACCGTGGTGTAAGGTGATGGCGGCGTTTCTACCAAAGTATGCAGCGCATCGATGCGGTCCCGAAGCGCGTAATAAGTCACATTGGTTTCCTCTCTTTTCGATTTGATGGTATCGGGATTGGCGTCGCCATATTCCTGTGTGCGGGAAAGATATTCGGTGTTGAAGAGTGTATTGGCATCCTGCAGTTCATCGATCCAGGGTTGCAAACTGAAAGCGGTCACCGCCGCAGCCAATTCGGGTTTGTCGGCGAAATCAACGAGGAGGTTATTGATGGTTGCGGTTTCCGACATATAATTCTGGCGGGCAATTCCGCTGCCGTAGATTGCCAAAGCCGTCAGTAATTTTTGGGCGTTTTGTTTTTTGTCTGCTTCGTAATGATAGGAATAGCCCTGCAGAAAATCAGCAATCCCGTTGATGGCATCATCTCTTCTTTGATCGAGCGCCAATACTGCTTTGGTGCGGTCGTTGGCGAGGGCTTTTTTGAAAAGGTTTTCGAGTTCGGTGGTTTTTGCGGTAAAGGCAGCAAGTTTGGTGTCGATCTGCAAAGTGGCAGGATCATTCAGGTTGATGATGCCCGCAAAATCTTTCGTGTACTGCAGGTATTCTGCGTTGCGGAGGATTCTTAAATCAATTGCATTCATAGTATTTGTGTTTAAATGTTCAGAATTTGTCGGAAATTTCGTTACAGTAGTGCGGCAGGTTTTCCGCTTCAGCGGAAAGTCTGTTGCGCGGGTGTTTTGCCCTTTCCGCCTTACCGGAAAGTTTGTTGCACGCGTGTTTGGGGTTTTCCGCTTTGCCGGAAAGATTGTTGCACGGGTGCTTGAAGTTTTCCGGAAATTTGGCAGCACTGCCATCATTTTGTGCTTAAAACAAGTTGCATCGGGATGCGCTTCTTCTCTTGTTGGCTTACCCAAAATTAGAAAAAATATTGCTGAATTGGTAAAATATCAGCGAAAAGTTTTGATTGTTTTTAAAGATTTTCTATGGATGGGGTGTTTTTCGTAAAAAAATGAGGGGTGTGATGGTTGGGTGGGGAGGGATTTTTGAGTATTTTAGCGTTGCCTAAATAGATGATGATTCATATATACCATGCGAAACTTGATACAATGATATCGTCTAATTGTACTTTTAAATTTGTTACAAAATAAACTATGACCAACTCTCATAAAATAGATGTACTTGTTAAAATTGCTACTTTAGAATTAGATAAAGAAAAAGAAACAGTATACCGAGTATTTCCTGGTTTCCCTTTTACAATATCTTTTGTAGGAACAGACAACTATTTTACATTTAGAAGAACATTAAACGAGCTTTATAATTTTAATAAAGAAGTCGCAGCAACAATCTCTTACAAAAAATTCGAGAAGCAATTAATTAATGTGATTAAAAAATTATTACAAGAAAAGCGAAAAACAACTGATGAAGATTTTCAAATAATAATTGATGATTTCTTAAAACTTCCTATGATGGAAAATGAAGTTTTATATGAAATTTTTGGAGTTTTATTGGATATTCCTGAAAAAAACTTTGGAAAGTTTTCAATCTATAACATTTCCCTCGCGGAAGATATTTTAAAAAGAAAATTTATTTTCGGAAAGGATTTTAATTATTATTTTAAAGATAGACAATCTGACTACTTTATAGGAATAAGGATTAATGCGCGAGATGAAGTCAAAGCCAAAGAAATCTCTTTTGGAATTTGTGAAAATGTTGAAAATATTTTCAATTACATGATTGGGGATCTAAAGCACTTACGAATGGTTGGAATTTTAAATTATAGAAACTGGATTTCTAGAGAGATATTAACTTGCAATAAAAATACGATTAATCACAGTTCCGAAAGTGACTTAAAATTATTAGTTAATGTAAATGATGACCATTTTGTAAAAACAACAAATGGTAACGGTCAAATCTGGCAATTACTACAAAAAGAGAATAAAACTAAAATTGAAGAACGAATCATGAAATCCGTTTTTTGGATAGGCAATGGTGTTTATGATACTAGTTCATCAAAAGCATTATTACAATTTATTTTCGCTATAGAAAGCTTGTTGCAATATGATATAAAATCTTTTATTTCTCCTTCAATCGTTAGCCAACTAAGTGAATCAATTGCTTTTATTTTAGAAGATGATTATGAAAAAAGAAAAGAAATTTCAAAACTATTTAAAAAACTCTATAAAGAAAGATCATCTATTGCACATGGTAATAATAAAAGCATTGAATATGAAGATCTTTCATTGTCGTTTCAACTTTCAAAAATGATATGTATTTCTATCTTAACTAAAACTCCTTATTGTAATTTTTCCAGTATTGAAGAATTATATGAAGAAATTACAAACCTTAAATTTAAATAGTATTTCTACTAATATTGTTTTAGCAAAGTGCGGGGTATGCTAAATGTTGGAGACATTCCCCCACTGCTTAAAGTCTCCCGACTTTGCGCTATTTACTTTCATTTTGAAAAACTAATCTTTATACTGCACAATCACCGCGCCCCGACCTGAGTGGAGCTCTTTTTGCGAGGAGAGATCCTTCAACAAGCTCTGGACAGGCTTACAAAAAAGCGGGAACGGAGGGCGGAAATGTGCGCCCAAGAAAATATAGAAATTGAGATTACCTCGCTTTTGCACTTTGGGATTGCTTCGTCGTCGTGCCTCCTCCTCGCAATGACATAAAAAAAACTGCTCCAAATCTGGAGCAGTTTCTGTATCAATTATTTTAAAAGGTTTAGTACCCGAAAAGTTCTTCTAAAGAAACCTTCTGTACTTCTCCTAATTTTTGCATATCTTCCATTGAAATATTTTCCCAAATTTGTATTACTATGGCAAAAATTAATGTAAACGATAAAGAAATTACGATTATAGCGTTCGAGGAACGAGATTATATTTCGCTTACTGATATGGCAAATGCCAAAGAAAGTGAAAGCCGAGCGGCAGACATCATAAAAAATTGGATAAGAACTCGATATACCCTTGAATTTTTGGGAACTTGGGAACAAATTAATAACCCAAATTTTAAAGTGGTGGAATTCGACCACTTTAAAATGCAGGCTGGTTTACCAAGCTTTGTATTAAGCATTTCTGAATGGATTGATAAAACAAATGCTATCGGAATCATTGTAAGAAAGGGAAAATATGGCGGAACTTATGCTCATAAAGACATTGCTTTTGAGTTTGGTTCGGCTATAAGTGTTCCGTTTAAATTGTATTTGATTGCCGAATTTCAACGGCTCAAAGAAGATGAACAAAAACAATTGGGCTGGACAGCCAAACGAGAATTGGCGAAACTCAATTACCACATTCATACAGATGCCATAAAACACAACTTGATACCAAAAGAACTTTCGACCGCACAAACCTCAACCATTTACGCCAACGAAGCCGAGGTTTTAAATGTTGCATTATTTGGAATTACGGCCAAACAATGGCGAGAAAGAAACCCAGTTTTGAAAGGCAATATTCGGGATTACGCAACAATTAATGAACTAATTTGCCTATCAAATATCGAAAACCTAAACTCTGTTTTCATCAACGAAAAGATGCCACAAGCAGAACGATTAATAAAACTAAATAAAATTGCTATTCAACAAATGAGCATATTACAAGAAGTGGAAAAACGTAAATTATTGAAATAGACAACCTCGCTTTAGATTGCACATTTGCAGTTTACCGAGCGCAGTTCCTCTAAATGACAAAAAAAACTGCCCCAAATCTGGAGCAGTTTTCTGTATCAATTATTTTTTAAAGTTTAGTACCCGAAAAGTTCTTCTAAAGAAATCTTCTTCACTTCACCCAGTTTTTCTAAATCCTTCATCGGAACTCTTTTTTCTGAGGCGACAATGGCGTAAGTGTAGGGTTTTCCGGATAAATTAGCATCGTGGAAAGATTTCAAATCCTGCATTTTTACATTGTCTACAGAACTGTAAATCGTTTTGCGCGGATCTTCCGACAAACCTAATTCTTTCGCCGCCAGATAATTGAAAATAATATTATCCTGCGTGATTCTTTCGGTTTGAATGTCTTTCTTTACCTGCGTTTTTGCGAGGTTTAAATTCTCACTCAGGTCGGGCATTTTGGTCAACAATTCGGTCATCGCCGTCGTTGCGTCATTGAATTTATCGGCCTGACTTCCAACGTAACTCATCATGTAATATTCCTGATTTTTTTTCTGCGGCTGCATGTAAAATCCGTAGGTAGAATACGCCAAAGCCTTACTCTCACGGATGGTCTGGAACACGATGGAACCCATACCGCCCCCGAAATAGTTGTTGAAAACTTTTACAACGGTGTTCTTTTTCGGATCGTAAACATCGGTGTTTCTGATCCAGCGCGTTTCTGCCTGTACCATGTCATAATCGGTGAACAACACGGTGTTTTTGGTCTGAGGAATCTGTTTGAAAACTCTGGTAGAATCTGTTGACACAAATTTTGCCGGAACCGGATGCATGGTTTTCAGTTTATTCCCTAAATCTTTCAGGGAAGCTGGACCGTAATAAATAACAGTTTGTTCGTAATTATTGAGGTTTTTAATGCGGTCAACCAATTCTTTGGAAGTTGTAGCTTCTAACTCAGCATTGGTTAAAACATTATTGAATTTATTTTTTTCACCGTACAAAGCATAGCTTGTTAAGCCTTGAAGAATTGCGCCTTTATTGGCTTTCACGTCTTTTCTTGCTTTTGCTAATCTTTCTTTCAAACTTTTCAACGCAGCGTCATCTGCTTTTACATTCAGAATTAAATCTTCGTATAATTTTACGGCAGCATCAAAATTCTCCTGTAAACCTTCGATAGAAACCATGGTATATTCTTCGCCAGAAGCGATGGTGAAACTACACGCAATTTTATAAAATGCTTTTGAAATTTCTTCGGAAGACATTTTATCTGTTCCTAAAAACTGCAGATATTGAGAAGCTAAAGGTTGTTTCAAATCATTTAAAGACCCGATTTTATAACGGTATTTCAAACGGAAAATCTGGTTTTCGGTATTTGGAACGTAAAGCACTTCTGCTTTTCCTAATTTTGATTTTTGAATATCTTTATTGTAATCCAAAAACACGGGAGTTGAAGGATTATTTGGCATATTTCCAACCATCTTCACAAATTCAGATTGCTTATCTGCATTGGTTTCAACTGGCGTGATCTGCGGTTTTTCAATTTTAACCGTTGCAGGAGATTCTCCTTTTCTTTTTAAAACCGCAACATAATTTTCACCTAAATATTTATTGGCAAAAGCAACAATATCTGCTTTAGAAATCTTGGATAAATCATTCACGTAAGCAACTTGATCTCTCCAGTTTAACTCAGAAGTAAACGCATCCATCAAAGAACTTGCGCGAGCATCATACTTTTCGGATTCGTAGATTTTATTTTTCTTGATGTTGTTGATAATGGAAGTAATCAATTCCTGATCGAAGTTTCCTTTTTTCAAATTATCGATTTCTCCTAAGACCAAAGTTTTCACGTCTTCTAAACTTTGTCCGTTGGTTGGAGCTGCACTGATGTACAAAACCCCGTAATCGATCAACGTAAAAGTTTCTGCCGAAGCGCGTAATAATTTTTGTTTTTTAACCAAGTTCAAATCCATCAAACCTGCTTTACCATTGGTTAAAACTTGCCCAACCAAATCTGCAATCAAAACATCTTTGTCTTTATTTCCCGGTAATCTGAAACCGATGGTTAAGTTTTCCGCATCTGGACCTGTAATTTCTTTAATGATTGGAGCTGTAATCGGAGTTTCCGGCTTGAAGGTATATTTCGCAACCGGTTTGTTTTGCATGTAAGAAAAAGCTTTATCAACTTGTGCAATCACCACATCCGGATCAAAATCTCCCGATAAAATGACGCCCATATTATTGGGAACATAATAGTTGTGGAAGTATTTTCTAATTTCAACCAAGGAAGGATTTTTTAAATCTTCAATCGTTCCTATCGTAGTTTGCTGTCCGTAATTATGATTTTTAAATAATTCTGCAAATAAAGTTTCGAAAACTTTGCTTCCATCACTGTCTAAACTTCTGTTCTTTTCTTCGTAAACCGCTTCTAATTCCGTGTGGAAAATTCTCAAGATTGGATTACGAAATCTTTCTCCCTGAACGGCTAAATATTTATTCAAAGAACTACTCGGAACATCATCGGTATAAACTGTTTGCTCAAAACTTGTGAAGGCATTTGTTCCTTGTGCTCCCATTGAAGCCATCATTTTATCGTACTCATTGGCAATCGCGAATTTACTTGCAACTCCGGAAACAGAATCGATTTTCTTGTAAATCGCTTTTCTTTGAGCTTCATCTTTGGTTTTATTGTACGTTTCGTAAAGCGCGTCAATTTTATCCAATTCCGGTTTTTCTTTCGCCCAATCCAGAGAACCATATTTATCAGTTCCTTTAAAAACCATGTGTTCCAGATAATGCGCTAATCCCGTATTTGTTCGTGGATCGGTTTTACTTCCCGCTTTCACAGCAACATAAGCTTGAATTCTGGGATCTTTTTTGGTCGGACTTAAAATAACAGTCAAACCATTTTTCAAGGTGTAAAATCTTGCGCTCATTGGATCGTTTGTTACATATTTGTACGTGTAACCGTTTCCAGAAGCTTCTTTCCACTCATATTTATTCTGTGCAAAAATGTGCAAAGAAAAGAGCAACATGAAAATTGCCAAGGAGAGTTTTTTGAACATAAATTATTTATTTAAAGTATTAGACGAAAATTTTTGGGAATTGTTTCAAATCTTTACTAATTTTTAGATGAAAGCATTCCTCTCACCAAAAACCATTGCGCCAAAACATAGGTTATCATCACCAGCAAATTAAGGATCATCAAGGGCTGCAAGAACAGATATACGGAAAGCAGCGTATCTGAAATTAGAAATAAAAGCGCTCCAATAATCAAGTTTCTGTTCTGCGTTTTAATAGCGTTGTACATCATCGTAGCAATTACAACAGCATAAATAATTACTGGAATTTTCATTTCTTTTAAATACGGAAAAAGAAAAAAGAGTAAAATTGAGGCATAGAGACTAAGAATAACCGGCCAAATTTCCGAAATACGTGTTTGCTGTTTTTTCTTAAAAGAAATAATATAAAACAGATGAGCCAATAAAAAGCTGCCTAGTCCAGGCAAAAAACCCCATTTAAAAAGAAGAAATAAATCCCCAAAAAAACTAAGCACCAATCCCACTAAAAACAATTTATCCAATTGAATTTTTTCTGATTTTAAACTTGTGATATACATTAAAATTAAAATTGGAAGCAAAAGCGGTTTAGTGAAAAACCGCAATTCCGGTTGATTATTGAAAATGAAAAACAAATCAATTGCAAAAACAATAACTAATATAATCTGTAAAATTTTTGATCTCATAAAAAAATTATTTACGGTCAAAAAGTAATCTTTCGCCATGTTTTTCTTCGGAAATTTTTCCATTGTCAAAAGCTGGAAAACCATTTATGAAAGTATGCGTTATTTTTGAATGAAATTCAGTTCCTTCAAAAGGACTCCAACCACATTTGTAGAGAATGTTTTCTTTGGAAACCGTGTAACGGTCATTCATATCAACCAAAACCAAATCTGCTTTAAAACCTTCTTTGATAAAACCTCTTTTTTCAATTTGAAATAAAATCGCCGGATTATGACACATTTTTTGAACAATTTTTTCTAAAGAAATCTTACCCTTTTTAAAGTTTTCGAGCATTACATTTAAAGCATGCTGAACCAAAGGTCCGCCGGAAGGTGCCTGTAAATATTTTTGAGATTTCTCTTCTAAAGTATGCGGCGCGTGATCTGTAGCAATCACATCAATTCGGTCATCCAACAAAGCTTCCCATAATCCGTCTTTATCTATCTGCGTTTTCACGGCAGGATTCCACTTGATGAAATTTCCCTTCGTTTCGTAATCTTCATTGGTAAAACTTAGATGATGAACACAAACTTCTGCCGTGATTTTTTTCTCTTTTAATGGAATATCATTTCTGAACAATTCCATTTCTTTTGCGGTCGATAAGTGAAACACATGCAATCTAGCTCCTGTTTTTTTCGCCAGCTCAATTGCTTTTGAAGAAGAAATATAACACGCTTCTTCACTGCGAATTAAATGATGCGCAGTTACAGGAATATCTTCGCCATATTTTTCTTTAAAGATTTCCGTGTTTTTTCTGATTGTTGCTTCATCTTCACAGTGAACCGCTATCAACATTTTGGTACTGCTGAAAATCTTTTCTAAAGTTTCCGGATTATCAACCAACATATTTCCGGTTGAAGAACCGAGGAACAATTTTATTCCGGCAACATTTCGCGGATTGGTTTTCAGAACTTCTTCCAGATTATCATTCGTTCCGCCCATTAAAAAAGAATAATTGGCAAATGATTTCTCGGCGGCAATTTTGTATTTTTCTTCTAATAATTCTTGAGTCACTGCATTCGGAACCGTATTAGGCTGTTCCATAAAACTCGTAATTCCACCTGCAATTGCAGCTCTGGATTCACTTTCAATATCGCCTTTCCAAGTTAAACCCGGTTCGCGGAAATGAACCTGATCATCAATGATCCCCGGCAAAAGATGTTTTCCGGTAGCATCAATAATCTGATGAACATTTTCTTCAGAAATATTTTTTCCGATTTTTGATATTAAATCATTTTCGATGAGTAAATCACTTTCGAAAATTTGATTTTCATTGACGATGTGGGCATTTTTGATAAGGATTTTCATTTCAGGAGAACTAAGATTTGGTGGATTGAAAAATTAAGGTTCGCTTTTGGAAATCAGCTTTCACAAATTTAATATTTAAAAACGATTTAAAAATGCTTCCGCCTTTATTATAAATAAATTTAAATTAATGGAAGATATCCTGCCACGAATGCACTAATCTATCTTTTCGCGCAAATAAATTCGCGAATTCGTTGAAAAAACAAATTGCTCATTTATTCTAACCTAAAACTTGAAATCTTTTCAGCTCAAATCTATTTAATTATATTTGCAGAAATTCAGAAATTTTGTATAAAAAATTATTGGGACAAACCGCGATTTATGGATTAAGTACGGTTATAATTCGGTTGTTTCCTTTTATCATCAGTCCCTTTGTTACGAACGCTTTCGGCCCACAATCGCTGGCTCCTTTTATCGATTTTTATTCGGTTGCCGGAATCATCATCGTTTTGCTTTCTCACGGAATGGAAACGACTTTTTTCCGTTTTGCCGAAAAAGAAGGCGACACCAAAAAATTAATTTCTACGGCAACTTTAAGCGTGATTGGAGCTTCCGTTCTTTTTATGCTGTTCGCTTATATTTTCCGACAGGATTTAGCGATCGCTTTTAAAACACCGGATCAAATCAATCTTCTAACGATGATGCTTTTTGTTCTTGGCTTAGATGGACTTTCAACAATGCCTTTTGTAATTTTAAGAAAAACGGGACGACCGAAAAAGTTTGCTTTAATTAAAATTACAAATGGCGTTATTAACTTCCTGTTAGTCCTTTTCTTTATTGTGATTTTACCTCGTTTGGGAGACAAAGGGCTTTTTGGTTACACTTATAATAAGGAGTTTGGGATTGGTTATGTGTTTGTCGCCAACTTAGTAGCGAGCGCCGTAACATTTATTCTTCTTGCTCAAGAAATAAAATCGGTACGGGTCGCCGCCTTCGACTGGAATCTCTGGAAAAAAATGATGGCGTATTCCTGGCCAATTACCATCGCCGGTTTGGCTGGAGTAGTTAATGAAACGATGGACCGACAGTTTTTAAAGTACCTTTTACCTGATGGAATAAACACGGAGCAAATGGCGATTTATGGAGCGGTTTGTAAAATTGTGACTTTCCTTACCTTATTCCGACAAGCGTATCTTTTGGGAATTGAACCTTTCTTTTTCTCGCACGCAAAAAATGAAAACTCGGGTCAATCATATGCTAAATTAATGGATATGTTCGTGATTGTCAATTGCGTTATTTTATTGGCTTTATGCGTTAATCTAAATTGGCTGGCTGAACTTTATCTTTCGAATCCGGCTTATAATGAAGGAATTCCGATTGTGCCGATTGTTTTAATCGCCGCCGTTTTTTTAGGTATTTATTTGAATATGTCGGTTTGGTATAAACTTTCTGACAAGACTATTTTTGGCGCTTACATTTCAATTTTGGGCGCGGCAGTTACGATTGCTGTCAACGTATATTTCATACCATCTTATGGATATTGGGCTTCAACATGGGGAACTTTTTTAAGCTACTTTTCAATGATGACCGTCTCTTATTTCCTGGGTCAATATTTTTATCCCGTTCCGTATCATATGAAGAAAATTATAGGATATTTGTCTTTAAGTATTTTCTTCTCCCTCCTTTCTTATTATGTACTGGACGGAAACTTAATCATCGGAAACTCATTATTAATCGTGTTTTTAGCTATTGTCCTGTACTTTGAAAAAGACACTTTAAAAAAATTAAGAAAAGCTTAGTATGAAAATAAAAATCATCAATAAATCGCAGCATCCTTTACCTAAATACCAGACTGCACTTTCTGCCGGAATGGATTTATATGCTAACCTGGAAGAAACCATCACTTTGAAATCTTTGGAAAGAAAGTTAATTCCAACAGGATTATTTTTAGAACTTCCGGAAGGTTATGAAGCTCAGGTCAGACCAAGAAGCGGACTAGCTATAAAAAACGGAATCTCTGTCTTAAATGCTCCCGGGACAATCGACGCAGATTACCGCGGGGAAATTGGGGTTATTTTAGTAAATTTGTCGACCGAAGATTTTAACATCAATAATGGTGACCGAATTGCCCAAATGGTGATTGCAAAATATGAAACTGCAGAATGGCAGGAAGTTGCTGAAATCAATGAAACCGAGCGAGGAGCCGGCGGATTCGGTAGTACTCAATTATAAATAAAAATACATCTCATTCTTAAAATTGATTTAGTTCAATTAATGAGTAAATTAAAAATACAATTATGAAAATTATAGTTCCAATGGCCGGACGCGGCTCCAGATTAAGACCGCACACTTTAACAGTTCCAAAACCCTTAATTCCGATTGCAGGTAAACCAATTGTTCAACGTTTAGTGGAAGATATTACGAAAGTAGCTGGCGAGAAAATCGACGAAATTGCTTTTATTATTGGAGATTTCGGAGCTGAAGTTGAGGCTTCTTTAATTCAGATCGCTGAAAGTTTAGGTGCAAAAGGAACCGTTTATACGCAGGACGAACCACTAGGAACAGCGCACGCGATTAAATGTGCAGAGCAATCCATGCAGGGAAATGTAGTTGTGGCTTTCGCGGATACTTTATTTAAAGCTGACTTTATTTTAGATAAAAACTCAGATGGTGTAATCTGGGTAAAAAAAGTTGAAGACCCTTCCGCTTTTGGAGTTGTGAAATTAGATGATTATGGATTCATCACTGATTTCGTAGAAAAACCAACCACCTTCGTTTCTGACTTGGCGATTATTGGAATTTACTATTTCAATTCTGCCGAGAAATTAATGTCGGAAATTAACCATATTATGGAGAATGACATTAAAGTTGGTGGCGAATATCAATTGACAACTGCGTTAGAAAATCTTCGTCAAAAAGGAGCGAAATTTTCTTTAGGTAAAGTTGATGACTGGATGGATTGTGGAAATAAAAATGCGACTGTTGATACCAACGGAAAAGTTCTGGAATACGAAAGAGCAAATGTTGCCAACTATCCGGCTTCTTCAAAAATCGAAAACTGTTTAATTATTCCACCATGTTTCATCGGGGAAAATGTAGAGATTTCAAATTCAAAAATTGGCCCTCGAGTTTCTATTGGCAATAACACCATAGTTATAAATTCAAATATTGACAATTCCCTTATTCAGGAAAATACCGTAATTGACCATGGAAACCTGAGCAATTCAATGATCGGTAATTCTGCACAATACTTTGGGGTGGCTAGACAAATCTCATTAGGTGATTACTCGGTGCTTGATTTTCTATCAAAAGAAAACAGTCTTTAATTACAAAAAATAAACCGTAGAAAGCCACGCAAAACATTCTGTGTGGTTTGGCGTTACTATTGCAAACCTCTGAAGTAAAAAAATGAAGAAATATATTATTCCAGCAGCTTTAATGCTTATTCTGAGTTCTTGCAAAACCAGAACAACAGGCGATGCACCTATAAATACGCAGACGGCAATTGCTTCAAGTTCCGCTTTCTTTACTAAAATTAAAGAAAATACAGACTTTCAACAGCTGAAAATCAATACCAGGATTACTGCAGAAACGGGCAGTTTTATTCCTCCTTTAGACGCCACTATTTATATTGAAAAAGATCAAAAAGTCTGGATCAATATGGTTGCCATATTCCTGAACGTAGGACGTGGAATTGCAACTCCCGAAGGAATTAAAGGGTATGAAAAATGGAATAAAACCTATATCGAATCTGATTTCAGTTATTTGAACTCACTACTGAATGTCAATTTTATCGATTATGGTGCTTTTCAAAATTTGTTATTGGGTAAAACATTTATTCCAGTAAATGATAAAGATTTTAAAGTCACCAAAAATGCACAGGGCTATTTGCTGAGTTCAGTGAAAAATTTGAAATTTACGAACAACGGAAAGGTTTCTGAATACAATGCTTCATTGAGTTATAATGCAGATATGGATTTAGAAAAAGTTTCATTAAACAAAGTAGATGAACCGGATCAGCTGGAAGTATCTTACTCCAATTGGGAAAATTTTGAAAATGCAAGACTTCCAAAAAATGTTAAAATAATAATAAAAGGCGCGAAAAACAGCCAGATTTTACTAGAAAATACGAAATTTGAGAGTTCTAAAATGGTAACTCCTTATTCTGTTCCCAACAATTATACGAAAACTGAGATCAAATGATTAAAAGACTGAGCTTTTTAATAGGAATTTTTCTGTTTACTTTTTTTTCTGGGCAGAAAAAAGAACAACTTCAAAAGCAGAATGCGGAACTGAAAAAACAAATTGCCTCCATCAACTCAAATTTAGCTAAAACTCAGCAACAGTCGAAATTGTCTGTTGCTTATCTGAATGAGGTGGAGAAAAAAATTCAACTTCGCGAAAAAGTTTATACCAATACCCAAAAAGAAAAAAAATTAATCGAAGACGAAATTTATTTGCGTCAGTTAGAGATCAACCGACAAAATCGGGAATTGGCCGTTCTACGAAAAAATTATGCAGAAGTTCTTGTAAAAGCTTACAAAAATAAAGGAGTTCAGAATAAAGTAACTTTCATTCTTTCTTCTAAAAATTTGGGAGAAGCTTTGCGACGGGTTCAATATTTGAAAGATTATTCAGACTATCAAGATAAGAAAGCTGCAGAGATCTCGACGGCAGCAAAGGTTTTGTTAGAGAATATTGCCTTAAGACAGAAAGCTGTAAAAGATAAAGAAACGATTCTTTCAAATCAGCAAAAAGACCTTTTAACAATAGAAGCTGAGAAAAAAACCAAACAAAATCTTTTAGCAGAATTTAAGAAAAATGAAGTACAACTTACTGCTGAATTACAACAGAAACAGACAGAATCTAAAAAATTAGAAGGACAGATTCGATCAATTATTGCGGAAGAAATTCGAATTGCCAAAGCAAAAGAAGCAGAACGTAAAAAAGAAGAAGCAGAGAAAATTCGATTAGCTAAGATCGCTGCAGAGCGTGAAAAAGCACGAATTGATGCGGAGAACAAGGCGAAGATGGAAGCTTTAGCTTTAGAAAAGAAAAAAGCAGATGATGAAGCGAGAAGACTGAAAGAAATTTCAGATAGAAAAGCCGCTGAAGAAGCAGAAAAGGCGAAACTAGCTTTGGCCGCAGACGCAAAGAAAAGTGAAGATTCAAGAAGGGCTGCCGATGCTGAAAAAGCAGAAGCCCGACGATTGGCAGCAGCAAAAGATGCGGCTATTGCAGCAGCAAATGCTAAAGCTGCAGCGGAAAAAGCAGCGAATGCTAGAGCAGCAGAAGCCAGTATGACGAAGAAAAACAACGACGAAAAGCAAGCTGCCGAAACCAAAGCAATGACCAACTACGGCGTTTCTTCGGCGGTTGGCAATAATTTCGCAGCGAATAGAGGGAAGATGGGAATGCCGGCTTACGGAACTATTACGCACCGTTTTGGGCGACAGCCACACCCCGTTTTCAAAAATATTGTAGAAGAAAATAACGGAATTAAAATTGCTGTTTCGAAAGGAACTGTTGCAAAATGTATTGCGCCGGGAACTGTTTCCCGTGTCGTAGCATCTGCCGACGGATCTAAAACGGTTATTGTTAAACACGGCGATTATTTTACTATTTATGCCAATTTGGGGAGTACAATGGTTTCTGCGAACCAACAAGTTTCGGCCGGAACTTCAATAGGAGTGGTAGGTTCTGATTTTGATGGCAGTTATACTTTAGATTTCCAAATCTGGAATGGCAGCAATCCCGTAGATCCTATAGGTTGGGTGAATTAAAAATTTAATATAACTTTGTAAAAATATATAAAATGGATACATTAACAATAATGGCACTTTCTTGGCAACATCTATTGATTGTTGGGATTATTATTTTAGTTTTCTTCGGTGGAAGAAAAATTCCTGAAATGATGAGAGGTCTTGGGTCTGGAATCAAAGAGTTTAAGGATGCTGTAAAAGAAGACGAACCTAAAAATCCGGAGGAGCCAAAGAGCAATTCAAGCACTACTCCATAAAAAGACAGACTTAATGAAATTTACGGAAACTGCGTGGGAAATTTTTAGCCAATCGATTGAAGATTACCATTTGACAGACAATGTAGAGGCAACAATAAAAAATCCTTTTCCAGACGGTTCTTTGGAACAACTTTTGTATGCAAAGAACTGGATTGATACCGTTCAATGGCATATGGAAGATATTATTCGCGATGAGGATATTGACCCTACAGAAGCCCTTACTTTGAAAAGAAAAATAGACTCTTCAAATCAAAAAAGAACAGATTTGGTAGAGTTTATCGACAGTTGGTTCCTTGATAAATATAAAAATATATCACCGCGTGAAGATGCTAAGATAAATTCAGAAACTCCCGCTTGGGCAGTTGACCGTTTATCAATTTTAGCATTAAAAATCTATCACATGAATCTTGAGGCTCAAAGAGAGACGGCGAGTGAAGACCACCGAAAAAAATGCACCGACAAACTGAATGTATTGCTGGAGCAACAAAAAGATCTTTCTGAAGCGATCGAGCAATTGCTTTTTGATATAGAGAACGGTAAAACTAAGATGAAAGTCTACAAACAGATGAAAATGTATAATGACCAAAGTCTTAATCCGATCCTTTATCAAAATGTGAAAAATGAATAAAAAAAAGTTTAGTTACATTTTAATATTTTTCTTTGCCCTTTCCTGTTCTGCAGAGAAAATTAATCTTTCGCCGGTTGGTAACTCAATTTTAGAAAAAGGTGAAGGAGTTCAAACTTATTCTTATTCGGAGCGTAAAAATTTAATTGTTTATTCTTCGGAAATTACGAATCTCATTTCTTCCTTTCCGAAGTTTAGAAATGACGCCGTTAACAAAGAGGTGACCAACCTTAAGTACCATCTTAAAGATTATATTGGCGCACTGGAATCGTACAATATTAATGGGCTGAACAATGCGCAGAGAAGTTTTGAAAAATCGTACAAAAAGCTTCAAAAATTAAGACCATACCTGAATTCAGATGAGGATCAAGTCCTTAACCGATATTTGGTTAGAATTAAAACTAATATGTCTCTATTAGAAAGTAATATTCCTAAAGATTCCTTAAGTACCTCCAAGATAAACTAAATTTCCATGTTAAAAATCCAGGCAGAATCCAATGTACCTACGGAGTACGGGGAATTTCGCATGATTGCATTTGCTGAAGACCAAGATGATTGGATGCCACACATGGCAATAGTAGCAAAAAATACCAATTTTTCTCAACCGGTGAACGTACGGTTTCATTCTGAATGTATTACGGGTGAAGTTTTCCACTCCAAAAAATGTGAGTGCGGTCAACAGCTTGATCGTGCTATGAAATTTATTCAGGAGAACGGTGGGATCATTGTTTACCTAAGACAGGAAGGCAGAAACATTGGGATCATCAACAAACTCAAAGCGTACGCATTACAGGAGCAGGGTTTTGATACGGTTGAAGCTAATCTTAAACTTGGACTTCCGGCAGATGACCGTAACTTCGACGTTGCCATTGAAATTTTGAATATTCTGAACGTGAAATCAGTAAATCTACTGACCAACAATCCCGAAAAACTAAAATTTGTAAAGGAAAGCAACATTCTTCTAAACAAAAGAATTCCTTTGCAGATGGACTCTACAAAGGAAAGTGAAAGTTATTTGAAAGTTAAAAAAGATTACTTCGGGCATCTTTTAGATGATCAAAATGAAATCCTTTAGCTTGTTTTTATCTAGATTTTAATTGCCGTTTCCAAAGCCAACTCAATCATGGGTTTCAATGCTTTTTCTCTTTGATCAGCAGAGATATAATCACCAGTTGGGATGATATCAGAAACTGTTAATATGGTTGCTGCATTTTTACCTAAATGCTGGGCGTTTGCAAAAAGAGCGAAAGCTTCCATTTCTACAGCAGCGCAATTATATTTCGCAGCAATTGCCGGTAGATCCTGACTTTTTCTATAAAAAATATCACTGGTGTGAATCGTCGTAGGTTTTATTTCTAGAGATAGATCTTTCGAAGTTTGGTTTAGGAGGTCAAACGTATTCCCCTGATGTTTCAGTTTTTCATCCTCAATTTCCCAGGCGAATTTAGCATAGGTTGATTCACTTGCCGCAAACTCCACGTTTAAAAGATCGAAAACTTTTAACTCGTCTGTGTAAGCGCCACAAGTACCAATTCTAATGATGGTATCCACATCAAATTCTGTGAATAACTCGTAGGAATAAATCCCAATACTCGCACATCCCATTCCACTGGCGCCTACAGAAACTTCCTTGCCTTTGTATAAACCCGTAAAATAGAAAATATTTCTGGTTTGACTTACCAATTTTACTTCTGTTAAAAAATGATCTGCGATATATTTTGCTCTTAAAGGATCTCCTGGTTGTAAAACAGTTTTTGCAATTTCTCCTTTTTTAGCCGCGATGTGAACACTCATTATTACTATATTTTTAATTAATTATTCAAGCACTAAAGTTACTAATTTATGAACAATTACAACTTATACCTTAAAAACTATCAAAAGAAAACCACTGCAAAGGCAGTGGTTAGAATTATATGAATGATTGAAAGTTATAATGTTTTAACTTTTGTATCATCTATTTTAAAGTATCGAATTACACTGTTGTAATCTGAATAATCTACATTCGCATTTTTTCCGCCTTGAGAAGCAGGAACTAATACCACTCTAAAAGTTTGGCCGCTAATATATTCAGGAGTCGTACTTAGTGCATAATTACCGTCCGCGTAGATCATAATATCATTTCTACTGAAATCAAAATCGTAGTCCAAAACATTGGACCCAAAATAAATGCTTCGTGGAATTGATTGCCAAACAGGCGAACCATCTGTTGTAGATACCGCTTTTCTGTAGATCAAGACAACATCTGTATCAACTAAAGGTTTATTAAAAGTTCGTTCGATGCTTCCACTTTGAGGATTTGCAGGATCAATGCTGAAGTTCACATTATTAATATCCAAAACCACAGAGTACGTATCATTATCTGGATTTTGAACGATGACCTCATCGTTCCGATCATTACAGCTTACCATTGCTCCAAGAGAGAAAACTCCCATTAAAGCGAATATAAAATATTTTTTCATTTTTAAAATTTTAAGGATTAATTAACTTTTATTTGTCAATATGTATGCCAACAGAGTTGACCTTTTTAAAAATTAAAAATTGTATTTTTGTTTCTCAACTATTTTATGAAAGAATGAAAAATTTCAAAGTTCAAATCTCCATTTTCCTTATCGCATTATTTTTTGCTAATCAAGCTTTACATTCACAATATCAGCCTAAAAATATTTCAAAATCAGAGATAGAAAAAGCAAACCAGTGGGTCAATAAAACCTACAATTCACTTTCACAGGATGAAAAGCTGGGTCAGCTTTTCATCGTCGCTTTATATACAAATAAAGATGAAGCTCACATTAATGCCGTTCGCGATATCGTGCTGAAAGATAAGATCGGCGGCTTAATTCTGATGCAGGACGATGCCGCACGCGAGATCAAACTCGTTAATGAATTTCAGCAGAAATCAAAAGTACCTTTAATGGTCGGTATGGATGCTGAATGGGGAATCTTTCAAAGAATTGCAACGGCACACAAATTTCCATGGGCTATGACGCTGGGCGCAATTCAGGATAAAAATTTAATTACAGAAATGGCGGCAAAAATTGCGGAAGACTGTAAAAGAATGGGAATCAACTGGGATTTTGCACCTGTAGTTGATGTAAATACGAATCCAAATAATCCAATTATAGGAAACCGAAGCTTTGGGTCACAAGTTCCAAATGTGGTGAGTTCCGCCGTGGCCTATGCCACTGGATTACAAGACAATAATATTTTAGCGGCAATTAAACATTTTCCGGGACATGGAGACACCGACACTGATTCGCATCTTGATCTTCCGGTGGTATCACACTCGTTAAAAAGATTGAACGAAGTTGAAATTGCACCTTTTAAAGCATTAATGGATAAAGGCATTGGCGGCGTAATGGTGGCACATCTTTACGTTCCGGCCTTGGAAAAAACAAAAGGAATACCGGCTTCGATCTCTAAAAACATCATCACAGGAATTTTGAAAGAACAATTGGGTTATAAAGGACTTATAATTACGGATGCCTTAAATATGGGTGCTGTTGCCAATAAGTTTAAAGCTGGTGAACTTGATGCAATGGCCTTCGCCGCAGGGAATGATATTATGTTATTCAGTCAGGATGTTGCGACGGGTAAAAAATTGATTCAGCAAGCCATCGACAAAGGAGATATTCCGCAGCAAAGAGTAGAAGAAAGCGTCAAGAAGATTTTATTGACAAAATATTATTTAGGCTTAAGTCAATATGAACCTAGAAATCCCGATCATATTAATGAGGATTTAAATAATGATTCACATTCTAAAATTGTTCAGAAAATGTATTCCAACGCATTAACTTTAATTAAAGATGATCATAAATTGCTTCCGCTAAACTGTAAAGAAACATATTATTATGTTCCGTTAGAAGAAGCGCCCTATCAAACTTTTGTGGATCAATTAAATTTAAAAACGACGATCATTGTAAAAAAAGCTTCAGAAATTTCAACCATTCCTGCGAACTCGAAAGTAATTGTTGGCTTTCATAAAGATAATTCAACGGCGTATAAACCATACAAAATATCTACAGAGAGCAAAAAAGTTCTGGCAGACTTAAGTAAAAACCCAAAGGTAATTTTAAACGTTTTCGGATCGCCTTATGCCTTGAAAGATGTTGACATTTCTAAAATCTCAACTGTTGTAGTGTCTTACGAAAACAATGAGGATTCGATGATTGCCGCAGCAAAAGCTTTCTGTGGTGAAACAAAAATCTGGGGAAAACTTCCCGTCTTGGTTAATGAAAATCTAAAAGCCGGAATGGGCCTCGAACTCAATCCATCTTCCAGAATCGATTTGTCGTCGAAAAAATAACCAAAAAAAGTAAATTTCTCAGGCAGTGAGATATTACAAATTTTAAAGTAAATTTCGTTCACCTAAAAAATTAAGTTTTATAAACTAAAAATTATTCAATGAAAATCGGAATTCTCTGTTATCCAACCTATGGTGGAAGTGGCATCGTTGCTACAGAACTCGGCATGGCACTCGCAAACAAAGGCTATGAAGTGCACTTTATCAGTTCTGCCTTGCCTGCGAGATTAGATATTACAAACCCTAATATATTTTTCCACAAAGTAAATGTGCAGACCTATCCGCTTTTTCAATATCAACCCTATGACATCGCACTTTCGTCGATGATTTATAGAGTCGTAAATTTATATAAACTGGATTTACTTCATGCGCATTACGCAATTCCATATGCGTACGCTGCATTTACTGCGAAACAAATGTTGAAAGAAGAGGGTAAAGATATTCCATTGGTTACGACCCTTCACGGAACTGATATTACTTTGGTGGGACAACACCCAAGTTATAAACATGCGGTAGAATTCTCCATCAATCAATCAGACACGATCACTTCTGTCTCTGAAAGTTTAAAGAAAGATACGTTGCAGCTCTTTAAAATAACAAAGGATATTCAGGTCATCACCAATTTTATCGATAACGATGAATTTAAAATGGTGTCAGATTGCCAGCGAAATCATTTCGCAACGAAAGATGAAAAAATATTGATTCACGTTTCCAATCTTCGTCCGGTGAAGCGCGTACAAGATGTTTTACAGATTTTTAAAAATGTAAATGCAAAAGTGAAATCCAAACTGATTATTATTGGGGAAGGACCGGATATGGAAATCATTAATGAGTTTTTAGAAGACCACCCGGATTTAATCGGTAAAGTTCGTCTGCTCGGAAAAGTGAATGACCTCTATAAAATTCTTCAACTGTCCGATGTCTTTTTACTTCCTTCTGAACAGGAAAGTTTTGGTCTGGCCGCTTTGGAAGCTATGGCTGCTGAAACGCCCGTCATCAGTTCAAATGCCGGTGGAATTCCCGAAGTTAATATTCAGGGAGAAACGGGATATCTTACCGAGATTGGCAATGTAGAAGCCATGAGTAATTACAGCATCAAACTGTTAAGTGATGACAACCTGTTGGCGCAGATGAAAAAAAATGCAAAAGAGCAGGCCTTAAGATTTGATCTAACAAACATTTTACCACTTTACGAGAAAATGTATGCGGAGACTTTAAGTACTTTTCAAAAATAGTCTTTTCACCTTTTTTATTCAGAAATTGCTTTGTTACTTTGTAATTAAAGAGTTCTGAATATGAACGAGAAATTACTTCAATATCTTTGGAATTTCAAAATTTTTACCAATTTTGATTTTAAAGATGTGGAAGGAAATCCGCTTGAAATTGTGGAGTTTGGTCAATGGAATTTCGATTCCGGACCCGATTTTCTTTTTGGAAAAATAAAAACCCAAGGTGTTACTTTAGCTGGGAACATCGAACTTCATGTAAAATCTTCCGACTGGATTTTTCACCGTCATTCCGGCAATCCTGAGTTTGAGAATATAATTGCACATGTTGTGTTTATTCACGATATCGAAATCGATGAATTTACAAGCAAGAATATTCCTACACTGGAATTGCGAAATTATATTGACGAGCAGTTGCTTTCTAAATATGAGCTACTGCTGCAGGAAAACCAGTTTATTCCGTGCGAAAAACTTTTCAATCCCCGTTATCTTCCTTTTAATTTCCATGAGGAAACGCTGCTGAAAAAATTAGATGAGAAAGCCATTTTAATTGAAGAAGCGCTGAGACGAAATAAAAATAATTACGAGGCAATTTTATTTCAACAATTGGCTTATGCTTTTGGTCTAAAGGTGAATGCAGCCCTATTTCAGCAGTTGGCAGAAAGTATTGATTTTTCTGTTTTTAATAAAATCAGACAGAATCAAACTCAGCTTGAAGCCCTTTTCTTCGGAATGAGTAATTGGTTAGAAAAACCGAGTGATGATCAAACCCGAATCTGGAAACGGGAATTTGAATTTTTAAAAGTAAAATATCAACTTCCTCCCTCTTATATCCATCCGAAGTTTTCAAAACTGCGACCGCCGAATTTCCCAACAATCCGTCTTTCCCAACTGGCTTCTTTATACCATCAAAACCAGAATCTCTTCTCAAAAATAATTAATGCCAAAACGATTGATGAAATTATTTCCGTTTTTAATAAAGTTAAAGCGAGCGAATATTGGGATCACCGTTTTAATTTTGGCAAAATATCTTCGGTGTCAGGCGAGAAAACTTTAACAAAAGAATTTACAGAGCTCCTCATTATTAATGCCGTTTTACCCCTGATTTATACCTACTACAAAAATACAGACGAAAATATTCCGGACTTTATTATTCAGTTATACCAAAAAATTAGTCCTGAAAAAAACACCGTCATTGAAGAGTGGAAAAAACTAAACTTGCCTGCAGAAACAGCCTTTGAGACGCAATCTTTAATTTACCACTACCGCAATTATTGTGAGAAGAAAAACTGCCTGAAATGTGGAATTGGTCTGAAGTTAATGAATACTTCATAAAAAAAGCAACCTTTGTGAAGGCTGCTTTATAAACGATTTGAAATTATTATTTCGTGTCTGTCGAATTGTCCGGAAAACGCTGTTGCGTAAATTCTCTTGAAATCGCAGCTTTTTCAAACTTTAATTTCCCCGAAAGTGTTTCAATCACTACTCCATCTTCCTGAATTTGAGAAATTCTTCCGTGCATTCCAGAAGTGGTTACAATCCTGCTCCCCACTTTTAATTCGGACTGAAAGTTTTTTTCCTGTTTAGATTTTTTCATCTGCGGACGAATCATCAGGAAATAAAATCCAACGAACATTAGTCCCATCATGATCATTGTAGGCATCATAGAGCCTTCACCACCTGCTGCCTGTAAAAATATTGTTATCATTATCAATTTTTATTTAGGTTGAATATCGGCAGAAAAAGAAATCACAATAGGTGCTTTTTCTACGTTGGCATAAACTTCTGCCTGTTTGTTCACTAATCCATCAAAATTAGAAGAATCAAATTTCAAAGTAATTTTCCCTTTTTGTCCCGGCAGAATTGGATCTTTTGTATAATCGGGAACGGTACAGCCACACCCAGGTTTTACCTGAGAAATGATTAAAGGATTTTCTCCTGTATTTGTCACTTCATATACGTGCTCTTTCTGATCTCCTTTTTTGATTTTGCCGAAATCAAACTGCGCTTCTGAAAGAGCGATGTTCGTTAAGGGTTTCGATTGTGCTGCCTGCACCATTTCTGCCTGAGCATCCTCTACCGATTGTGGTGGAGTAAGTGCAGTTTCTTCCTGTACAATTAACTGATCAGCAGTTTGATCTTTTTTACAGCTTACTAAAGCCATTGCCGCTACAAGCGGAACTATTTTAATAAAATTTTTCATATTAACTTCTGTTTAAATCTTTGGTATATTTATCTAAAATCCCATTGATGAAAATGTTGGAACGATCGCTGGAAAAGACTTTTGAAATCTCAATATATTCATTAATGATGACTCGACCCGGTGTTAAAGGGAAATAATCCAGTTCTGTAATGGCGGAAATGATAATGATTTTATCGAGTAAAGAAATACGGTCCAGATCCCAGTTTTCCAATCTTGCTTCCAGTTTCTTTTCGTTTTCTTCCCAGTGATTTAGGGTTTCTTTCAAAAGTTTACGGGCAAAGTCGCGGTCATCCTCGTCTTTAATCATTTTAATTAAAGTGTGGCTCGGCTCATTTTCTTTAAAGAATCCAATGGTTTTCTGAATCATAGAATTAGAGATGTGGAAATCATCGGCCCAACTCATTTCCTTTTCTTCCAGATGCTCGTGAAAATCTTCATTCTCAGCGATATATCTTAAAAAAAGTTTGCCGATGAATTTTTGATCTGCTTCAAAAGAGTGTCCCTCTTCCTGCATAAAATCCTGATATCTTTTTCCTGCCGATATTCTCTGAAAAGTTTTTACCAATAATTCATCATAAATATCCCACTTCAATTCCTGATGTTTCGAAGTAAAAGAAAGACGTTCGTCATTTTCTTCTAATTTGATCAGAACTTGATTGTTTATAAATTTTTGATTGGGATTGATGGTTAAATCGGTTTGAATATATTTATTCTTTCCAATTTCGATCTGTCTTTCTGCCAGGTCTTTTAGTGCGACTAAAAAGTTAAGCTGATAAATGTACAGATGATAAATCTTATCAATTTCTGAGAACATATTTTTCTCAAGAACATCGAATTTAATGGGATTCTGATGGTAAGAATATAATGATTCTACGACCTTTTCACGAATTTGTCTTCTTCCTAACATTTCAAAGAGCTTTTATTGGGTGCAAAGATAATAAAATTGTCGGGATGTGGCTTTGGAAAAAAGCAGGTTATCTAAAAGATTCTGTAATTTTCGTGTAAACTCTACCAGTTGAAGATCTTCTAAACAACCGATATCTATTTTCAATTTCTTACTTTTGCAAAGGAGAAATGGCAAGAAGATTGACCACGACCGAATGTAAATTTATGAACGCACTTAAAACCCTCAACCCTTATTTCTGGAAACATAAAAAGCTTTTGTTTTATGGCTTTTTCTTTATTATTGCCAGTAATTTCTTCAATATATTCAAGGTTCAGTTTGTTGGGAAATCAATCGATCAAATTGCGAAGACCAATAACTTAGGCTTTAACAAACAGGTTTTAATTTATGTAGGAATAATAGTAGGATCCTCTCTATTAACTGGTTTTTTCACTTTCATGATGAGACAAACCATTATTGTGGCTTCCCGAAAAATTGAATATGAACTAAAAAATAAGATCTACAATCATTACCAGGAATTATCGCTGACCGATTTTAAGAAAACAACGATTGGTGACTTGATGAACCGGTTAAGTGAAGATGTTGTAGCAGTTCGCATGTATTTAGGTCCAGGCGTGATGTACATCGCCAATCTCGTTATCTTACTCATCATCACGAGTATTTATATGCTGAATACGAATGTTGCGATGACCTTGTGGGCGTTACTGCCTTTGCCTATACTCTCTTTTGTAATTTACAAAGTAAGTTCTATCATCAATAAAAAGTCGAAAGTCATGCAGAAAAGCCAGTCTGCGATTTCGACTTTTGTACAGGACAGTTTCTCCGGAATTCGGGTGGTAAAATTCTTTGCTAAAGAAAAGTATATTGAAAAAAATTACGGTATAAAAGTAAAAGACTATCAAGATAAAACCCTGGATCTTGCCAAAACTGAAGCCTATTTCTTTACCATCATTCTTTTTGTTATTGGCCTTTTAAATGTAGTTATCTTATTAATTGGGGGTCAAAAATATATGGCCGATGAATTATCTGTGGGTAAAATCGCTGATTTCTTTCTGTACATTAATATTTTAATATTTCCTTTTTCCATGGTCGGCTGGGTGACATCGATTAATCAAAGAGCAGAGGCGTCCATGGCGAGAATCAATGAATTTCTGGATATGAAAACCGATATCATTAATACAAATAATGAGGTTTATCCGATAAAAGGAGATATTGAATTTAGAAATGTGTCCTACGTTTACCCAAATACCGGGATTAAAGCGCTTAATAATCTAAGTTTTAAAATTGGCGCCGGAAAATCACTGGCGATCATGGGGAAAACAGGAAGTGGCAAATCTACTATTGCTCTTCTACTCTGCCGCTTAATTGATCCTACGGAAGGCGAAATACTTATTGACGGAAAAAATTTAAAAGACCATAATTTATACAACTACCGTAATTTCATTGGGTACATTCCGCAGGAAAGCTTTCTTTTTTCAGATACAATAGAAAACAACATCGGTTTTGCGATCGATCATCCTTCCCACGAGATGGTTGTGAATTATGCTAAAAAGGCTGATGTTCATAAAAACATCGTGGAGTTTAAAGATCAGTATAAAACCATGGTTGGAGAGCGCGGTGTAATGCTTTCGGGTGGGCAGAAACAAAGGATATGTATTGCTCGGGCATTGATAAAAAAGCCCAGCATTTTAATTTTTGATGATTCACTTTCCGCTTTGGATACAGAAACGGAAGAAAATATTCTACAAAATATTGAGAATGAAATTCAAAACTGTACCTCTATCATCATTACTCATCGTGAAAGCAGTGCAAAAAGAGCCGATAAAATACTGAATCTCACGCCAATAGAAAACAGTTATGAAAATTAATATGCAGAATCCTTAAACATAAAACATATTTTGTGTTAATTTATTAAAAATATATTTTGCAATTAAAAGAAATCTTTTATATTTGTTAAACAAGATTTCAAAAAATAGCTAAAATGAGTGATTATAAGGAACGCCACGAAAACGAAATATTCACAAAGGTTTTGAAGGCAGGAAGGAGAACGTATTTCTTTGATGTGCGGGAGACAAAAGCGGGAGATTACTATCTTACCATTACAGAAAGCAAAAAGAACTTCGGCGAGAATGGAGAAGCATCTTTTGAGAAGCACAAAATTTACCTTTACAAAGAGGATTTCAAAAGTTTCCAAGATATGTTTAAGGAGTCTACTGATTTTATTATCAGTCAAAAAGGTGAAGATGTAATTTCTGAAAGACATGATAAAGACTTTAAATCCAAATCATTTACAATCGAATCTGACGAAGAAGTTTAAAAAAATTCGAAATAAAAAAGAAAGCATTCAAAATTGAATGCTTTTTTTGGCTTTAAACAAGCCGGAATTTCACCAATATAATCATCTAAAAAGAAAAAACGCATTGATTTTCAATGCGTTTTAACGTGGGTGAATGAGGGGTCTCGAACCCCCGACCTCCGGAACCACAATCCGGCGCTCTAACCAACTGAGCTACAATCACCGTTTGAGTTTGCAAATATAATGTTTTTCGATATACTACAAAATTATTCCGTCGAAATTTTTAAAGGCAAGCAACTTTTCTGACGTAAAACCTTCCGCAAAATCAACTCCGGATAATCTTCCAAGGTCTTGAGCCCTGTAAGTAAGGCTTTCGAGAAAATCTTTGCTTGAAATCGGCGTCATGGGTTCTGCGGATTCCGGATCATAAAACTGCGTCTTAAAAGCCAGACACGCTTCGATTTTCTTCTCCATAAAATCTGAAACATCAACTACAAAATCCGGTGTAATATTTTTCCACTGGATATAATTGAAGATCTGCTTGGGGCGCCAAGCTTCCTGTGGCTCATCATCAAGCACGGTTTCAATTTTTACCAAACCTGACAGGAAGCACGCATCAGAAACTAATTTGGATCCTTTTGCATGATCTGGGTGACGATCGTCTATGGCATTAGAAAAAACTATTTCGGGTTTGTACTTACGGATCATCTTTACAATTTGCATTTGATATTCTTCTGAATTCACCAGAAAACCATCTTTCATTTTCAAATTCTCCCGATTAACATAGCCTTGAATCGCCGCCGCATTTGCCGCTTCTTCCGCACGGGTAACATTAGTTCCGCGTGTGCCAAGTTCACCTTGGGTAAGATCGACCACGGCTACTTTTTTTCCTTCTGAAATGAGTTTGGCTAAAGTTCCGCCACATCCTAGCTCAACATCGTCAGGATGCGCTCCAATTGCTAAAATATCTACTTTCATGCTCTATGGTTTTATTTGAAATATTTGTAAATGGTTGTTAGAAACTGTGCGTAAGATTGCTCAAGTTTCATTATATCGCCTGATTTTAAATGAATACCCGCACTGCCGTAGGAATTGGTGTTAACCGCAAACCCTGAGAGTTGAAAATATTGAACAGGTTGATTTTCCTGCGCTCCAATTTTAATGGTCGATCCTAATAATTTTTGAGTAGAAACTGTATAAATCTCCCCTGGTTCCAGAGTTATTTTGGTAAATGTTCTGGGCTCGAAGAGAATTTTTTCTTTATTTATAGAGATCGTCTGTTTTTTATAAGGAGAAGCAATGAAATAAGCAACGTTATCTTCTTTTTCAAAATCTGAAGCTGAGGCGTAATAAAGACTCAGTTTGTAATTGATGGGATCGAAATCTGAAGATGTTCCGTCCACCAATTCAAAGGGTTTAAAAGCAAAAGCGTTGGCTCCTACTTCCTTGGCTTTTTTATAAATCATACCGAAGACTTTAGCATCATCATCAGAAAATCCCTGGATTTCTATTTCCCCCAAATATTCTGCTGACGTATTTTCGGGATTAATTCTATAAAAAAACTTGTCCGTGTTCGGGTGTGTTTTCACCACTTTATTTAATACAATATTTTGTGCAAATATCGTCGTGGTCAAAAAAAAGAGATATAAAAAAAGAGCTTTTTTCATTAAGGCGTATTTTCTAAAATTTCGATACAATCTTGAAGAGAATTCTCCCAGTGTTCGGGTTCAATTCCATACACGCTTTCGATTTTGTCAAGCGCCATGGTACTTCGTTTCGGACGTTTTGCGGGTGTTGGAAATTCTGCTGTAGTGATGGCTTTCAACTTAATTTTGGAATTTGAAAAGGCTGCGATTTTGGTTGCAAATTCAAACCAGTTTGTTTCGGGATAATTTGAAAAGTGAAAGACACCGTATGTTTTGTTTTTGCTCTCAATTATTTTCATCACTGCTGCTGCCAGGTCATTGGCATTGGTAGGTTGCCCAAACTGATCAGCTACGATTCCCAGCTCTTCTTTACTACTAAAAAGATGCAGCATCGTTTTCACAAAATTTTTATTGAACTCAGAATACAGCCAAGAGGTGCGTATAACAATTGTTCGCGGATTCAAATCCAATGCGAGCTCTTCTCCTTTTAATTTTGAACTTCCGTAAACGCCTTGTGGGTTCGTGAAATTATCTTCAGAATAGGAAATATTGCTTTCTCCATCAAAAACATAGTCGGTTGAAACATGAATTAAAACAGTTTTCATTTCCGCACAGGCTTCTGCGATATGAGCCACGCCATCCGCATTTACCGCAAAGGCTTTTTCTTCTTCTTTTTCTGCCAAATCTACAGCAGTATAAGCAGATGCATTTATACAAAAGTGGGGTTCATAATCTGCGATGAAAGCAATTACAGCACTGCGATCCGTGACGTCTAGATCTTCAGAAGAAGTGAAATTGAATTCAAACCAGTTACTAAAATCCGGTGCGATTTTTCGGAAACAATTTCCCAGTTGACCGTTGCCTCCAATTACTAATATTTTTTTCATGAATGATCTGCTTTTTTATTTTGTTTTCTAAAATAAGCGACTCGGCTTTTGAAATCTTTTTCTTCTAAATCAACAAGAAATCTTTTAAATAGTTCCTTTGTATCTTCAGGATGATTTTCTGACCTGCGCGTTTTCATATTGAAATAGATCACAGAAAGCCATAGAATACTGTGAATAGTTTTGCCATCTTCACTTTTCATCAAAATCTCAACTTTTGAAAGACGGTCGCCCACCTCTATGGTCTTACTTGAGATGATCACTTTGGCATTGTAACGAACTTCTTTTAAATACGCAATTTCGTTTTGAATGGTGATCCAGGTACAACCTGTTTTTCTGGTATATTCTTCGTAGGTGAATCCGTAGCCTTCTTCCACATGATCTTCACGGGCATTCAGCATATATTCCAGATATTTTACATTATTGAGATGACCAATTGGATCGCAATCACTAAAACGGATCCTGGCTACACTTGAAATTTCTTTTTGCATGGTACAAAATTAAAAAAACCATCCCGCAAGACAGGATGGTTTATGATATAAAAACGATCTCTTAAAGACCTAATTCTTTTTTAACTGCTGGAGTTGCGTCCGGACCTGATTTGTAGATTAAAGCACTTGCGTCAATAATAAACTCATAACCGTTCGCTTTAGCAACTTTATCAACTGCTTTATTCAATTTTTCGATAATTGGTTTCACGGCAGCGTCTCTTCTTGCAGCTAAGTCATTTTGAGCTGTAGTCTGAAGCTGCTGTAAGTTTTGCTGTTTTTTCTGAAGTTCACTTTCTTTAGCGGTTCTTTGCGCTTCAGTTAATTTAGCACCTTCTGCCTGGTATTGTTGAACTTCTTTTTGGAAAGCCTCTGCTTGCTTTTGTAACTCTTCTCCTTTAGTTTTGCTAAAGGTATCTAGATCAGTTGTCATTTTCTTTGTTTCTGGCATTGCAGCTAAGACAGTTTCGTAGTCCATAGATGCAACCTTTTGAGCTTTTGCGACACCTACAGTTGCAAACATCATAACGGCTGCAAATAATACACTTAATTTTTTCATAATTGGGATTAAATTAATTTAAAGTTGGTTTTTATTTCTTTTTTCTTGCTTGTTCTTCGACACGCCCATCTTGTTTGGCGTTCATTATTTTTAATTTTTCTTCTCTTATTTCAGTGGCACTTCTCCCTGGAGAATTTTTAGTTTCAACTGCTTTAGAGTTTGAATTTTTCAAAAGCAAATCTAATACTTTATCGGTATAATCATACCTTTTATCAAGGAAAATTACGCTAATGTTATTGCTTTTATCAAGAACTATGCCTAAAGTATTTTTCTCTGATACCGTCTTGATCGCGTTCCAAATCTGATCCTGAAAAGGTTTGGTGAGATTTGATCTTGCATTATTAATCTCGCCCATCGAACCGAAACGATTGTTGATCATGGTTTTGATTTTTTTATCTAAATCATCGACTTCTTTCTGACGGATTTTTAGCTGATCACCAATTAAAAGTACTTTTTCATTTTCCAGCGAGGCATTTTTCTTATTGTACTCGGTCTGCAAAGCTTGAATCTCATTTTGCCAATTCGCGATCTGCTCATTGAGCCTGCTTTCTGCTTCTTTATACTGTGGCAATTTACTGAGGATATAGTCAGTATCTACCACGCCAATTTTCTGAGCATTTAATGCAACTGAAAAACAGAATAAAGCGATTAATAATTGAAACTTTTTCATTGTCATTTTATTTATAATGATTGGTTCATCAGGAAGTGTGTTTTCCAACCTGCAGGTTCTGTACCGAGTTGTGTTTTATCAAATCCATAAGCGAAATCGAATCCGATCAATCCGAAAGCACCCATATAAACTCTAATTCCAACTCCGGCTGAACGCTTCAATTGGAACGGGTTATAAGTACCGAATGAATTATACGCATTACCACCTTCTAAGAAAGACAAAGCATAAATTTTTGCCGTTTGATTCATAGAAATTGGATATCTTAATTCCAACGCAAATCTATTATAAATAGTGGCTCCACCATAAGGCGTAACATCTTCTAACATTCCACCAGTAGAGGAGGCGTTTTCGTAACCACGAAGTGGCACTAACTCACGACCGTCATATCGACCACCAAATAATCCTGTTCCACCGACATAAAATCTTTCAAATGGAGGTGCACCCAATTCTTTATTATAACCATTCAGGAAGCCCATCTCTGCAGTACTTCTCAGTACAAGTTTTCCTACAACTGTGTTATAAATATCGGCTTTCATTTTAATTTTATAAAATTCTAACCACTTGTATTTTTCAACAGCCGGCATATTCGCATAATCTTTATCACTAAAGAGGGAATATGGTGGCGTAAATTTAATTGAAGCTTCAATGTTTGAACCCTGGGTTGGGAAAATAGGATCTAAACCTGCAGAGTTTCTGCTTAACCCAATATTAAAACTAAAGTTTTTCGCAGATCCATAATACTCTGTTGCATTTCCAAACTGGAAGGGATAATTTTCAAAATCATAACTCTGATACTGAATTCCCGTATATAAGGAGAAATAATCATCCGGCCATCTCAATTGTCTGTTTAAACCAGCACTTGCAGAGAAAATATTTAATTTTTGGGTTGCACCCTGTGCGTCGCTGTAACGAACCAAAGATTGGTTAACTCCTATAGAAAGTGCGGTAGGTTTTGTACCGAACAACCATGGTTCTGTAAATGAAATACCGTAATTCTGGAAGAATTGTCCGGCTTGTGCCTGAATAGATAAGGTTTGTCCATCTCCTTGTGGAACGGGCTTGAAATCTTTGAATCTCAAGAAATTACGTAAAGAGAAGTTATTAAAGGTCAAACCAAGAGTTCCGATGAAGGAACCTCCACCGTAACCTGCCTGCAACTGTACCTGCGAAGATCCCTTTTCTACCAGAGTCCAATGCACATCCACAGTATTATCCTGTGGATTAGGATTTACCTGCTGGCCAATTTGTTGTGGATCAAAAAACTGCATTCCCGCCAAATCAAAGTACGTTCTTTTGATGTCTGATTTTGCAAACAAACTACCAGGTTTTGTACGCAGTGATCTTAAGATTACATGATCATGCGTAGTGGTATTTCCACTCCAGGTTACCCGGTTCCAGGAAGCTTTTTCACCTTCACTAATTCTAATTTCAAGATTAATCGAATCACCAACTACGGACTTTTCAATCGGGGTTACGTTCGAGAATAGGAAACCTTGATTCATGTAAAGAGATTTGATATCAGAATCATCTTCTTTACCACCGTCTTCCCCAACTTTCTTGTTGAAACCAACTGCGTCGTAAATGTCACCAGTTTTATATCCCAATACTTTTTTTAGATAATCGGTAGAGAATGCTGAATTTCCTAGGAAATTAATATCTCCGATATAATATTTTTTTCCTTCGTTCAGTTTTACATTGATTTCAAAATCATTTTTGGGATTTCTCCAAACTGAATCTGAAACAATTTGTGCATCACGGAATCCTAAAGAACGATAATAATTAATCAAATTATCTTTATCGTCTTCGTATTTTTCCTCGATAAATTTCGAAGGTTTCAAGATGCCTTTAATACTAAAACTCTTCTGTTTTGTATCTTTAAAAGCTTTGCTTCTCAGTTTACGGTCGGTCACACTTTCATTTCCTTCAAATTCGATGTGGCTGATTTTTACTTTTCTGCCACGGTCAACATTGATGGTCCAGTCTACCAGATCGGGATCTCCGGCATTTACTTTATCCTCAATCGTCACCCTCGCATCGGCATAGCCTTTTTTGATATATTCTTTGGGAATATTTGTTTTTAAAGTTGAGACGAGATTTTGGGTAATTTTCGTTCCTGGCTTTAAGTTATTGTCTTTCGCAAGTTTTTCGCTTTTCGATTTTCCAATTCCTTTTCCGGTAAATTTCACCTGTCCTAAATCTTTCAGGTCCTGAAGATTAAATCTAAGGATCACCTGATCACCTTCGATGCTTTGAATATACACTTCTACTTCAGAGAAGGATTGAGTTTCCCAAAGCTTTTTAATGGCATTGCTGATCTTTTGCCCGGGGATTTCTACAGTCTCATTTTTATTAAGACCCGTAAATCTTAAAATTTGAGCGGGAGTATATTTTTTTACGCCATCTACGACGATGTCTTTCAGGATATAAGTGCCCACTTCGTTTTGAGCTTGAACAGCGCTGTTTTCCTGGGTATTCTGTTCGGGTGTAATCTGACCATAGAAATGTGCCGAAGCCACAAACATGATGATGGGTAAGAATTTAAACTTCATTTTTTATCTTGCTAACTTTTTCTTTATTCTATTTTTTTTCGTCGAGCTGTTCGCTGATTTTACCAAATCTTCTTTCTTTCGCCTGGTAATCATAAATGCATTTAAAGAAATCTTCTCTACCGAAATCCGGCCATAGGATATCTAAAAACTGCAATTCAGCATAGGCAATTTGCCACAGTAGGAAATTACTGATCCTAACTTCGCCACTGGTTCTGATTAATAGATCAACCGGTGGAAAATCTTTGGTGTATAAGTGATTCTCGAAAACTTTTTCTGTAATTTCTTCTTCCGTAAGTTCGCCGCTTTTTACTTTCGCGCTGATTTGTTTTACGGCACTTAGAATTTCATGCTGGGAACCGTAGCTTAATGCCAAGATGAGATTCCCCTTGTCATTATGCTTTGTGATTTCGACCAGCTGCATCATTTGCTCCTGCACGAGTGGTGGCAATTTTTCAATATCACCTATGACGTGCATGCGCAATCCTTTGCTGAAAATTTCTTCGGCTTCCAAAAGCAATGTTTCAGAAATCAAGCTCATCAGCGTATTCACTTCATCATCCGGTCTGTTCCAGTTTTCCGAAGAAAAGGTGTAAAGCGTAAGATAGGGAATGTGAATTTCGTTACAGGCGTTCACGGCATCCCGAACTGCCTGAATGGCGTGTTTATGCCCAAAGGTTCTTTCTTTGCCGCGTGTTTTTGCCCATCTCCCGTTACCGTCCATAATAATGGCGACATGTTGTGGAAGATGATCCAGATTTAATTTTTCTTTTATCGACTGCATTTTAATCACAATAACATGGTGGTCTTCCGAATGAATAACTTAAACCTATAGAGACGGAGTTGACCCAATCTTTAGAATTGATGTTACCCACTTGTCTGTTTTTAACAAATTCCGCAGCTTTCGCTTCAGCCATCTCTTTATATGGACTTTCCTGTAAAAGAGATTTGCTTTTGCTCCCTTCGGCCGGAATATCTTTATTATACTTAATTTTCACACTACTATCATCAATTACACTATAGTCAATGGAATCTGAAAAAGTAGGTCGAAACATAAATTCCCCAAATAATGCCCAATTGTAGTTGAACTTATATTTTAAACCAACGCCAAAAGGAATGGCCATTGATAATTTTTTACCAGAAGTATAAGTTGCGGTAGTTTCAAAACTATCTAGATCGCCCACAACTGGAGGAATCGGATTTCCACCTGCGTCTCTGTTAAAATCATTTTCTACGACCAGCTGTGGTGTATTTGCCAATAAGGCACCCACTCCACCGAATACATAAGGACTGAGCAAACTCTTCTGCTCATCGTTTACGGGAAAAAAGTTATACTCGAAAATCAAATCGGCTTCCACAATAGAATTGGTTCCCCACAATTTTCTATCTTTTCTGTATTTCTCTTTCGCATAAACATCTGCAAATTGGATGTGATTGTATCCCAAATTTAACCTTACCGTTTGATAAGGATTAAAATTCATTCGGTAAAGAATGCTCCCGTAAAAAGGAAGTCCATAGTCAGCAATATTATGGCCCATTGGTTTCTGTAAAACATAATTGGTTCTGCCAATATCACCAACCAAGTTACTCATCCCTAATTGCACCCCTATTTCGTGTCGCTGCCCTTTGTAGGAAACCGAAATAAAAAGCAAGGCGATAAAGGTGAAGATAATTTTCTTTTGCATGAATGACTGTACATCAAATTTCATAAATAATTTTGCAAATATAAAACATTTTTACTTTAAGGAAATTCTTAATTTTTAGTTAAATACCCTCAAAAAAGCATAATGTTTTCCTATAAAAACGGGCAATCCTTCTTTTTATGATTTTAGGAAAAATAAATTCCTCTTCTCATCAATTTTTTAAATCTAGCTTTTCCCCATAATACTTCTAATCTTATTTCTAATTTTAATTACAGTAGGTTCCTGATAATTGGCATCTTCTTCAAAATAACCATAGCCGTAGCCATAGCCGTAGCCATAGCCGTAACCATATCCCTGTTTTACCTGATAATCATTGTATACCAACCCTAAATTTTTAATTTCGTGATTGTGGTATTTTTCAGTGATCATTCTCAGCATATGTTTCTCTGTATATTCGTGTCGAACTACATAAATACTTGCATCAGCATACTTCATTAGTTCAAAAGGATCAGCAACTAAACCAACTGGTGGCGAATCGATGATAATAAAGTCATAATGATTTCTTAACTCCTGAATAAACTGTATATTTCGTTCGCTCATTAAAAGTTCTGAAGGATTTGGTGGTATAGGCCCAGACGTTGCAACATGTAAATCCGGAATAGAAGTCTGGTTAATGATCTGATTCATCTGCACCTCACCTGTAAGATAATTTGAAATTCCGTACTGATTATTAATCTTAAAGTCTCCGAAGATCTTTGGCTTTCTTAAATCCATCCCCAAAAGAATAGTTTTCTTTCCACTTAAACCAAGAACTGAAGCAATATTAATAGATACATACGTTTTTCCTTCACCGCCGATAGAGGAAGTTAAAAGAATTACTTTTGATTTATTATCTTCCTTGTGCAAAAACCGCAGGTTCGCTCTAATGCCACGGAATGCTTCTGAAATTGAAGATCTTGGTTGCTCCAAAACGGTAAGATTATTGTCATGGGTATTTTTTCCGATCACTCCCAAAAGTGGGATTTTCGTCACCTGAAGCAATTCTTTTATATTTCTTATTCTGTTGTCCAATAACTGCCCGATAGCCAGGAATATCAATGGTAAAAGTAACAATCCACCAATAATAGTGTATTTTGTTTTTACAATATTAGGCGCAATTGGAGCTTGACCCAGGTTTTTAGCCGGATCGATCACATTGATATCTGACTTATTGGTGGCCACCCTAATTTGCGTTTCATTCTGTTTAGAAAGCAAGGTGTTATAAGTGGCTTCAATCATATTATAGCCACGTTCTGCATCCATATACTTTCTTTCCTTCTCCGGATAAGTCACCAAGTCAACATTTGCTCTTGCGATGTCGCGATCGATCTTGGATATTTCGTTAATGTAGGTATTGTAGTAATTTCGTAGGGAGCCAGAAGAATTATTTCGTGCCTCATTAATCAATCGGTTAATTTCACGCATCGGCTCAGAGTTTGGCGTATAGATAAGCGCCATTTCCCGTCTTTTTGCGTACAGATCTTTTAGTTCAGAAACCGTTGCCGTAAACATTCCATCCTCTACGCCTGCAGCGTTCAAGCTGATGAGACGATCTAAATTTTGAGAAGAAAGGGAGTTTTTAATCGTATTTAAAGAATTGATTTTGGTTAGTATTTCGGCTTTTTTAGAATCCAGCTCTTTAATTCTTTCTAATGATTTTTCGTCACGGTCTTTAATGTCGTATAAACCTTCGGAAACTTTCATCTGATTTAAAACCGATGCGCTGGAATCTAGTTTTTTACGAATATTCCCCAGATTATCTAATAAATATTCTTCCGTATTTTTATCAACAATATTTCGGTCTATCAATCTTTTCTTTTGAAGTTCATCTACGGAAGTGTTAAGGAAATTCACGGTCCCATTTAGATTGTACCCTTTTTTGGTGATGATCATAATGGAGCCGATTTCTTTATCAAAATCAACATTTATCGTGCTTACCAAGTCATTCACAGCATTGTTCACCGTAGATAATGTGACAATAATATTTTCAAATTTGATGGAACTTGGCTGCTCATTCTTCAATAATCTAAATTTCAAATTGGGCGACACATACCATTCATTTAAAGAAATAATCTTATTTTCCGGTCTTTTATAAGCTGGAACAACCTTAAATCCTTCACTTTCAAAAGAATAAAGAGAAGTAGATTCTCCGTCCTTCGGTAACACGACTTCATACTTATTTCCTCCTTTCGGAATCAAGGTGATTTGATAGTTAACCTGTTGCGGAACAGATTTATCAATTTCAAAAAATACAGGGGAATCGTATTTATCAAGATAAGTTTGCTTGATTAAACCTTTGGTCGCATAGTTCACATACAAATCAAGTTGATTTACCAGATACTCATTATGAGACCGTGAAAGCAACATTTTCTTTAAATAAACCCCGTCCTGATTTCCGGTTTGTCCCCAGATAAAATTAATGGACTGATTCGGCGTAAAGTAGCTCGCAGTATTATTTGAAACCTGTTGTGCATTTAGAAATTGAAAGGAAAAAAGATTGTCCATTTGATTAAAAAATCGTATATTTAATTGATTACCAAGTCATTTAAATACATGAACAATCTCATTCAAAACTACGAAATTATTTTAAAAGAATTGACAGCAACCTGTAAACATATTAAGTCAAATAAGCAGATCAGACTCCCGAAAATGTCTGACTTGGAACTTGTGGCACTTAATATTACCGCTGAATACATGTCCATTAACTCTGAATTACAGTTGTTTAGATGTATTTCGGGAACCGATTTGGATGGGAAGATCGAGAGGAGCGTCTACAATAAAAGAAGGAGGAGGCTTTTTCCATATATTGAAAAAATAAGGGAGACCTTAAGCGGTAAATTTTCTGATTTCAGCGATGTCTTCATTGTTGATTCAACACCGATTGAAATATGTAAATTCAGTCGTGCAAACCGTTCGGCAATTTGTTCCACAGATGATATCAAACCTTCGTTTGGATATTGTGCCGCGCAGAAGTCAAGGTATTTTGGCTATAAACTTCATGCGGTTTGTGACAAGAATGGAATCTTTCACTCTTTTGATTTCACCCCTGCAAATGTTCATGATGTAAATTACCTCAAGGATATTAAGGAAAACTTTAAAAACTGTTTATTGATCGGGGACAGAGGATATATCAGTAAAAAATTTCAAGTAGATTTATTCAACTATTCCAAGATAAATCTTTCGGTCCCGATGAGGAAAAACCAGCATGGTTTTGTAGAGTTTTCAAGGACAAAATCAAACATAAGGAAACGGATTGAAACCAATATATCGCAACTATGCGGCCAGTTTACAATAAACGTGAACTTTGCAAAAACCTTTCAAGGTTTGGCGACAAGGATAGTGTCGAAAATAACTTCTTTTACGATGATTCAATACCTCAATTTTTTCGTCTTCAAAAGAAGTTTGAATAAACTAAAAGTTAATTTGTGCTAAATGCACAACAGGTTATTTGAAATACTTAAAGATAAATTGGACGCGTAGATTCGTTGCGCATAATATTTACTATAGAACCACGAGATTCCATATCCCAAAGCTGCCATGATGACGAATAAATACCAATACTTTATAATTCTGCGGATGTAATATTCGATATCAAAAATGGCAAATGAGCTCATTTTATCCTGATTGGACGTATTTTTTTCTTTTACCGGAATCATTTAGAGTCGTGTTAGAATTAAATAAATCGACATCGCGGTCGTGATCACAGAAACTCCGGTTGTTAGTGTTGATATAGGATCTTTTCCAAACCCATTTAGGTTTTTAGATCGGGTATTTAAAAAAATTTCATCCCCGTTCTGTACCCAATAATAGGGAGAATTCATCACATCTTCACGTGTTAAATCGATCTTCGCAATTTTAATTCCTTCCGGCAATTTTCGGTGAATTACAATATTTGTACGATCAACTGTTCTGTTTAAACCGCCATTAATCGCCAAAGCTTCAGTGATTGTTAAACTGTTTTTATGGGCTTTTTTCTCCCCGCTGATCTCTACTGTTTCTACATCTCCCAAAATATAATACGTAATTCCGTCGGTATTCAATCTTACTTCAGATTTGCCTTCTACAAAATTTTCATTGACTTTATTTTGAATTTCTTTCGTCATATCTTCCAGAGTTCTGCCTTCTGCTTTGATATATCCTATTCCAAAAACATTAACATCACCATTGGAGTCGACCTTTAATCCATTAAAATAGATATTTACATTGCCGCCACCAGAATTATTTGACTGATTAGAAACAGATACACCTCGGTTACCAGAGGCTCCTGCTTCCGGAGATTGCGCATTAAGGCTGGAATAAAATTGTGCAGCGTCACCCTTAGGTGTTGTTACAATGTTCAGGGTTAGAATATCGTTTTTCGTAATTCGGTAAACGGGAATATTGTAAGGTACTAATCCTTCCTCATTGATGACTAAACTTTCGTTTGGTTGCATGTAACGCACATCTTTAGAAGAAATGCAGGAAAAAAGCAACAGGGGTAAAATTAGAATTAAAGAAATTTTAAATATTTTCATTTGTGATAATGTAGTTTGCAAAAATAACAATAATTAATTAGTTTTTTTTCGGGTTTTAAGAATGATTTTCGGGATATAAGCACCCACAAATCCCAACGTCATAATAATGAAAAGTAAAATATTCACGTTGATTTGACGGAAAAAATACGCGACCGCCACAATGAATAAATAATAAATTAATATGTAAACCGTAGACCGCCGGTGTGTAAGCCCGAGTTCTAAAAGACTGTGGTGAATATGGTTTTTGTCGGCTCCAAAAACAGATTGCCTTTTAACCAAACGAATAATAATCACATTTAAAGTATCCACAATCGGCAGAATTAAAATTGCTACAGCGACTGCGGGTGCGGTTTGTAAATAATATCTTGGGACATCCGGTAATTCTTTGTCAATGAAAATATCCATAAAACAAATTGCTGTAAACGCCAGTAAAAATCCCAAAATCATAGAACCAGTATCGCCCATAAAAACTTTGTTATTTCTATAGTGAGACAGGTTATAATAAAGAAATCCGAGCACAGAACCAATGATGACGCCAGATAAAACAACCAACGGATAATTAAATTCACCTAATCGGAAATAGCTGATCCCAAACAAAGCACTGCATATTACAGAATATCCACCCGAAAGCCCATCAATTCCATCAATTAAATTAAAGGCATTGATCAGGATGATAAAAGTAAAAATACTGAAAATCACACTTACGGTGTAACTCAGTTCATAAATCGCAAAAACGCCGAACATACTCCGAATTCTTACATCTGACCCAATTACCATTAAAGCAGTTACGATAATTTGTGCAATGAGTTTTTTATAGGCGCGCATGACCACAATATCATCCATCACGCCGATGTATAGTAATATGACGAGGGAAGCGAATAGAAACTTGTACAGTTCAAAAAGTTCAAATGCAAAAATAGAGGCACAGACTGCCAAGGAATAGAAAATTGCAATTCCGCCGAGATTTGGGATCTTTCTTAGATGTGAACTTCGGGTTCCTGGTTCATCCATGAGGTTTTTCCGCCGCGATATTTTCACGATAGTAGGAATCGAGAGAAAGGTGATGAAAAATGAAATGACAAGTCCCAAAACCAATTTTACATAAAAAATAGGAATGCCAAAATCTGCTAATAAATTTTTAATTATTTCATTCATATGATCTACCAAAGTGCGTTTGTATACCGGTCTTTCGTAAAACTTCCTTTATCGCCGTTCCCTTTACCAAAGTAAAAAAACATAGCCACCAGATAAGTCATAAATCCGATATATAATATTTGTCGTGCTCGATCACGGGTTGCGTACACAATATTCGTCATGCAAAACATGGTAACGAAAAACATATACGCTCCGGGCAAACGTACTGCAAAAATCTCATTTGACCGAAAAAAATAGAAGAGCGCCAAGCCAGCAACAGCTAAATTGCGCATATACTCGTACCACAAGACCTCTTCACAGGCTTCTTTATCATATTTAATTAGAATGCCAATGAAGAATAATTTTACAATATCATTTAATCCCGTTTCTACTTCGGTCCCGTAATAACGGTCATCTACATAACCTGTATATGCGCCGGAAAGATCATCTGGTGCAATAGCGCTGAAAAGGTCGCCTCCCAAACGATACAATTCAAATGGCGAAGAAAGTAATGCCAAGATCAGCACCCAAAAAATTCTTTTACTGTTTAATGGAATTTTTACCAGCCAGTATGCAGGTAAAAAGACAATGGAAGTTTTATGAAAACCCAGCGCAATATACATGCAAAGCAGAAACATGAAGAGATTTCGGTCCTTGATGAATTTAAAAGAAGCAACGCAAACTGCAATTCCCAAACCTTGCCGCATCTGCCCAGAATCTTCGAAAAACATAATCGGCATAAAATAAAACAAGATCGCCAAAGAAGGAAAAGCCACGTTTTCATAGATGGTCGTAAATTTAAGGGTCACCGCAATAAGCGCCATGATAAAAGTCACGATATAAAAGGGCATTCCGAAATCGAAAACCAATTTATTAATCAACACAAAGATCCATTCTATCTCTTCAGAGGTCGGTCGAAAAAGCGCCTTGTCCCAAACATCATTATAAGTCGTATATAAAGAAAAACCGGCAAAAAGCTGGCGATAAATTGGATAATCGGCTCCCGCGTTTAAGCGGAAACCAACTGCTACAACGATTAAAATTCCGGCAATCCAAACAAAAATACTCTGCTTTTTCTCTAACCTAAAAACCTCCCAGTAACTCGCAAAAGCAAGAAAGAGGAAAATAATAATGAAAATAGGATGTAGAATTGGCATCAATAAACAGGTGTTTTTCTTAGAGTAATTTTCGCACTATCGAATATAATCCGGTGAAATAGAGCAGATAATATAGTTGTTTTTTCAGCGGTAAAGATAAGAGATAATTCTTGCCAAAACGGCTGTAAGTCAATATTTCTACCTTTGAAATTTTATATTTTTTGATGAAATTCCGAAGAGCGAAATTCATCTCGTTATAAGCAGTTTCTTCTTTAACAAATGCACTGTATGCAAGGAAGGTGTAAACGCCTTCTAAAATCTGAAAATTCTTTAAATCTTTTTCTAAAACTGCATATTTCGAAGTTTTAAAATAGGAACTTACTTCTTCTACAGCTTTCAGAATATCGAGTCCCTTGGTCGAATGAGTTTTTGTAATGGAATCGCTTCTTTCCAAATAATTGTAATGGTATTCCTGAGTTTGCGCAATGACCGTGCTGTCTAAAACAAATTTCGGAATCAGTTCAATATCTTCAAAATGAACTCCTTTCTTAAATCTTTTGTCCTTAAAAAGTTCTTTTCTGAAGATTTTATTACACGCGAAATAAGATATATCTGAGAACACTGAGAAATGATTTTTCAGTTCAATTTTCTCTGGCATATGGGGAATTTGAGTCAGTTTTTGGACGACTTTCCCCTGTTCATTAACTTTTTGAAGATTGCAGACCACAATTTCTGCTTTATTTTTTATTCCTAAAGAATACATTTCTTCAAACATGGTTTCAGCAACCTCATCATCACTATCTACAAATCCAATAAATTCGCCGGAAGCGCGATCGATACCATAATTCCGGGCGTCACTCAATCCACCATTCTCTTTAACAAAAGACTTTATAATTAAAGGGTAATTTTTTTGAAACTCATCGATAATTTCTTGTGAGCCATCCGTACTTCCATCGTTAACAATTAGAATCTCGATATCCTGCAAGGTTTGATTTGCTAATGAATCCAAACACTTTCGAAGATATTTTTCCACTTGATAGACCGGAACAATTACGGAAACTTTTGCCATCATCTTTACGGTTAGTCGTTGCGTTTTTTATAAAGATAGTAATCTTTACCAATAGGTCTTATGCCATAAATCCATCTCAATACCATCGGTGCAGTGTCATGAATTTTTGCAATAGGATATGTTTTCACAAGTTCATAACGTTCATTAAAAGCACCACGTTTTTCAGCCGGAATTGGGTAAAGACTATTTTCTTCTCCTGCTTTATTTTCGATGGTTAAAATATAATCCGGCTTAAATCGGTTCACAGAATTGATCCACCAATATTTTTCATCTTTCAACATTTCATCATTAATCCTTTCGTTGACCAAACCCACCTCATCATACGTGTACATTCCTGTAAAAAAAGGAATAATACCCGCCGGTTCCAATAAAATTGATTGTGTAATGCTTACTTTATCACTATTCAGATCCGCCGCAATTTGCATTCTTTGACGCTCTTCCATATACCCAATCGTATAGGACTGGACCAATTGAAGACCGTACAATCCGATAAATAAAAGGCAAACTCCACTAAACATTGTTTTTTTCTTCCAAGCATGAATTTCTAAGAAATAATACAGAATGACCACAAAGAGGAAAACCCGCGGAAGCCAATAATACCAATCAAAGTACGCTTTAAAAATAGAAAAAATGGTTATTTTGGCCAGTGCAAAAGTCACGATTAAAACCAGGATCACTTTCACGGTCGATTTTTCTTTATTCTCGTTCTTAAGAATTTTAAAAAGGGCATACGCCAGAAAAAATAGAAATAGCACAAAAAGCACAAACGTATAAACACTATACTTTTTAATCAATCCACCATAATAGGCCCATTGATAAAGCATAAATTCGAGGCTGTTATTTTGGATAAGATTTTTATACGCGATTTTTTTCGCTGTAATGGTATGATTTACGATTTCTCCGAAATAGAGGTAATTAAATCCCACCACGGAAACCACGCCGATTACTCCGCCTAATATATAAATGAAATTCATTTTTCTGCGCAGATAAACATCTGCTAAGAAGAAAATCCCCAGAAAAATTACAGTGTCAACTCGGGTCCAAAGCAGAAGGACAGGAAAGATGAAGTACGCCCAATTTTTGCTTTTATACAGTCCAAAATAGATCAACCCACTGTATAGAAAGAATAGAATTCCATATTCCATTCCCAGACAGGAAGCGGCTAAAGCCGGCGGGGTGATATTGAGCAGAAGAACAAATATTCCCCGTTTAAAAACGTCAGCAGGAAATAATATTTTAGCGAACCAATAGGAACCGACCGCAAATAAAATTCCGCTAAAGGTTAAAAGGGGAAAAATAAAATGTTCCCCGAAAATGAGCTCAAAAAAAGCGGTGATAAAAACATAAAGATGGGTAGTGGATGCGGAAATTCTTTCACTTCCATTAAAACCAATCACTCCATAATTCATAAAATTTCTGGCCACACGCCAGGTAATAAATGAATCTTCCTGAATATTTTTCGTAAAAAACATCGGAATCTTCACGATGACCGTCAGGAGAATGAGCAGAAATGGAGAATTGAAAATTTTAGCTACCGCGCTTTTCATCATTGTGTTTAAGGCGCAAAAATAGTTATTTTAATTAGAGTTAAAAAATTCCCAAACACATCATCATTGCTTCAAGAGTCGCGGGCTGATGCACCCTCTTTTAGCGGCTTCATAATCAGAAAGCGAACACGGAATAAGATCAGCCTCATTTTCTGCGTCCCCAAAATACCAGAGATCACTAAAAGTTTCGCGTTGAAAAGCATATTTATGGTCATCAATCATGAGCCAGAATGTTTCGTATTGTCTTTCAGTTGGGTGAGATTTTTGAATATTGATGCCTTCGATCAGATGCCAGATCATTTGCGCCAGTAACTGGTGGTTTAGAAAATCTTCTGTTAATGCATTAAAATTAAAAATCCCGACCGATTTCAATTGCTGACTTAACCCGATTTCTTTCATATATGCACAAATTTCCCGTCGGTTTAGACCATTCACTTGTGGATTTACAGAAAACCCATCACCTCTGCTTTCGATCGAATCACAATTCAGAGTTACTAAATCTGCACGGCGGAAAAAAGGTTCTGTTTTCTCCGTACTGTTCATCATTTCGGCCAAACGGATCACTTCAAATTCAACCTCACGCATGAGTTTTACAGAATCCATTTCATTTAAATGCTTTTGATAACCAAGGTGGTGGTAATTTTTAAGTGTAAAGGTTTTTGAACTTAATATTTTAGAAAGAAAATTCTTCTCGTTAATTTCTTCCTCTTCATTTGCAAGGGTAATTAAGTTTGAAATCTGGGTATAATTAATGTTTTTATGATGAAAATTCAAGGCTGAAAATAAAGCGAACGCCAAATCATTACTCCCACCAATCACCACGGGTATTGTATTCTTATAGTGGCACATAGAAAGAACTTCCTGCAAAATATACTGGGTATCTTGCGAGGTTTTCCCTGAAATTAAATCGCCAAGATCACAAATAGGAACTTCGAAATCCAGCTTTGAAAGGTGATACAGTTCTTTTCTTACTTTTCTAAAATCAACCAACTCTACCTGACCATTTTTTAATCCACGATAATCAGAGCTGAATAAAAGTACGATCCCATTTTCAGGAATTTCAGCACTTATGATATTGCCAAGTTGCCATTTTTCGGTTTTTATTTCGCGTGGTGCGATCAGGATATCTTCAAGATTCATAATTTTCTTTTCTGGAGTTTTCACAAAAGTAAAAAAAAAGCATCACCAAAGGCGATGCTTTTCATTTAAAAACGAAATATACTTTTTATTGTTTGATTATTTTCTTGGTGACTACTGATCGGTCTTTCATTGAAATTTTGACTAAGTATAGTCCGGCATTTAATCGGCTTGCATTAACCGCTCCTGCTTTCAGGGTTGTTTTTAAAACCAACTTCCCACTCATATCATAAATTTCAACAGATTCAGCATCACTTGTTGTGATTTTAAATTCTTCTATCACAGGATTTGGATAAAGTTGAATTCCCTTATTTTCGGACACTGAAATTTCTGCTTTTTTCGGAACTTTAATCGGTTTTGGATTTTGTTTTCTTTCCGTTCCCAATAATCGTTTATCATCTTTTGCACATCGTACAGACATTCCCGCTTGTGGATAAACTCCAGTTCCTGTCTGCATTTGATTTCCCTGAAACTGCATCGCCAAAGCATAACCCGTATGTAAATCTGCCATAGAGGCTGTCCAAACGCCGGAGCGGTCGTACGACATTTCATTTTCTCCCACTTCTCCTCTTATTCCATCTTTTGGAAAATTCCCGATAGGAAAAATGGTATTTTCAAATTTCCAGCCTTTATCGCCAGCCACCTGACCGTTGTAAAAAGTAGTGATGTTGTGCCACTGATCCTGAATAACTCCCGGCTTTCCGTAGGCATCATTTTTATACCCATTGTACCAAGGAGAATTTCCTTTAGAACCCGTGTATAAATTGGTAAAAGATACATCTGGAACTCTCCAGCCCTCCGGACAAGGATCAAAAGGCGATTTTTTGTCGGCATGACCCCACCGATTATCTGCTTGTGCGCGGCGATCATCAACCCAGTCGCGCACGAGGCTGAGATCATTGCTATAATGGTTTCCTCCATTGTAAACGGCGCCCGTTTTTGGTTGATAAAGAAAAGTCATCGGGTGTTGTACAGAATATTTCAAATTTTCTGTTATCTTAAGATGTTCTACTGTATTTTTAGATCCATATTGCTGATAACCTTTGGTATAACCGTAAAGAAAATCTTCGGGCCCAATTTCATTAAATCTAAAATCAAAATTTGGTGCATCTTTCCCATTAATGTTTTTTCCTAAATCTTTATAATTTGCCTCGTGACTTGGTATAAAAGTATTTGTGGCAAGTACATAGACAGAACTGTTATTGACAAATGTCGGCATAGGATCTTTTCTTCCCCACTGATAGTGCAGTCCATTTGCCAAACCCGAATCAATGTCACTGCTTAAAGCGCCTAAATTGCGATCCATAAAAACAGTTGTCAGCGGTGGCATTTTACTTTTTGTTGGATTCACGAAATTATATTGAACTTCTATCGGCTGCTCTGTTGTATACGTCACCGTATTTAACGTGGGGTCTTCACCGGTTACCCAAACGTGCCAACTCCAGTAAGCAGGGGTGTCTACATCACCATTGTGCAGTGAAATTACCGCATTCCCTTTTTCTCCCTCTTTAAATGACATGACAATCACAGAATTCCGAACATCGGTTTGGTCATACTGTATTGCCATTTTTGTTAAAAGATCAGGATTTGAAGTCCACATTATTTTTGCCTGTAAATCATCGGCAGGTAAATTTTCATGATCAGAAAGCAGCTGGTTATAAACAGAGAATGCCTTGCTGACCGGAATCTCAATCGTGGTTTCGTCCGTTACAATATAGGAATTCGGATTTTCCAGACCTACGCGGTAATCTTCTTTTTGAGAAGCGAAGTAAGCCGTAGCAAAATCACCAATCAAAGCCATATTGGGATCTTTCATACATCGAACTGCATTTCCGGATCTTGAAGGATGCGTTTGATTATTGTAAATAGCGTGTAAACCCACGGCGGTATTTGTTCGGTAAGGATCGGAAATCATGGAAAAAACACGGGCACCATCATAGGCAAAAGTTGCGCTCCATACCGCACCGTTAGCGCCATCATCCTGAAAAAGAACACCAACCGGCGCTTGAGGTACTGCAGAATTTGGATAGTACACATAACCTCCAGAGACCGGGATAATGCCAATGTTTCGGGCGCCGTTTTGTGCATTTGTAAAATCCATTCCTAATCCTGGATACACTTTAATTCCGTTTAAAGTATTACTCACAACATTTGGGGACAGCTGATTGTTATCAGGATTGATGTCGTCATTCACACCGCTGTTCTTCCGACCAAAAAAGGAGAGATTGTTATTCATGGTTTCGCGTCCGTAATAAGATGGAACTCGCCATCCGTTTGGACAAGGGTCTAACTCAGATTTCAATTCGTAGGACCGGCTTTCGTTTTTTAACGCGGTGTTGGAACTGCTGGCATTGCTGTTGCCTCCTTTTGCATTATCTGACCACAAATCCCAGGTTTTGTAGTCGGGACTTGGCGCCACCACTTTATAGCGGTTAATCGAAAACCAATTTCCGTTGTTCTCCGTATTCACGAGATAAGTGATAGGATGCTGAACGGCATACTGCATATTCTTTTTAATTTCTGCAAAAGGTCTTATTTGCACTGGAATGGTATTCACAGGGTCAACCTGTTTGTGTTTCAGCACACCAACTTCCCCCGAAATTTCATAAAAATTAGCATCTTTGTAAAGCAACGGCGGAAAAGGATCTTTTCTACCCCACTGATACATAAGTCCGCCACTTTTTTGCCAGTTATCATCTAAAAAACTATTGCTTACTGCACCCAAATTACGGTCCATATACTGCACAGAAATAGGATTACCATTGATGTCCGTTTCAAAACCCTGCGTATAGTTTACGCCGTTCTCAGGATTATCGGTTACCCAAATATGCCAGCTCCAATAAATGGTCCCATCAACTTTAAATGCAACAACAGCATTCCCTTTTCCTTTAGCATTGTTAATGGAAACTTTAATCTTTGCTAAAGAAGGTTGGCTCGCTGAAAGAATCTCCACTTTCTGAACAAGACCCGGCACATCTTCCCAATACAAAGAAGCACTTTGAACTCCGGCAGGAATGGGCGTTGCTTTTGTATCACTTTTAAGGTATTCGTACTCTGACCACATGTCATACGCCTTCTTCACGGGAATTTCAATACCACCATAATTGTGGGTCTGCGCGAGGCCTATGTCATAAATATAGCTGTTGGGTGCTTTTGCAGAACTGGTAGTCTGCGCAAAGAAAAATTGGGTGAAAAAACATAATACGAACAGTTGAATCCTTCTCATAGTTAAAAAAATATTACAAATTTATTTTTGCAAACCTTTTAACATCTTTTGTGTGTTTTTTTTACTCTAAATCAATTGTCTGGTAATTTTTTTTCATTTATGTGGGCTCAAATATAAAAATTTAACTTAAACAAAAAAGAGGAACTAATAAAAAAGTTGAAAAAATGTAAGTGTTTAAATTATAGTTGATAATCAAAAAATTACATACTTCTTCCAAAAGTTTACCAACAAAGACCATATGGTCCGAATTACAAATTTCTTGAGTATAAAAAATTACCGCAATTTATATTTCTGTTTAAAAAATGAAGTCTTTATTTTCTGTAAAAAGTGCTCGAAAAATGAAATTTAAAACTCCCAAAAACACCATCCAAAACCAAAATAAACTTTAGTTCAAAAAAAATCTTCAAATACTTTCGTATTTGAAGATTCAATTTTTACAGAAAAAAAATTTTATTTCTTTTTCGGAGCTGCCTTTTTTGCCGGTGCTTTTTTTGCCGCCGGTTTCTTTGCCACGACTTTCTTCTTAGGCTTTTCCTTAAAGGCGTTTTTATCCTGTGCTGTAATCCATTTTTTCACCTCATCCAAAGATACGTCTGCTAATTCTTCAGCAGTAAATTTTTCATCTTTGGAAGTCTTCGGAATTTTAAAGATGTTTTTTCCATGTTTTACGATAGGTCCCCATCTTGCATTTTCGATAGAAATTTTTTCTTCCGGCCACTGCTGAATATATCGGTTGGCTTCTTTTTCTAATTTGGCTTCAATCAATTCATTGATATCACTTTGAGAAAGATTTTCAAAATCATATTTTTTTGGAACATTAATAAAGATGGACTGATATTTAATAAAAGGTCCGAATCTACCCGTTCCTTTTGTTACCGGTTCGCCTTTAAAACTGGCAATTGGTGCATCTGCAATTTTCTTTTCCTTAATGATTTCTTCCGCTCTTTCCTGCGTGATCGAAAGCGGATCTTCGCCTCTCGGAATACTGATGAATGTTTCGCCCCATTTCACATAAGGACCAAATCTACCAACACCGATCGTCACGGTTTGACCTTCGAAATTTTCTAAATCAAACGGAATTTTAAACAATTCCAATGCTTCTTCCAAAGTAATGGTCGCAATATTTTGGGACGCCATTAAACTGGCAAAAACCGGTTTCTCTTCATCATCCTGTTCCCCAATCTGCACCATCGGTCCAAATCTGCCAATCCTGGTCAGAACATTTTTTCCGGTTTTCGGATCTACGCCTAAAATTCGTTCACCTGTTGCACGATCTGCATTTTCTTCTACATCTTCAATTCTTGGGTGAAAATCCTTATAGAAACCTTGCAATACTTCTTTCCAATTTTCATCTCCATTTGCAATATGGTCAAAATCCTGCTCTACTTTCGCCGTAAAACCATAATCCAAAATTTCGGCAAAATTTTCAGTTAAGAATTCATTTACTACCTCCCCAATATCGGTCGGCACAAACTTATTTTTATCACCGCCAAATTTCTCGGTCAGCACTTCTTTTTTCAAATCCGATTTACCCAAAGTCATTTTCATGATTTCACGTTCCTGCGGAATTATTTCTCTTTTATCAACATACTCGCGATTCTGAATCGTTTGAATCGTAGGCGCGTAAGTTGACGGTCTACCAATTCCCAACTCTTCTAATTTCTTCACCAATCCTGCTTCAGTATATCGTGCAGGTGGTCGTGAGAATTTTTCTGTTGCTTCAATTTTTTTATAATCCAGCGCTTCGCCAACCTTCACTTTCGGCAACAATTTTTCATTGTTTTCTTCATCGTCATCTTCGGCTTTTACAATTCCGTAAGCTTTCAGGAAACCATCAAAAACGATCACTTCGCCTTGCGCTTCAAAATGGTGGGGAAGCTTTTCATTTCCTATTTCGATGACGGTTTTTTCAATTTTCGCATTCGACATTTGGGAAGCCAAAGTTCTTTTATAAATTAATTGATATAATTTATTCAGTTGTACATCTCCAATACTTTTCACCGAAAAATCTGTAGGGCGAATCGCCTCGTGAGCTTCTTGAGCAGAAGCAGATTTTGTTTTATAATTTCTTGGGTTAGAATATTCCTCCCCATATTCTGAAATAATTTGCGCTTTTGCTCCATTAATGGCATCCTGAGAAAGATTTACGGAGTCGGTTCTCATATAGGTGATATAACCTTCTTCGTACAACCGCTGGGCGGCACGCATGGTTCCTGTCACGCCATATCCTAAGCGATTACTGGCTTCCTGTTGCAAAGTAGAAGTTGTAAAAGGTGCCGAAGCAGTACGCGTTCCCGGCTTAGTTTCTACGTTCAGCACTTTGAAATCGGCGCCTTTGCATTGGGTTAAGAACTCCTCTGCTTCTTTTTCTTTCGGAAAATCTTTTTTGAGTTTCGCTGCTATTTCGTGGTGATCATTATTAATGAAAACACCTTCTAATTTAAAAGTTGATTTTGAGTTGAAATTTCTAATTTCCAATTCTCTTTCTACGACTAATCTAACGGCAACAGACTGCACGCGGCCGGCAGACAATCCCACTTTTACTTTTTTCCAAAGAACCGGTGACATTTCGAAACCTACAATTCGATCCAGAATTCTTCGCGCCTGTTGTGCGTTGACCAAATTCTGATCAATGGTTCTCGGATTTTCTATCGCTTTTAAAATAGCATTCTTAGTAATTTCATGGAAAACGATTCTTTTAGAATTTTCATCTTTAAGTTTCAGTTCCTGCGCCAAATGCCAGGCAATTGCTTCACCCTCACGATCCTCATCGGAAGCCAACCAAACCATTTCTACTTTTTTTACAGCAGCCTTTAATTCGGTCACAATTTTCTTTTTATCTACAGAAACTTCGTACTCCGGCGTGAACGTATTCAAGTCTATCCCCATGCCTTTCTTGGGCAAATCGCGGATGTGTCCGAAACTTGATTTCACGTCGAAATCTTTTCCCAAATATTTTTGAATCGTTTTGGCTTTAGCCGGTGATTCTACAATCACTAAATTTTTTGACATCCTCGGAATTTTGTGCAAAAGTAGAAGTTTTTTTTTAATGACAATTTTTACCACCTAATAAAAGGGCATTCTGTACCTTTTTTTAGCAGACAAAAAAAACACTTACATTTGCTAAAACGTTTCATCTTCTTCTGAAAAAATTCATTTTAAATACGATCCAGAGCCAAAAAGTTTTCTACCGCTATTTCAGGAGAAAAGGTTTGAAGAGATTTCTGAAAGAAAATATTTTAGAGAGTGATGGTAATAATGAACTGAAAGCAAAATCGATCGCCCTGGGAATTTTCATTGGCCTTTCGCCCTTTTGGGGTTTCCATTCTTTTTTGGCAATTACACTGGCGGTTTATTTCAAAATGAATAAGGTACTGACTTTCATGGCTTCCCAGATTACGTTTCCGCCCTTGATTCCTTTAATTATATTTCTATCGATGATGGTGGGTGCTCCATTTGTAAGTCATACCACTTCTTTAGAAAATCAGAGTTTCGATTTCGAATTTATAAAAGCCAACCTTACGCAATATATTATTGGAAGTTTTATCCTTTCAATTACCTGTTCAGTCACGATGGGATTTTTATCCTACTTTATTTTAGAAAAATTTAAGTCTTAAAAGAAATAGAATAAATCTATTTTTACTTCAGAATTTACATTTAAAAACTGTAGTTTTATAAAAGATATTTCGTAAAACTACTCAATGTCCGATATTTTAAGTTTCATTATCGAACGTGATACCTACAACAGTATTTTATATGCCGTTTTGGGAGGATTATTTTTGCTCTCTGCGTTTCATCTGGTGATGTTTTTCCAGAATCGCGACAAATCTTATTTACTCTATAGTTTTTATACTTTTTTTTGCTTTTTAGCTTACATTCCCGTAGTTGACAGTGGTTTTCTTCTCAATTTATCTCAATACTACGGATTGGATTTCAGGTCAAAGCAATTTTTCACGATTATTTGCAACAGTTTGTACTTTCTCTTTTTTGCGCATTTTTTAAATGTAAAAAAGAAAAACATTGTATGGTACCGAATCATTGTCCTTCCCGTTTTTGCTTATATGGTGGTTGCTACCCTTACATTTCTTCTCTTAAAGGGGGGCTTTGGCGATGAATATTTTAATTGGTTTAACAGAGCTTATACATTTTTAATCACGGTTCAAACCCTCATTTCTTTTTATATTTTGATGCTTATTAAAAATAATCTTAAATATTACATCATTTTCGGAGGGGTTATTTTATTCCTTTGCTCTATCATCGGCGAACATCAGATTCGGGAATTACCCTTTTTAAATTTGACTAAAAAAACCGGAGATTTCATCTATTTTATTGGACTTTTTATTGAAAATCTGGCCTTTTCTTTCGCGTTAGGTCACAGGCAAAGAAACATTTATATCGAAAAATTGTCCTCCGATAAAAATTTAATTGAAGAACTTAAAAAGAGTGAAATTTTAAAAGACCGTGTAAATCTTGAAAACGAAAGAAGGCTTTCAACTGAAAATGAAAAAATAAAATATTTACAGGATATATCTGAACTTAAGCTTTCGATACTTCAAACGCAGATGAACCCTCATTTTATTTTTAATGCCCTCAATTCTATAAAATATTATATCGAAAAAAATGACGCTGCGCTCGCTGTAAATTACCTCACGAAATTTTCAAAATTAATCAGAACCATCCTTACTGCTTCTAGGATGAAGGAATTTACACTGGAAGAAGAACTTCAGACCATTCAGGTTTATGTTGACATTGAAAACTTACGTTTTAATAATGAAATGGATTTTACGATTGAAGTCTCGCCTGAAGTGGATGAACATAAAATAAAATTACCACCCATGGTTTTGCAACCTTACATTGAAAATGCTATTATTCACGGCATTGCAACATCTGACACCAAAAAAATTGATTTAAAAGTTTCGCAGGAAAAGAATTCTATTTTCATTAAAATAAAGGATAACGGCATTGGTCGGCGGGAATCGGAAAAAAATCAAAATAAAACGAAGAAGTTCGGAAAATCATTGGGTACAAAAATCGCTGATGAGATGCTCAAAAATTATTTCGGTTCAGATTCTTATTCTATTGTTTATCACGACCTGGAAGAAAATAACCACTCTTGTGGAACGATGGTGGTTTTGCAAATTCCCGCTCCTTAAGATTTAAGCTTTTGGATATTGATAAATTCCACTAAATTCATTATATTCGCAAACTTAATTAAGTAGGATAATTCTTATTGAACTTATTGAAAATGAAGAAGTTTACCGAATATAAAAATCTCGATTTAACAGCCGTTGCCGAGAACATTACCCAGTATTGGGAAAAGAATCAGACTTTTAAAAAATCCGTCGAGATCCGCGAAGGAAAGCCGGAATACGTTTTTTATGAAGGTCCGCCTTCTGCCAACGGAATGCCCGGAATTCACCATGTGATGGCAAGAGCGTTGAAAGATATTTTCTGTCGCTACCAAACTCAAAACGGAAAACAGGTCTTTCGTAAAGCAGGTTGGGATACGCATGGTTTACCTATCGAATTAGGCGTAGAAAAAGAATTAGGGATTACTAAAGAAGATATTGGTAAAACAATTTCTGTTGAAGATTACAATCAAGCCTGCCGTAATGCGGTAATGCGCTACACCGATGTGTGGAATGATCTGACCGAAAAAATCGGATATTGGGTAGATTTAGAAGATCCGTATATCACGTACGAACCAAAATACATGGAAACTGTTTGGTGGCTTTTGAAGCAACTTTACAACAAAGATTTAATGTATAAAGGTTACACGATTCAACCGTATTCTCCGGCAGCAGGAACTGGTTTATCTTCTCATGAATTGAATCAGCCGGGAACATATCGTGATGTTTCTGACACAACTGTAGTTGCGCAATTTAAATTGAAACGCGCCCCAGAAAACGCAAGCGAAACCCGGAAAAAATTATCCGCGATCGCTTATCCGGAATCAAACATTGACAGTTCCGAAATCGCTGGAGCCTCTTGTGGTGGTGCATTGCATTGGGAAGAATTCGAGGCTGAGAAACCGAAAGCAAATGTGTATTTTCTTGCTTGGACGACTACTCCATGGACTTTACCCTCAAACACCGCTTTAGCAGTCGGACGTGATATTGAATATGTATTGGTGAAAACCTTTAACCAATATACTTTTGAACCGATCCATATTATTTTAGCAAGTGTACTTGTACAAAAGAATTTCGGTAAAAAATATTTTGAAGGAACAGACGAAGATTTTAAAAATTACAGTTCAGAAAATAAAACAATTCCTTATCAAGTTTTAATGGAATTTACCGGTGAAAAATTAGCCGGAACAGAATATGAACAATTGATTCCGTGGTTTTTACCTGCAGAAAATGCAGACAAAGCATTCCGCGTAATTATCGGAGATTTTGTAACTACAGAAGATGGAACAGGAATCGTACATATCGCGCCAACTTTTGGTGCAGACGATTCGCGAGTTGCCAAAGATAACGATATTCCACCAATGTTGATCAAAGATGCGAACGATAATCTTGTTCCTTTGGTTGACTTGCAAGGGCGTTTTCTAAAAGGTGGAAATACACCGCAATTATTTGCAGAGAAATTCATTAAAAACGAATATTATGATAACGGAACTGCGCCTGAAAAATCTTGGGATGTAGAACTGGCAATTCTTTTAAAGACTGAAAATAAAGCCTTTAAAGTAGAAAAATACGTTCACAGTTATCCACATTGTTGGAGAACTGACAAACCGGTTTTATATTATCCTTTGGATTCTTGGTTTGTGAAAATGACGGCGGTTAAAGACCGTTTGGTAGCATTAAATGAAAACATTAACTGGAAACCGAAATCAACCGGTGAAGGGCGTTTTGCAAACTGGCTCGTTAACGTAAATGACTGGAATCTTTCCCGTTCAAGATATTGGGGAATTCCTTTGCCAATATGGCGTACGGAAGATTTAAAAGAAGAAATCATCATCGGATCTGTTGAAGAATTAATGACTGAAATCCAGAAATCAATTGAGGCTGGATTCATGACTGAAAATCCTTTTGCGGCTTTCGAGGTTGGAAATATGTCGAAAGAAAATTATGCGAACATCGATTTGCATAAAAATATTGTTGATAAAATAATCTTAGTTTCAGCTTCAGGAAAACCAATGAAACGCGAATCTGATTTGATCGATGTTTGGTTTGACTCAGGTTCAATGCCTTATGCGCAACTTCATTATCCTTTTGAAAACAAGGAAATGATTGATTCGAATAAAGCCTTCCCAGCAGATTTCATTGCGGAAGGAGTTGATCAAACACGCGGATGGTTTTATACTTTGCACGCCATCGCAACATCGGTTTTCGATTCTGTAGCGTATAAAAATGTAATATCGAACGGTTTGGTTCTGGACAAAAACGGACAGAAAATGTCGAAACGTTTAGGAAATGCGGTTGATCCATTTACGACTTTAGAAAAATACGGTCCCGATGCAACGCGTTGGTATATGATTTCTAATGCGAATCCTTGGGAAAACCTAAAGTTCGATTTGGAAGGAATTGATGAAGTTCGTCGTAAATTCTTCGGAACTCTTTACAACACGTATTCATTCTTTGCTTTATATGCGAATGTTGACGGATTTACTTACGCTGAAAAAGACGTAGAAAACCGTCCGGAAATTGACCGATGGATTTTATCAGAACTGAATTTATTGGTAAAAGACGTTACTTCTTTCTACGAAGATTACGAACCAACGAAAGTTGCGAGAGCCATTAATAATTTTGTTAATGATAACTTAAGCAACTGGTACGTAAGACTTTGCCGTAGAAGATTCTGGAAAGGCGATTATTCTGAAGACAAAATTTCTGCTTACCAAACTTTATATACTTGCTTAGAAACGGTAGCGAAAATTGCCGCTCCAGTTGCTCCATTTTTCATGGATCAATTGTATCAGAATTTAAACAAAATTACCGGAAAAGATGGTGCAGAATCAGTTCACTTATCTGATTTCCCGAAAGCTCAGGAAAGTTTGATCGATCAGGATTTAGTGGAGAAAACACATTTGGCTCAGCAAATTACGTCGATGGTATTTTCATTAAGAAAGAAAGAAAACATCAAAGTAAGACAACCACTTCAGAAAGTGATGATCCCAGTTTTGGACAAAAAAACAGAAGCGCAAATTTTAGCAGTTTCAGATTTGGTAAAACAGGAAGTGAATGTAAAAGAACTGCAACTCATTAATGCTGATGAAGCGGCTGATTTAATTGTAAAACACATCAAGCCAAACTTTAAAACTTTAGGAGCACGACTTGGAAAAGATATGAAAACCGTTGCGGGAGAAATCACCAATTTCACAGCCGAACAGATTTCAACTTTAGAAAAAGAAGGGAAAATGGAAATTCAGGGTTACGAAATTTCCCTGGATGATGTTGAAATTTTAACAAAAGATATTCCAGGCTGGACGGTAACGAGCGAAGGAAAATTAACGGTAGCTTTGGATCTAACATTAACGGATGAACTGAAAGCAGAAGGAATTTCCAGAGAATTCATCAATCGCGTTCAGAATTTAAGAAAGGATAAAGAATTCGACTTAACCGACAGAATTACAATACGTTTGGAAGAAGAAAATCCATTTGAGAAGGAAATTATGAATAATGAGGCATATATTTCTGAAGAAGTATTGTCAGATAGAATAGAAATTGTAAATTCACTCTCAAATTTTGACGAAATAGAGATTGATGATGTTAAATTTAAAGTAGAAGTACAAAAACAATGATAATTTGATAAGATTCGAGAATCTACAAATTAATTAAAAAAATACAATTATGGGAGAAGACAGACAAAGGTACAGCGATGCTGACCTGCAGCAATTTAAAGAAGTTATTCAGGGAAAAATAGAGAAAGCTGAAAAAGATTTAATGTTAATTAGAGAAAGTTTCATCAATGATCAAAATAATGGAACTGATGATACTTCGCCAACATTTAAAGCATTTGAAGAAGGTGCTGAAACCTTAAGCAAAGAGCAAAACTCGATTCTCGCAGGAAGACAGGAAAAATTTGTGCGTGATTTAAAGAACGCCTTGGTTCGTATTGAAAACAAAACCTACGGGATTTGCAGAGTTACGGGAAAATTAATTCCGAAAGAAAGATTAATGGCAGTTCCTCACGCAACTTTAAGCATTGAAGCGAAAAACATGCAACGCTAAAATAATCGTTTACTTCAATAATGTACAAAGTAGCCTGTAGATTTCTATACAGAATACTTTGTACATTTATCTTTTAAACTCATGAACACCTTGCTTATTTTACTTGCAGTAGCGGTAATATTCATCTACTTTTTTCGAAAAAACCTGAAGGAAAAATTTATTCCGAATAAAGAGAAATATTACACCATTGATGATCGTTTTAATGCAGAAAGAAAAGAAAGACAAAACGAAATTGATGAACTCTTGAGTAAAATAGGAAAAAACGGCTTGAGTGATCTGTCGCCAAAAGATAAACAACGGCTTGATGAACTCTCAAAAAAAACAAATTAGAAAATGGAATCCCTTATTGTACATCCGAAAAACCAAATGGAACTCAATGCGCTGAAAAGTGTGATGAAAGACATGGGCATTAGATATGAAAAATTTCATACCCGAAATCATAATACTGCTCCAAAACCTGAACCCAAAAGCACAACCAAAAGAGCAGATAAACCTGCAAGAACCTATAAAGACAAACCAAAGAACGACTTATAATGAAAAAGATAGCTCTAATCACTCTTATCGTTCTGTTAATTGATCAGGTTTCGAAATTTTACATAAAAACTCATTTTAATCTTGGTGAGAGCGTTTCTGTTTTTCCAGGTTTTAAACTCACCTTTGTAGAAAATCCAGGAATGGCCTATGGTTTTCATTTTGGCGGATTACTCGGTAAATATGCGTTGGTAATCATTCGTGTGTTTTTGGTGGGCGGAATGGTTTACCTCTTCAATAAATGGCTGAAAGAAGGCGCAAGCAACTATTTGATCGTGCCCATGACCATTATCTTTGCCGGCGCCATAGGAAACTTAATTGACGGAATGTTTTACGGAATGCTTTTCGACAGCGGTACTGTTTATGACGAAAGCATCGGCAGATGGATTGAATATGGCGGCATTTCGAAAGTCGTGCCTTTTGGGGAAGGCTACTCTACTTTTATGAAAGGTTGTGTGGTTGATATGCTACATTTCCCTTTAGTCGACTGGAATGTTCCGGCGAGCTGGCCCATCATTGGCGGAAAGCATATTGAATTTTTTAAATATATTTTTAATGTTGCCGATTCTGCAATTACAGTTGGTGCAGCTTTATTGATTATTTTTCGGAAGAAAGCTTTTCCTAATGGCTTTGATTTTTAAGTAGAAGAATGAGATTTTTTAAAAATACCCTCAAAATAGTCCTGGTGCTTCTTGCGTTAGGATTTATTTTTATTGTGTGGGCAAATCATACCATTGAATATAATACCGAAGATTACGTGACTGAAAATATCTCAAAACTTCCCAGTGAAAAAGTGGGTTTGGTTTTGGGAACGTCGAAAACCCTGAAAAATGGCGGAAAGAATCCTTACTTCTATTATCGAATGGATGCCGCAGAAGAATTGTATAAATCCGGCAAAATCACTTACATCATCGTGAGTGGCGATAATTCTACGAAAGATTATAATGAACCTGAAGATATGCAAACTGAATTGGTCGAAAGAGGAATTCCAAAATCTAAAATATTTCTGGATTTTGCGGGATTGCGCACTTTAGACTCTGTGGTTCGGGCAAAAGAAATTTTCGGACAGAAATCGTATATCATTATTTCGCAACGTTTCCATAATGAAAGAGCTGTCTTTCTGGCTCAGAAAAAAGGCATTACCGCTTACGGATATAATGCAAAAGATGTGGATAAAAAGGCCGGTCTTACAACCAATCTGCGGGAATATTTGGCAAGAGTCAAAGTATTCTGGGATTTATTTTTCGGTGTGGATCCTAAATTTGGTGGTAGTAAAGTGGTCATTCTTTAAATAGTGACCAATTATCAAATTAAAAAATATTCTCTTGGTGCTGGATATTCATGAAAAAATATGTTCAGAAAACATTGGAGCAGAATGAATGGAAATCTTTAAATCGATATCTGAATACTCAAAATTTAGAATCCCAGGAAATCAATAATGAAATTGAGCGAAAATCTAGAATTTATAACGGATTGTTATTGCGGCAACTCTGGGGCCTGCATTGTTGCTGTTCAAAAACCAGTTGATTAAAAAAAACCAGCCCTCGTCAAAAAAATATCATTGAAACCATTACTCAAACCGATAAAGATCGGTTAAAGTCACTTGTTTAGGTTTGTCGCGCGGTATTTCTTTTGTATTTTTGTTTTTTAATACAACAAAAAAATGTCCAGAATACTTACCGGAATCCAGGCTACAGGTACTCCACACCTTGGAAATTTATTGGGAGCAATTATTCCCGCCATCGAACTTTCGAAAAAACCAGACAACGAATCGTTTTTGTTTATCGCGAATCTGCACTCTTTAACGCAGATTAAAAATGCAGAAGAACTAAAGCAAAACACGTACGAAATCGCTGCTGCCTGGCTTGCGTGCGGCTTAGACACGGAGAAAACATTTTTCTACAGACAAAGTGATATCGCGGAGGTTTGTGAACTTTCCTGGTATTTATCCTGCTTTTTTCCTTACCAAAGATTAACCCTGGCTCATTCTTTTAAAGATAAAGCTGACCGCTTAGATGATGTAAACGCCGGTTTATTTACTTATCCTGTTTTAATGGCGGCAGATATTCTTTTATATAATGCAGAAGTAGTTCCTGTAGGAAAAGATCAGTTACAGCACTTGGAAATGGCGCGGGACATGGGCGCGAGATTCAACCACCAAATGGGAGAAGTTTTCGTGTTGCCACAAGCTGAATTACAGGAAGACACAAAATATGTTCCGGGAACCGACGGAAATAAAATGTCGAAATCAAGAGGAAACATCATTAATATTTTCTTACCGGAAAAGGAATTGAAAAAGCAGGTGATGGGAATTGAAACGGATTCTAAATCTCTGGAAGATCCAAAAGATCCGGAAACCGATAAAGTTTTTGCACTTTACGAACTCATTGCCACACCGGAAGAAACTGATATTTTAAGACAAAAATATCTCGCCGGAAACTTTGGTTACGGACATGCGAAAACAGAGTTGCTTAATTTAATTCTGACCCGATTTGCGAAGGAAAGAGAACTGTTTACTTATTACATGAACAATCTTCCGGAACTGGAAGAAAAACTACTGCAAGGCGCGGAGAAAACTAGAGCGATTGCACAGGAAACATTAAAACGCGTACGAGAAAGCTTGGGCGTATAATTTTCTAAACTAGGACAAAAGGAAGCCGTCTCAAAATAAAATTTGAGGCGGTTTTTTTATTTTCTTTTGTAAAGCGTTAAATTTTGATTATTTGTGATTTTTGCACATTAGGATAAAAATGTGCTCTTACTTAAGCACTCTTTTTTCTTAGATTGTGTGCTAAAGCGTGTAATCCGAACTCTAATTCCACTTTTTCTATTCCTTTGTGTGTAAAACGCTTGAAGTTCCGATTGGATTTGATATGTGCAAAGACGGGTTCTACATCCGCCGTGCGTTGTTTGCGTTTTATTTCTCCGATTTCACTCAAGATGTTTTCCCGAACTCTCTCCTTATGCCGTTCTAAATTTTGGTTGCGTTCTATTATTCTGTTTCCCTGGGCTTTATGGCAAGCCCCTCGCAGCGGACAACCGGTGCAGTTTTGAGCCTGGTACAGTGAACTTGTCTGAGCATAACCGCTTTTTGTTTTTCGATTTCGGTTGGTGATTTTATTCATCGGTTGCCCCATCGGACAGATATACTGATCGTTCTCTTCGTTATAATAAAGTTTATCGCGGTGAAAGTCTTCGTTGATTTTCTTTCTTTTCGATTTTAAAATACCCTGTTCCTTATCGAAGGTGTTGTATTTTACGAAGGTTTCTATATTTTTCTCTTCCAGAAAATCATAATTTTCTTCACTGCCGTAACCAGCATCAGCAGTAAGTTCTTCCGGCAAAAACTGATAAAGTTCTTCAAAAGTATTGAGATGTGGTTTAAGCGTATTTAAATCATTGGTGGTTTGGTGTAAAGTATAATGAATAACAAACTGGGATTCAGAACTTACCTGCACGTTGTAGGCGGGTTTAAGTTGACCATTCTGCATATGATCATCTTTCATGCGCATAAATGTGGCATCGGGATCGGTCTTACTATAACTGCCACGTCCGTCCAAAACCTTTTCCTGCTCCTGGTACTTATCCAGGTTCTGAGAAAAATTCTTTTGAATGTATCTTAATTTTGCCTTTGCTTTGGTGGATGCCTTCGGGTTTTTGCTGATGATCTCTTCTATTTTCTTGGCGGTCTTCTCTATTTTGTCTTTATCGATGGTTTTAAACTCCGGTGGTGTAGGATCGCTGTCTTCTTCCTCAGCAATGCTTTGGGCATAGTTCCACATTTGTTCAAGTTGTTCTGCCATCTTCTCTTTTCTGGTTTTAATGGCATTGCCCCAAACGAAGGTATATCTCCCGGCAATAGACTCTATCTTAGTTCCATCGGTAAAAACTTCTTTCAAGCTAACGAGTCCTTCCTCTGCTAATAACAGGACGACCTGTTTGAAAATGTCTTTGAAAATAGTCTTGAGTTTCTTGCTCCGAAAACGTGCGATGGTGTTATGGTCTGCGACCTGTTGAGCGGACAACCACATAAAATTAATATTCTCACGCATCGCTTTTTCGATCTTCCTGCTGGAATACGTATTATCCATATAAGCGTAAACCATCACCTTAAGCATCATCTTGGGATGAAAGCTCGGTTTGCCATCTTTACTATACTCTTCAATGAGCAATCGTAAATCCAGTTGTTCAATAATTCCATTAACGACCCGAACGGGATGATTTTCTGGAATCAATTCCTCGATTGATGGTGGGAATAACCAATTTTGTTGCTGGTTATAATCTTTAAATTTAATACTCATATAATTGATTATCAATACTTAAAGATAGTAAAACCCTTTAAAACTGACAAATGTTAAACACAGAAAAAACCGCCTCAGTATTGAGACGGCTTCTTTTTTTTTATAAAATATCTTTGAGTTCTACTAATTTTTTGATGACTTTTACACCATCAGCCTCAAATTTGTCATCGAAGACATCAAAATACACCACCTCTAAACCAAATGATTTTGCTCCTTCAACATCTGCAATCCAGTCATCACCAATCATCATAGACTCTTCGGGAGCAGCATTTGCTTTTTTTAAAGCGTAGTCAAAAATCTCCGGTTTTGGTTTGCGAATGTTAATTTCATCAGCGCTCGTAATCGTTTGAAAATAATTATGAATTCCCGACAATTCACATTTACGGTGCGTTACTTCTTTAAATCCATTGGAAAGAATATGAATATGGTAGCCTTTGTCATATAGATATTCTAAAATTTGAAAAGCGCCGGGAACCAAGTCATTAAAATTAAGAATTTCGTCCAGGAAATTATTTTCAAAAGTTTGGGCCAACGCAAGATCATCAATTCCGAAAAAAAGGAAAGAATCGTAGAAGCGGTGTTGCCTTAAATAGTCCTTATCAATTTCGCCATCGCGGATTTGTTCCCAAAGCCGTTCATTAATGGTAAAATACTCGCGGTGGAAATCTTCAAAATCAAGATTGTATTTTTCGCGGACTTCTTCTCTTTTAAAAATTTCTTTTAAGGTTAAATAAGCGTTTCCGCGGTGATCCCAAAGGGTATTGTCGAGGTCAAAAAAAATGTGCTGAATTTTCATACAGCACAAATTTAAGTAAATTAAGACTAGTTCTTGGAAACAATGTGAATTTTAGACTTTGATTTTAATACATTCAGATTTTTAGAATAGGTAAGTAAAAAATCGATGGTCTCTTTCTTTGGTTTCAATAGTTTTTCATTTAAAGTGTCATTTTTTTTCATAGGCGAAAAGTTTCACTAAAAACGAAAGTTTTTACATATTATTATCTGGTTAAAATAATTTGATGTTCATCCATAATTTTTCGCAAATTAATGAGTGCGTATCGTACTCTTCCGAGCGTGGTATTAATACTGGTCTCCGTTTGCTCAGCAATTTCTTTGAATGATAATCCATCAAAAAAACGGAGTTTGATTACTTCCTGCTGATTCTCGGGTAAATAATCGAGCATTCTCATCAGGTCATGCTGAATTTGTCTGCTAACCAATTGCTCTTCAATATTTTCTTCCTGAACAGAGATAAGGTCGAAAATGGAAAATTCTTCATTTTCATAAGAGGTTTCAGAAACTTTATTGTGCTTGGCTTTAAGGCGGTAATAATCGATGATGAGGTTGTGTGCAATTCTTTTGGCCCACAAGACGAATTTGCCTTCTTCTTTATAACGACCTTCCTTTAAGGTGACAATAATTTTCATGAATGTATCCTGGAAAATGTCATTTGCCAAGGTTTCATCCATTAATTTGTAGAAGATATAGGTGAAAATTTCTTTTTGATGTCGCTCTATTAGAATGGAAAGCGCTTTTTCGTCGCCGTTTTTGAACTTGCAGATTAACCAGCTATCTGTATTTGTCTTCATAACTCTTTTTATAATTGACCAAAGGATTTAAAACCCACTTTTATTCGGGTCCTTGAAAAATCCATTATTTAAAAACTTGTAGAGTTATGTAATCTATAATTTACTGTTTAGTTCGAATGGCTAAAGTAGTAAAAAAGTTAATACTATGTTAATTTTATTAAGAAAAATTCAAATATATTTTAATTTAGCAAGTCATGTATCAGCACAATAGGCAGATTTAGCGTGAAGTTAATATTTAGGCCCTTTAGTTTTTTACCGTTAATACCTTCATTATCTATGGGAAAAGCATAACCTCCGGTAAGATCCAGGAGTCCAAATAAGGTAACTCCGGCTTTGGGAGCTATATATTTAGTGGTCGCTTCGGCACCGGCTAAAAAATAAAAAGAGTGATAAAGATCTACGTTGCGCTGGAAATTAAGCAGGATATCTCCCTGAACTTTTGGCATGACTGCAAACTTTCCATTGGCATTACCCATCATTCCGGCTACTCCCAAACGATAAATTACATCGTCATTGTTTAGAAACAGTAAACGCCCGCCAAGTTCGGCAAAACTTTGATTTTGATAGACGTATCCCACATGAACCATTTTGTGCACGGTAAGCTGTGCCTGGGAAATCCCAGAAAGAAAAGTCATCATTATAAGGGCGAAAATATATTTGGTCTTCATCACTAAAAATTTTGTTGGGTATAAAGATAAAAAAACTGCTTTAACATTTCTGAAAAAGCAGTTTATTAAAATATCTTACAGATTAAATTCTTTCTTTATCTGGTCTACTTTATCAAGTTTTTCCCAGGTAAAGAACTCTAAATCTTTCATCACCAAATCCTCTCCATTTGCTCTTTTAAAAGTTTTATCGGCGATATAAGGTTCTCTTCCCATGTGACCATAAGACGCTGTTTCCTCATATATTGGATTTCTTAACTTTAGATTTTGCTCAATGGCGTAAGGTCGTAAATCAAATATTTTCTGAATTCTCTGTGCGATTTCACCATCGTGTAAGCCTAATTTTGAAGTTCCATACGTATTGATATACAGACCGCAAGGTTCTGCAACTCCAATCGCGTAAGAAACCTGCACCAAAATCTCATCTGCAACTCCTGCGGCAACTAAGTTTTTCGCCATGTGACGAACTGCGTAAGCGGCACTTCGGTCAACTTTCGATGGATCTTTTCCAGAAAATGCACCACCACCGTGGGCTCCTTTTCCACCATAGGTATCAACGATGATTTTTCTTCCCGTCAAACCTGTATCTCCGTGTGGTCCACCAATTACAAATTTCCCTGTTGGATTGATGTGGTATTTAATGGTATCATTAAACAAGTCCTGAATCTCTCTCTTTTGTTGTGCTTTAACTTTCGGGATCAAAATTTCAATCATGTCTTTTCTGATTTTCGCTAACATGGCTTCTTCGCTTCCGAAATCGTCATGTTGGGTAGAAATCACAATGGAATCAATTCTTACGGGTTTGTGATCATCTGAATACTCGATCGTAACCTGAGATTTTGCATCAGGACGAAGATATTTCACCGCATCATTCTCTCTTCGGAGAATAGCCAACTCTTTCAAAATGGTATGTGCCAAGTCTAAGGCCAGAGGCATATAGTTTTCAGTTTCGTTGGTCGCATAACCAAACATCATTCCCTGATCACCTGCACCCTGTTTGTTTGCCTTACTTTCGAAATCGTCATCTTCATGAGCTCGGTCCACTCCCTGGTTAATATCCGGAGACTGTTCATGAATCGCAGAAATAACTCCACAAGAATCCCCATTAAACATATATTCTCCCTTCGTATAACCGATTTTATTGATGACTTTTCGGGCAATATCCTGAACATCAAGATAAGCCTTAGATTTCACTTCGCCCGCCAAAACAACCTGACCTGTAGTAACAAGCGTTTCGCAGGCTACCTTGGAATTCGGATCATTGGCAAGAAAGTTATCGATCAAGGCATCAGAAATCTGGTCAGCTACTTTATCCGGATGTCCTTCGGAAACCGACTCAGAGGTAAATAAATAAGACATATTTCTTTTGTTTTTTTATGATTAAAAAAAGAAGTAAAAATTCTGGATTGCAAAAGAAACTAAAAGAGAATATCGGTTTTAGCATTTTTTAATGAGGTTGCAATCAGTACAAATTTTTCCTCTCGAGAATTATCGTCTGCAAATTTAGGTACTATTTACCAAAGCACAAAATTAATTGAGTATAAAAACTTATTGGGGTTTTATGCCGACAAAATCTTCCGGGTTTTTGTTGTAATTTAATTTGGATTTTAGAGAATCTGCGATGAAAAGAATCAGCTCATCCAGTATTTTTTGTTTATAAGTCGGCTTGAAATAAATCACCGAAATTTCTCGGTAAGGAAAAGGCTTTCGGAATCTTTTTACTTTTTCTTGTTGGTGTTCTGCCAATTGCTCAATCGCCAATTCCGGCAGAATACTCATTCCTCCTAATTTATCTACAAGTTGAATTAAAGTATTAATATTCGACGCAACGAATTCAAGATTTTTAGGCGTTACCGTATTTTCCCGAAGTTCGCAGATATTTTCAAACTGTGTTCGCAGGCAGTTCCCTTCTTCAAGAAGCCATACTTTCTGAACATCTATCTTTTCAGGAATTACAAAACTGTCTTTTTTTTGATCCTCGCTGTCATCAGAAGTGTACAGCATCAACTCTTCATTAAATAAAAAGTCATGATAAAACTCATTGGCCGCGGTATAAGGAGTGGAAATAATTCCTGCGTCGAGCTCCCCCGATTTCAAAGCTTTAATGATATTGTCGGTGGTCATTTCCTTTACATTAAGTTCAATCTTCGGATGGTTTTTTAGAAATTCAAAAATTTCTGTAGGCAAAATAAAACCTGAAACGGTAGGAATAATTCCTAAATTTAATTTTCCCGCCAAAACATTGTTCAGTAAATTGGCTTTGCTTTTCAATTCATTTATAGCATCAATCACTCTTTTTGCTTCAATAATCAATTGAGCTCCAACGTCAGTTGTACGGATCGGATGAGTGGTACGGTCGAATATCTTAACATCCATTTCGTCCTCAAACTTCTGGATCATGGCGCTTAAAGTCGGTTGTGTAATGAAACATGCCTGAGCTGCATTTCCAAAGTGCTTATATTTATCTACGGCGATAAGATATTCTAGTTGCTGAATATTCATTTGATTAATTTTATCAATGCCAAATATACTTAGATTTTGTAGTATTTACATAATTTTTAAATAAATTTGAACTTTAAAAAACCTTTATTAATGAGCGATTATAAACTCACCAATGCCTCTGGAATTCCTTATAGTGATCATGAGGATTCTCAAACCGTAGGACCGCGAGGCCCGGTCTTGCTACAGGATTTTATGCTACAGGAAAATCTGGCCCATTTTGTACGCGAGCGCATTCCCGAAAGAGTTGTTCACGCGAAAGGAACAGGAGCGTACGGAACATTTACTGTAACTCACGATATTAGCCAATATACCAAAGCACACCTTTTTTCTAAAGTGGGAAATTCCTGCAGAATGTTTGCCCGCTTTTCTACTGTGGGTGGGGAAAAAGGAAGCGCAGATACTGAACGAGATCCACGCGGTTTCGCTTTAAAATTTTATACCGAAGAAGGAAACTGGGATCTGGTGGGAAACAACACGCCGGTATTTTTCATTAAAGACGCAAAAAAATTTCCAGATTTTATTCATACCCAAAAAAGGCTGCCAAAAACCAATTTGAAAAGTGCCACGATGATGTGGGATTTTTGGAGTTTGAATCCAGAATCACTTCATCAGGTCTTAATATTGATGTCAGATCGCGGAACACCACACGGCTACCGTCACATGCACGGGTTTGGGTCTCACACCTATTCCATGATCAATGCAGCGAATGAAAGAGTTTGGGTGAAATTTCATTTTAAATCGCAACAGGGAATTAAGAATTTTAATGAAGAAGAAGCCCAACAGATGAAGGGTATAAATCCTGATTTCGCGCAGGAAGATTTAGTAAATGCGATAGAAAACGGAAACTTCCCGAAATGGAAACTTTTTATACAAGTCATGACCGAAGATCAAGCTCAAGATTTCCGCTGGAATCCTTTTGATGTCACTAAAGTTTGGTTTCACGACGAATTCCCATTAATTGAAGTAGGAGAAATGGAATTAAATGAAATTCCGGTGAACTATTTTGCGCATGTGGAACAGGCTACTTTTTCCCCCAGCAATTTAATTAATGGAATCAGCTTTTCTCCCGATAAAATGTTGCAGGGCCGACTCTTCTCCTATCCGGATGCACACCGCTATCGTGTGGGCGCTAACTCCCATCTTCTTGAAGTGAACCGATGCCCTTTTACAGTAAACAATTATCAGCGTGATGGCGCTATGGCAGATTCGAGTCATTATAAAGATGCACCCAATTATTATCCGAACAGTTTCGATGCCATTAAACCAGATCATAAATATGCAAATTACGAAGAAGATCTGAACGGTACGCATGTGGCAAATTTTAACCGAAATGAAAATGACGATGATCATTTTACACAACCCGGATTATTGTACACCAAAGCGATGGACGAAAGTGCCCGTCAAAATTTAATTAAAAACATCATTACGTCGATGTCTGGGATTTCAGGGGAAAAGAGAGATGAAATCATCAATCGACAGCTCTGTCATTTTTTCCGGGCAAATATTGACTTGGGGATGAAAATTGCGCAGGGATTGCAGATCAACATCAATGCAAACATGATGAATCATTCTCCGTCATAACGAACAATTTTAACCAATAAATCGATTTCAGCAAATAATCATTAGTAATGTGCCCTTCATAATTCAAGTATTATCACTAATTTGCACAATAATAAATAATTAATTTAAAAAAAATGTCTTACGAAAATATACTCATCGATCACGAAGATAGAACCACGATCATCACCATTAATCGACCACAAAGCTTAAATGCACTGAATGCAAAAACGATTATGGAACTGAGCAATGCTTTAGATGAAATCTCAAAAGATACCAACTGCAGAGTTGCCATTATTACGGGAAGCGGTGAAAAATCTTTCGTGGCAGGTGCGGATATTAAGGAATTTTCGGATTTCGGAACTTCCGCAGCCGAAGAATTGGCGAGAAATGGACAAAACATTCTTTTTAATAAAATAGAAAACCTAAACAAACCTGTGATTGCAGCAGTAAACGGATTCGCTTTGGGTGGTGGTTTAGAATTGGCGATGGCTTGCCATATTCGTTACGCTTCAGATAATGCCAGATTAGGTTTGCCGGAAGTAACTTTGGGATTAATTCCCGGATATGGAGGAACGCAAAGACTGCCAAAATTAGTTGGAAAAGGATTAGCCAATGAGCTGATTTTTTCCGCTAAAATGATCCCGGCACAACGCGCAAAGGAAATCGGTTTGGTTAATGATGTTTTTGCTTTAGAGGAACTTTTAACTAAGACCAAAGAACTTGCAAAACAAATTGCGCAAAATTCCCCAATGGGAATTACAAAAGCAATTGAAGCAGTAAATCAGTCCGATAGTTCCACAGGTTTTGAAACTGAAATTAAAGCTTTCGGTGAATTATTTGAAATGGATGATAAAAAAGAAGGAGTCGCGGCTTTTCTGGAAAAAAGAAAACCTTCTTTCTAAAATATCACGTACAATCTTTTACTTAAATATATATTTTTGGACATCACTAAATTTGATATTGCGTACTTAAAAATGGCGCAAGTATGGGCAAATCTGTCCCATTGCAAACGTAAACAGGTAGGCGCTCTCATTGTAAAAGACCGAATGATCATTTCCGACGGTTACAATGGTACTCCCTCGGGGTTTGATAACTGCTGCGAAGATGAAAACGGAAATACGCAGTGGTTTGTACTTCACGCTGAAGCCAACGCAATCTTAAAGTTGGCCGGCTCTACGCAGTCTGCAAAAGACGCAACACTTTACCTTACCCTTTCCCCTTGCAAGGAATGCAGTAAGTTGGTTTTGCAGGCAGGAATTAAAAAATTGGTTTATCTGCAAGATTATTCAGATAACGACGGAATCGAATTTTTAAAAAATCACGGTATTGAAATTTTAAAAATCGAAGACACAGAACTTATTTAACAACAACAACATGATGACCTGGGATGAAAAAATTAAAGATTTCGAGACCTTCTTGAAATTTGAACGTAATTTTTCGGACAATACCTTGGACGCTTATCTAAGAGACATAAAAAAACTTAAAGACTATGCTGAGTTTGACCTCGAAAATACAGGACCTTTAGAAATCACTTACGAAAATATTCAGGAATATCTGTTCCAGCTTTCCAAGAAGAAATTTAGTGAAAGAACACAGGCAAGATGGGTTTCCTCCATCAAATCTTTCTTTAAATATCTGGTAGATGATGAGGTTCGCACCGACAATCCGGCCGCTTTATTAGAAGGACCAAAACTGGGACTTTACCTTCCGGACACGCTAAGCTTTGAAGATGTAGAACGAATCATCATAGCAATCGATATCAATACCGATTTAGGAAAAAGAAATCAATGCATGATTGAAGTTCTTTACGGATGCGGTTTGCGCGTTTCTGAACTTATAGATCTGAAAATTTCAAACATTAACTTTAAAGAATCTTATTTGAAGGTGGAGGGAAAAGGAGATAAAAGCCGATTTGTTCCACTGGCACTTTACACTTCACAGTTAATTAAAGATTACATTACCAACGTTCGCTCGAAATATAAAATCAATAAGAAATGTGAAGATATTCTGTTTTTAAACAGCAGAGGTTCATCCATGTCGAGAGTGATTGTTTTTATCATTATTAAAGAATTAACTGAAAAAGCCGGAATCAGCAAAAAGATTTCGCCGCACACCTTCCGTCATTCCTTTGCGACGCATCTTTTACAAAATGGTGCAGATTTGCGATATATTCAGGAAATGTTGGGACATTCCAGCATCACGACGACGGAAATTTACACGCATTTAAAAAATGAAGAGTTGCGTGATGTTATTCTAAATTATCATCCACGAAATAAAGCTTTATGAATCATTTGAAGTTCTGTCCGAAATGCGGCCATGAATCTTTACTTTGGGACGGCGAAAAAAAATGGTCCTGTTCTAATTGTGACTACTCTTTGTTTCACAATGTTGCAGGCGCAGTCGCCGTGATCATTAAACATAAGAACGAAATTCTTTTAACGCGAAGAAACCAGGATCCTAAAAAAGGGAAACTCGATCTGGCCGGTGGGTTTGTAGATCCAAAAGAATCTGCCGAAGAAACCTGCGTACGGGAACTTAGGGAAGAAATGCAGATGGAAGTTGATATTTCGAAATTGAAATACTTGGCAAGCCTGCCGAATATATACGAATATAAAGATATCTTTTACAATACTTTAGATCTATTTTATGAATATGAGGTCGCGAACAAATTTGAAGTTCAACTGGAGCTTTCTGAAATTTCTGAAACCATTTGGATAAAAATATCCGATCTCAATTTAGAAGAGATCGCCTTCGACTCGCAAAAAGCTTTTCTTAAAAATTATATAAATTCTTAGGGACATTTCTCTCAGTCAATTTTCGTTCTATTTTAACGTAAATTTGACCTTTCTAAATTTCATCAATGGAAGAACAAATCGTTTTCGAAGACAATCATATTTTAGTCATTAATAAAGCGGCCGGTCAACTGGTTCAAGGTGACAAAACGGGTGATTTATCATTACTGGACCTCATCAAAGATTTTATTAAAAAGAGAGATCATAAACCGGGAAATGTGTTTTTAGGTCTTGTTCACCGGATTGACAGACCGACTTCGGGATTGGTAATTTATGCAAAAACATCGAAAGCACTTTCTCGTTTGACGCAAATGGTGAAGAATAGGGAGATAAAAAAAACCTATTGGGCGGTGGTTCCAAAAGTTGATATTCCGAAAAGTCAGCGCTTGGTTCACTATCTTCAAAAAAATGAAAAGAATAACAAAGCGACAGTTTTTCCCAAGGTTACTGAAGGAGCCAAGGAATCTATCCTTAACTATGAAGTGATTAAAATTTTAGATAATTTTCAATTGCTGGAAGTTGATCTTGAAACTGGGAGACATCACCAGATTCGCGCGCAATTATCAAAAATCGGTGTTCCAATTAAGGGCGATTTAAAATACGGTTCTGCCCGTTCAAATCCAGACGGCGGAATTCATTTGCATGCCAGAAAACTAGAATTTCTTCATCCTGTAACAAATGTAAACGTCGAAATAGTTGCACCCGTTCCGCAGAATGATGCGGTTTGGAAAGCGTGTGAAGAGTAATATATTTTAGGATCACAAAACGTTAAAAAGCTAAAAATCAAAGTGCTTTAATTTTTTTATCGTAACATTGCAAAAAAATATTAAATTATCATTATGAAAAAAAACTTATTCTTTTTCGCCCTGCTGCTCATTGTTTTTACCAATGCGCAAAATGTTGGCGTAAATACTAACGATCCAAAAGCTACCTTAGATGTAGTCGGTAATCCAAGTGATGCAACCAAAGCAGATGGAATTATATTGCCACGACTAACGCTGGCACAACTAAATGCAAAAACAACTTATGCAGCGGCACAAACTGGAACTTTAATTTATGTTACAGACGTTTCGGGAGGTTCTACGGTACAATCCACAGCACAAGTAACTGCTATTGGACGCTATTATTTTGATGGAACGAACTGGCGATCAGACATTCCAAAATCAACAATATTCACGGCTACTTTAGGTACAGGAGCTGGCGCAACAACCAATGCAACTATTCCAGCTACAGCATTTATTACCGTTCCCTTACCGCAGGTAACTAAAAATATAGGAGGTGGGTTGTGGAATGCCACAAACAATACGTACACAATTCCTATAAGTGGAACATATATCATCAAATCGAGCATTAGACTCACCGATGGAAGCTCTTCACGAAGCGTTTTCCAAGCAGTGGGAAAGTCAAACATTGATATTCCAGATGGCATTTGGCAAACAAATCCAGCACCAACCGGAACTGGAAGATGGACGATGCTTTATACCAGAATCGCCTATTTTGATCAAGGTGATTTGGTAAGATTATACATGTATTCAGATGGACAGGTTGCAAATTTATCAGATGCTTCTCTGAACATTACTTTACTGAGTTTAAATTAAAAAATCTCTTTGAAATATAAAAAGCCCTGCAATTCGCACGGCTTTTTGATGAATGGAAATGAAACGGGAATCTATGGCAAAGGAACCATTCCTGTATCTTCTTTTTTATCATTATTTAAAAGATTAGAATCTTCTTTTGCGAGTTTATTTTTGGTCGGGATTTTATAATTCACAGAAAAACCGAAATTTCTGGTATCTGTTTTATTATAAAGAAAAACAGCTTGCCCCGTTATTGGTCTGGAATGAAGTTGGGTTTCCTGAGTATTAAACAAATCTTTTCCATAAACCGACAACGTCAATCGGTCATTCATGAATTTTTTGGCAAAAGTAACATCGAAACTGTTGTTAAAAGGCTGTTCAGATTCAAAATAATAAAATCCTGCTCTTTTCGAAAGCACATTGTAATTCGCCGTCATTTTGATATTCTGTGGCAAAATAACCTGCGCCATCAGATTTACAATCCACATCCCTTTCGGATCGATCTCCTTAATCTCATGTTTCATGTAACCCGCATACACATAGAGAAAATTAATTTTATCAGCATTAAAATTCATCTTCATAATCTCACTCAGCGGCTGGGTGAAAATCATAAAAGGTACTGGTAACCCAATATTGAAATTGTGAATTCTCATGTTTGGAATGTTCACCTGTTCATTCTTTATGACATCACCTTCCCGGGAAAGGGACTGTGCCACTTGATTATTAATCGAAGAAACATTATATCCAATAAAAGCATAATCAAAGGCAGAAAGTTTAATTTCAAAATTGTCATAAATAGTGGGCTGCAAATAAGGATTACCAATATTGGTGGAATTAGGCCCTTCAAAGGTATTATTGTTCGGATTTAATGCAGATATACTTGGCAACGTAATTTTCTTATTATAATTAAAAGCGAGATAAAGCTGGTTCATAAAGCTATACTGCACACTTGCGTTGGGGAAAAGTTTAAACTTATTAAAAGGGGTTAACTCTCCTTCCTGCAATATTCCATTTTCATCTCTTAGTCTTGTTGTTCCGGAAATATCATAGTTTTCTGCTCTGGTTCCCAATGTGAAATCAAACTTCTTCCACTTTGTCTGAAACTCCACATAACTTGATGCGGTATTTCTTTCATATTCCAGGTTGGTAATTCCTTCACTTTCGGTGTCGAACATTTGGTGTTCATACAAACCGCCCAAACTTATTTTACCTTCATCTAAAATTTTAATCGGCTGCGAAAAATCAACTTTAAAATTAGAAACCTGCATTAAAGAGGTATTATCTAAATAGCGTCCCAAATTTAGATCTCCCAAAAGCGTTGAACGATTGTAAATATTATCTTGGTAGAATGCATTGTCAGCTCTGGAATATCCCGCTTCGAAATCTAGTTTTTTATTTTTATCATCAAATCTTTTCTGGTAAGTCGCTACAATTTCCTGTCTTAAATTATTGGTATTGGCAGCATCTAAGGCGGTATATTGATTAAGTCCAGCGGTAGGTAAGAGATAGGAACCATTACTTGAAGTCGTATTATCATTATTATTATGATAAATATCGTAATTCAGCAACAACTTGTCATAATTAAGGTCGACCGTAATCCCGGCTTTTGCAAAAGCTCCACGGCTAACGCGCTCCGTATTTGAAAAAACCAGATTATCCTGATTGCTCATCATTTCGCCTTCCCGATAACTTTGACCCACTCTTAATTGCCAACCAAAATATTTATTTCTTGCATTTAGGCTTAATGAATTATTGGTTCTGCTGCGGAATTTATCGTCGTTCGTAAAAGCATAATTTCCCGAATACGTGGCTGTTAGATATTTGTTTGCATTTTTATTGGTAATAATATTCATTATTGCACCACCGGACGAAGCAGGGAATTCTGCTCCGGGTTGCGTGATGACTTCAATTCTTTCAATTGAATTTGCGGGCATGCCTTCTAAAAAAGAATTTAAATCGTTACTCGAAATATTGAGTGGACGACCGTTAAGATAAACCTCCAGCATTTTACCCTGATACATCATTCCGGCGATATCGGTAGCCACTAAGCCCGGAAGTTTTTTAATTCCCTCCATGGCAGATCCGGTATTTAAACTCTCTTGCTCCGAAAAATCAAAAATGGTACGATCCGCTTTTTGTTCAACGGCTTTTTTAGTTTTGGTAATAACAACGCCTTCTATCTGTTTTTCTTTAGTTTCTGAATTGGTTTTTTCCTGTGAAAAATAAAGTTGAGAAAATAATAAGGCGACAATTGCTGCTGATAATTTTTTAGTCATAAGTGTAATTCTGTCCAATTAGACAATCATAACTACTAATTGTTACAACAAGCTTCAAATTAATAATAAAAAAACCACCCAATTTCTTGAGTGGTTTTGTAAATATATTGAAAGCTGTTATGCATTTCTCGCAGCTTCTGCTGCAATTAGATTCAAAGCTGACCCTGCAACATACCAAGCGATTTGCTGCGCATTGTAAGTATGATTAGTTACAATAACATCTTTTGATCCATCTGCATGAACAAGCTCTAAAGTTAGAGGTTTCCCTGGTGCAAACTGATCTAAATCTAAAAAGTTAACGGTGTCATCTTCCTGGAATTTATCGTAGTCTGCTTTATCGGCAAACGTTAAACCAAGCATTCCTTGTTTTTTCAAATTCGTTTCGTGGATACGGGCGAAAGATTTTACCAAGACTGCTTTTACACCAAGATGTCTTGGCTCCATAGCCGCGTGCTCCCGGGAAGAACCTTCACCATAGTTTTCGTCACCCACTACAATCGTTGGAACTCCAGCTGCTTTGTACGCTCTCGCTACCGCAGGAACTTCGCCGTATTCACCTGTTAGAAGGTTTTTAACGGTATTGGTTTCCATATTGTAAGCGTTGACTGCTCCGATCAACATGTTGTTTGAAATATTATCTAAATGTCCACGGTATTTTAACCACGGTCCCGCCATCGAAATGTGGTCGGTTGTACATTTTCCGAATGCTTTAATTAAAACTTTGGCACCGGTAATATTTTTTCCGTCCCAAGGTTGGAAAGGCTCCAATAATTGAAGTCGGTCTGAAGTTGGGCTCACCTTAACTTCAACGGTTGACCCGTCATGCGAAGGCGCCTGGTAACCATTATCATCAACATCAAATCCTCTTGGTGGAAGTTCAAATCCTGTTGGCTCGCTTAATTTTATTTGCTCACCAGCTTCATTGGTTAAAGTATCTGTAATTGGGTTAAAGTCTAATCTACCTGAAATGGCAACTGCAGCTACCATTTCCGGCGAAGCTACGAAAGCGTGGGTATTTGGGTTACCATCTGCTCTTTTTGCAAAGTTTCTGTTGAAAGAGTGAATAATGGAGTTTTTCTCTCCTTTTTCGGAACCTTCTCTATCCCACTGCCCGATACATGGACCACAAGCATTGGTAAAGATTCTCGCGGACTCAAATTTTCTGAAAGAATCTAAGAATCCATCTCTTTCCGCTGTAAACTTCACCTGTTCAGAACCTGGGTTAATTCCCAAGATTGCTTTTGGTTTTACGCCTTTTGCAAACGCATCTTCTACTACAGAAGCCGCTCTCGAAAGATCTTCATAAGAGGAGTTTGTACAAGAACCGATCAAGGCCCATTCTACTTCAATTGGCCAACCATTCTCTAAAGCCTTTTCGCGAAACTCCGCTACAGGTGTAGCCAAGTCTGGGGTGAAAGGTCCGTTTAAGTGTGGTGTTAGTTCATCCAGATTAATTTCAATTACCTGATCGAAATATTGTTCCGGATTTTCGTAAACCTCAGGGTCACCTGTTAAATGATCTGCGATTTTATCAGCAGCGTCAACGACATCCTGTCTTCCTGTTGCAGATAAATATCTTCTCATGGAATCGTCGTATCCGAAAGTTGAAGTTGTTGCTCCAATCTCTGCACCCATGTTACAGATCGTTCCTTTTCCTGTTGCAGAAAGTGATTTTGCCCCGTCGCCGAAGTATTCAACGATGCATCCTGTTCCTCCTTTTACAGTAAGAATCCCGGCAACTTTTAGAATAATATCTTTTGCAGAAGTCCATCCGCTTAATCTTCCTGATAATTTAACACCGATCAATTTCGGCATTTTCAGTTCCCAAGCCATTCCGGCCATAACATCTACGGCATCTGCTCCACCTACTCCGATGGCCACCATTCCTAATCCACCTGCATTCACAGTGTGAGAGTCGGTTCCAATCATCATTCCACCCGGGAATGCATAATTTTCTAAAACAACCTGGTGAATAATTCCAGCACCTGGTTTCCAGAAACCGATACCATATTTATCACAAACTGAACTTAAAAAATTAAATACTTCTGAGTTTTTATTAATACCTTCCTGTAAATCTGATTCAGCTCCTACTCTTGCTTGGATCAAGTGATCGGCATGTGCGGTAGAAGGAACTGCAACTTTGGATTTTCCGGCCTGCATAAATTGCAAAAGCGCCATTTGAGCAGTTGCATCCTGCATCGCAACACGGTCTGGAGCGAAATCCACATAGGAATTTCCTCTTTCATAAGATTGCGTTGCATTCCCCTCCCAAAGGTGAGTATAAAGAATTTTTTCTGACAGTGTAAGCGGTTTTCCCACAGCGTTTCGGGCTGCCTGGACCTTTTCAGGATAGCGCTCGTACACTTTCTTAATCATATCAATGTCGAAAGTCATATTTTTATTTTTTTATTTGCAGTTTAAGAAATTCAAAATTACAAAATTTTTTAAGGAAAGCTGTCTTAAACTCATTTAGAATAAGTATAAATATGATGCTTTATTTCTATTTTTCCTATTTTTAGCAATTATAATGTTTTCTATTCTTAAAAAAATGCTTCAATTATAGAAAATAGAACCTCCCAATGATCCAAAAAAAAATACAGTTTAGCTTAATTTTTATCACCTTAATTTTGGTTGGGTTCACCTATTATTGGTATTCCCCTACACATTATCAGTTTTTCCCAAAATGTGTTTTTAAAAGTGTGACGGGTCTAAGTTGCCCGGGTTGCGGTGCTCAAAGAGCAACACATGAGCTGCTTCATTTTAATATTGCCAAAGCGTTTTCCTATAATGCATTATTGGTTGTAGCGCTACCATTTACAGTAGTTGCTTTGATTTATTATAATACGTCACTGCGAAACCGCTTTCCAAAATTGACGGAATTCCTTTTCGGGCGATACGGAATTATGCTTCTTCTTCTCATTGTATTGCTCTTCTTTATTTTACGAAATTTATAATTAATTAAATTTGGTCAAAATTTTGCAATAACGTGACGATGAAAAATATTTTGACTTTATCCTTCCTAACTTTTATGACTTTCTTTTCGGCTCAGAATAATACGCTTACTCATACAGCAGCGAGAACGGCGGTTTCAGCAGAAATGATTGCAGATGTCAAGAAAGTAAATGACTCTATTCCGAACCACATTCCCTTTAATAAAGATGGAAAATTTGGCTATATAAATCAAGAGGGAAAAACCGTTATACAACCCATTTATAACAATGTTGGATTTTTCACGGAGGATTGTAATCTTTTAAATTCTAAAAATACCAAAGTGAGAAAGTTTGGAACTTCAGAATATGCCTCAGTGCGTTTGGGAGACCGAGATTTTCGAATCAACAAGCAAGGAAAACGCGTCTATTATTTTAAAAATGAAGATCTGGGAAAATGTCCTTCTGAGTTCAAAGCCCAACTATTTCATGCTTATATCATGAATCATGCATACGGTATCATAGAAGATTCAAAGTTTGAAAACCCCGGCGATTACCGACAATTCACCATTTATCCGCAATACGAATATCTTCATATTTTAGAAGGAGACGATTTGAAAAATCCAATGATTATTGCCGCAAAAGGAAATAAATTTGGAATTATAGATGTAAATAATAATATTATAATCCCTTTTGAATACAGTGACATTAAAAGAAATTTCAGCTGGAAACTGGCTCGTCTTTTTGAAGTCACAAAAGATGGCAAAAATTATTATTACATTGACCTCAATAATAAGGCATACTAAAAAAAAAATTGTAGTTTTGCACCCAGAAATTAAAGGGGTGCTGTAAAACACTGAGATTATACCCAATGAACCTGGAACAGGTAATGCTGTTTAGGGACCATTCGGCTTCATTCTAAATGATGCTCGAAACCGTATAACAATCGACCCCTTTTATTCAATTAATCTTAAAAATTAAAAGAATGAAAGGATTTATTTTTTTCGGACTTATCGCAAGTCCATTCTACTTCGCACAAAACACCGTGCAAGATTCCCTCAAGACGAAGGAAATTGAAAGCATCAACTTTCTCAAAAGACTGCCCGTCACCAAAGAAATCATTAATGTCGAAAAAGATTTAGGTCAAAAAAACCTTGGTCAGGATTTACCGATTTTATTAAAAAATCAAATGTCTGTGATTTCGACTTCTGATGCTGGAAATGGTGTTGGCTATACTGGATTTAGAATTCGCGGAGTTGGTGGAACAGCAATTAATGTAATGCTGAACGGTGTTCCTTACAATGATTCAGAATCTCAAGGAACTTTCTTTGTAAATGTGGGTGACTTAACAAGTTCTGCTTCTCAGATCATTATTCAGCGCGGGGTTGGTACTTCATCAAACGGAGTTTCTGCTTTCGGAGCAAGTGTAAATGTGATTACCAAAAGCCCAGCGAACGAATTCTATTTGAAAACAGATGATTCTTATGGATCTTTCAATACCTATAAATATTCTGCAGAAGCAGGTAGCGGGAAATTCTGGAACAACCGCCTTTCTGTGATGGGAAGATATACCAAAATTCATTCTGATGGTTATATTGACCGGGCATTTTCGGATCTGAATTCCTATAATTTTTCGGCGCTTTTTGAAGAGAATAAAACAAAAATTAGATTGCTGGCTTTTGGTGGTAAGGAAAAAACCTACCAAGCTTGGAACGGCATTAGCAAAGAGAAATATGAAAAGGACCCTCGAACTAATGGATCCGGCAAATATAAAGATCTTGCCACTGGTGAAAAGAAATTTTATGATAATGAAACTGATAATTACAAACAAAATCATTACCAATTATTGTGGGAACAAAACCTTAATCCGAATTGGAACTTAGAAACTACTTTTCATTACACCGATGGAAAAGGGTATTATGAAAATTACAAACAAGTCGATGAAAATGATCAATGGGCGGCTAAATTCGCCGATTACAATCTACAAATACCAGTAGTAAATGGCCTTCCCCTAGCAAAGTCTGATTTTATAAGAAAAAAATGGTTAGACAATGATTTCTACGGAGCAGTTTCTACTCTTTACGGTAAATTTAATAATATCGATGTAAATTTTGGAGTTGTTGGAAACCAATATTATGGCAGACATTTCGGCAATGTAACTGGCGTACAACTTACCAATGTGAAAGAACACGAATACTATCGGAACCGATCTATAAAAAACGAATTGTCAGGTTTTGCAAAAGCAATCGTGAAATTAAATGAATTTGAATTATATGGGGATCTGCAACTTAGAAACATTAATTACGACACGAAAATAATTCAGCAAGGAGATAGTGAAGGTGTAAACTTAGAACGAAATTGGCTATTCTTTAATCCAAAAGCTGGTGTTAATTATAAAATAAATTCAGGCAAACTATTTTTCTCTTACGCACACGCTCATCGTGAACCCAATAGAGATGACCTTTTCGCCAGCCCTGGGGTCAAGGCAGAAAAACTTCACGATTTTGAAGCTGGGTTGGAAAAATCTTTTGGTGTAGTCTCTTTTACCACCAATTTGTATTACATGAAATACAGCGATCAGTTGGTTTTATCCGGTGAAATTAACAGTATAGGTTCTGCCATCAGAACTAATGCGAATGGATACCGCATGGGTGTTGAAGTAGGAGCACTTGCAAAGCTTTCTGATCAATGGAACATTTCGGGGAATTTTACGCTTAGTAAGAATGAAAACATTGATTTTAAAAACAAGACAACAACCGGATTCGAGAATCTTGGAAATACTCCAATTTCATTTTCACCAAATATTATCGGTAATATTTTATTAAATTATTCACCAGCATCTAATTTTAGTTTAGGACTTCAAAATCAATACGTTGGAAGCCAATATTTAGACAACACGAATAATAAAGAATTACAACTCGAAGATTATTTCCTAGCCGATTTTAATGCGAAATATACTTTAAATCTAAAAAGAACGGAAATCGATTTTAAATTTTTACTGAACAATATTTTCAATAAAAAGTATGTCAATAACGGTTTTGTCTACGATCAAACGCCCTATTATTTTTCTCAGGCGGGCACCAACTTTATGTTTGGAATGAGCTTCAAATTTAAATAGAAAACACATTCATATCCTATAATTAAATTGTAAAGGTTACTCCACTTATTTGGAGTAATCTTTTTTATATTTATTTAAAATTGTGCCGCGCCAAAGCGTTGAATCATCGAACATAAACGGTATTGTGACTGACGAATGTATTTATTTTGATTAAATCAATCAAAAGCCATAAATTTGCCACCGTATGAATTTTTCTTCTATCCTTCTCGAATTTTTAAAAAACCACGGCAGCGCTTCAATTCCTGGTTTCGGAACCTTTTATCTGAATACCATTACTGCGTCGCTGGATCAGGAAGGGAAAAATATTTTGCCTCCGGGAACCGCGATTGCTTTTAAACCAAGTCAATCCGGAAATTCTGATGAATTTTTAAAATTTATTTCCGGTCGAAAAGGAGTTCCAATGATTGATGCAGAACTGGAGCTGAAAAAACAAGTTAATTACTGGAATGCCACTCTTTTTAAAGAGAAAAAGGTGAGGGTTGAAAATATCGGACTCTTTTATTTAGAAGACAGCAAGATGCATTTCAGCGCAGAAAGGACGGAAAATTTATCTCCCGATTTTTATGGTTTAGAGGAAATTAATATCTCCGAAATTAAAAATCATAAGAGCGAATCACAACGATCATTTCAGTTCAGCAAATCTTTTTACTGGATCGTACCTTTGGTGTTGATTATTTCCGCACTCACCTATTTGGGTGTTTCCCAGCCGGAAATGATTTTCGGTAAAAAATCTTTCACGCCTGAAACTCCAGCGAAAGTTCTTCCCGCCGTACAAAAAGATACAGTAAAAATTGATTCCCTACAATCTGCTGCGGCATTGGTAGATTCTTTAAAAGCTGATTCTATAAAAAACATGACTGCACCTGTTGCAGCAGCTCCAAAAAAATGGACTTCTAAAAAAAACTATTCAAAATCTAAATGGAAAAAACCAAGAAAGCAGCAGAATCGCTAACCATTATGACCAACATCGTTTTGCCTAATGAAACGAATTCTTTAAGAAATCTTTTCGGTGGTGAACTTTTGGCAAAAATGGACCGATGCGCTTCAATATCCGCAGCAAGACATTGCGAAAGACGCGTGGTTACCGCATCTGTAAATCATGTTTCATTTGATCATCCCATTCCGGAAGGCGGAATTGTGGTTTTAGAATCGAAGGTTTCGCGTGCATTTTCCACGTCAATGGAAATTTATGTGGATGTTTGGTTGGATGATCCCATTAATCAAAAAAAGATTCACACCAATTCCGGAATTTACACTTTTGTGGCGGTTGATGAATATAACAGACCTATACCAATTCCAAAAATGGTTCCTGAAACAGAAGAAGAAATCTCGAGGTTTGATGCCGCTTTGCGGAGAAAAGAACTTTCATTGATTCTTTCCGGACGAATGAATGCGGCGGATTCTGTGGAACTTAAAAGACTTTTCGGAAGTTAATTTTACCACAAATTACACTAATAAATACGCACAAATGGCACTAATATTTCAAAATGAAATAATGATTCTAAGTAATTTGTCATTTGTTGAAAAAATTAGCGATATTAATGTTTAGAAATTACAAACACTAATAATGCTAAAAAATGGATATCAATATTTCTGAAAATGAAATTTCTAGAATCGTTTATGAAGCCGGATATATGGTTCATAAGGCGCTTGGTCCTGGTTTATTGGAAAGTGCTTATGAAGAATGTTTATTCTATGAAATCAGTCAAAATGGTTTATTTGTAGAAAAACAAAAACCAATGCCGCTCACTTATAGAAATGTAAAACTAGATGTTGGTTATCGATTAGATATTTTAGTGGAAAGAAAGTTTGTGGTTGAGATTAAATCTGTAGAAGAATTACATGATGTTCATTTGGCCCAAATTCTAACTTATCTTCGTTTAAGCAATTGCAAACTTGGAATGCTGATTAATTTTAATACTTCACAATTTAAGCACGGTGTAAAACGTGTAATCAATGGGCAGCTATAATTGTGTCATTTGTGATTAGATTAGTGTCATTTGTGTTTAAAACAACTTTCACGAGCATTCATAACCGAAAAAAATATGAAAATCTTACTTCTCGATAAAAATCATCCTTTAATTACGGAACAACTTACAGCCAAAGCTTTTTCGTTGGTTGAAGATTTTACTTCATCTTATGATGAGGTTTTGGCCAAAATTGAAGGCTATGACGGCATTATTATCAGAAGTAGAATTCCGGTTGATCAGAAATTCATCGAACATGCAAAAAATTTAAAATTCATCGCTCGTGTTGGTGCCGGCATGGAAAACATTGATGTAGCGTTCGCACAAAAATCCGGAATTGAGCTTATCAGTTCTCCCGAAGGAAATCGTGATGCAGTGGCCGAACAGGTTCTAGGTATGCTTCTTATATTAATGAACCGATTATTTATTTCATCCCAGGAAGTAAAGAACGGAATCTGGAAACGCGAAGAAAATCGTGGCGAAGAACTGCTTGGCAAAACCGTGGGTCTCATTGGGTACGGAAATATGGGAAAAGCAGTTGCAAAGAGGCTTTCAGGTTTTGGTTGCAAAGTTATTTTTCACGATATATTACCCAATATTGCAGATGAAAACGCCACGCAGGTAACTTTAGAAATTTTAAAGAAAGAAGCGGATATTTTAAGTTTACATCTTCCGATTACGGACGAAACCCATTATCTGGTGAATAAAAAATTCATCTCAGAAATGGCGAAAAACTTTTACTTTGTAAATACGGCCCGAGGGAAAAATGTCAACACGAAAGATTTAGTTCAGGCGATTAAAAATGGGAAAGTCAAAGGTGCCGCTTTGGATGTTTTGGAATACGAGAAATCCTCTTTTGAAAAACTGGATGGCGAAAATGAAGATTTACAATATCTTCTGAATTCTGAAAAAGTAATCGTTACACCACATATTGCCGGTTGGACCATAGAAAGTAAGGAGAAATTGGCGCAGGTGATTGTGGATAAAATTCTGAGGAAATTTCCTCAATCTTAACAAATTTTTATGACTTCGGTCTTATCGGTTTTGTACTTTATCCCTTATATTGCGGAGATTTTTAAGACAAAACCTTTTTAATGAAATTTTCAAATTCCTTATTCCTTCTTCTCTTTTCTGCGTTTATTTTATTCTCCTGTAAAAAAGAGAATGCAAAAGAAGAAAAAATTAACACCTCTTTACCCAATTACGGAAACATTGATTTGGACAATATTTTCCACAGGAAAGACAGGCAGTTACAAAATAAGGATTCCATTGTTTCAGTGATCGACAGTTACTATAAAAATGTCTGGGAAAATGGCGATTTATGGGGTGGTTTTCTCGTGGCGAAAGGCGATAAAATTTTATACGAAAATTACCGTGGTTTTGCTCAAGCAGACAAACAGGAACCGATCAATGACACTGTTGCACTTCATGTTGCCTCAATTTCTAAAACGCTCACCGCGATGGCAACTTTAAAACTGGTAGAATCAGGAAAAATTACACTGGACGATCCACTCACAAAATATTTCCCTAAATTTCCCTATCCGAAGGTTACCGTATTTACATTACTTAGCCAAAGAAGTGGCTTGCCCAAATATGAACATTTCATAGAAAAGATACAGCCTCAACCGGCAGAACTTTCAAAAAAATATCTTACCAATCAGGATATTCTAAATATGTTGATTCAATATCAACCGGATCTTGCGCGCGAAACCAATACAGGTTTTATGTATTGCAATACCAATTACGCCATGTTAGCTTTACTGATAGAAAAGGTAACTAAAACTCCCTTCCCGGAGGCGATGAAGCAAATGGTTTTTCAACCCTTAAAAATGAAACACACCTACATCTTTAAGGAAAAAGATACGGCAACAGCAGCCAAATCATTCTATCAGCGCGGTCCCAGAGTTTATCCTTACGACCGGCTGGATTTGATCTATGGTGACAAAAATGTGTACACCACTCCAAGAGATTTATTAAACTTTTCAAAAGCCCTATTTGCTAAGAATTTCTTACGTCATGATTTGCAGGCGATGATTTATGAGCCCTACAGCAATGAAAAACCTGGAGTAAACAATTATGGACTCGGCTTCAGGATGAAGATTTTTAACGAAAATGATAAACTGACTTATCATAATGGTTGGTGGCATGGAACCAATTCTGTTTTCGGACATTTATTAAAATCACAGGTCACGATTATTGCAATCGGCAATAAATATTCGAGTCGCGTATATACCGCACTGGCACTTTCCGGACTTTTTGAAAATTTCCCGTATGAAAGGGAGAAAATTCAGAAAAGCATGGGCGAAACAGATACGCTGAAACAGAACCAACCGAATGACAGTTACAGTGAATAAATTTCTTAATTTTGCACAAATCTGTTTCATGAAAAGATTCTTTTTTCTATTGCTCCTCAGCATCATCCTGGCCTCTTGCGCACGCGTTGGTTCACCTGTGGGTGGCACAAGGGACAGTATTCCGCCACAGGTCATTGGCAGCAATATCGACAGCCCAAGAGTTAATGTGCAGAGGGATATCAGAGAACTCAGAATTACTTTTGATGAATATATTGCATTAAAAGACATCAATAAACATCTCATTATTTCGCCACCTCTTCGCAAAATTACAAAAATACTTCCTTCCGGGATGGCTAATAAATATCTGCTCATCAAATGGGAAGATACATTACAGGAAAATACCACCTATAACTTTAATTTCGGTAATGCGATTGTAGATAATAACGAAGGAAACCCACTTGGGTATTACAACTTTGCATTTTCTACGGGACCAAAAATCGACAGTCTTTATATTAGTGGGGAACTCAAAAGCATCTTTAAAGATCAAGAAAAAACCACTGAAGAAGGAAGTTTAGTCGTCGGTCTGTACCAGGAAAAGGATTCGATGGATTACCGTCAAAAACCGTACTACATTACGAAAGCAGATGCCGATGGTTATTTTGAACTCAATTATTTGTCGCCTGGAAATTATCGAATTTTAGCATTTGAAGACAGCAATTCGAATTCTGTCTATGATATGGGGAAAGAGAAGGTTGGATTTATGAAAGATAAAATAGTTCTGGATAATAGTATCTCGGGTCTCAACATCAATCTTTATCCATCCAGAAAATCGGTGAAGTATGTTGAAATGAAGGAAAATCCAGGCGGAATTCTAATGACTTTCGAAGGAAATCCTGAGAAGGTTGACGTCCTTTCCTTAAGCGATAAACTGCGTGATTATAAAGTGACACACAAGCCAAAATCTGATTCTGTATATATTTGGTTTGATGCCACTGCACAAAATGTTGGCGTTGCAAACAATGAAAATCTAAAATTCAGTTTTGATAATGGCGTAAAAAAAGATTCGGTATCTCTTTTCTACCGCTATAATGCGAAAAATGAAATGGTGCTTAATAACAGCGGCGGAAATCTATTGCCGCCGGGTAAAGATTTTGTCATTACCTCTAATTATTTCGTTGATAAGATTCAGCCTGAAAAATGGACTTTGGTTTCCGATAGTATTCAACAGGATTTTAGGGCAGAAATTGATGAAAAAAATCCTTTTGAAATTCATATAAAATCCAACTTCAAAGAAGGAAAAAAATATTCATTGACCATTCCGAAAGAAACCGCCTCTTCATTTTACGAGACGACTAAAATCTCAAAACGCTTTGATTTTGAAGCGGATAAATTAGAAAATTATGGCGAGTTTGTTTTAACTCTGGAAAATGCTCCAACACAAAAATTTTGGATCCAGTTCATTACAGAGCGTGGAGATATCGCATATTCCAGATATGTTAATGAATCGAAAATAGATTTTAAATCGCTGAAACCAGGAACTTACGAGCTGCGTATTTTAGTCGATGAAAACAATAATGGAGTTTGGGACTCTGCGGATTTTGCCGACGGTGTTTTCGCTGAGCCTGTTTATATCTTCGAGAAGAAAATTGAAATACGACCACTTTGGGACATCCGCGAAACCTGGAAGCTGCCTCTAAATAATTTGGAAACTGATTCTGCCACGGTCACTCCTTTTAATAAGGAAGAGATCACAAAACCTTTAACCTCGGAAAATAAGGAATGAAAACTTTTTTAAATATTTTATATTGGTTCCTCATTGTCGTTGCGGTGATTCAGTTTATCCCAATCGACCGCATGAATAAGCCTGTGAATAAAAAAGCAGATTTCGTGAGAATTTATAATACCCCGCAAAACATACAAAAGATCTTAAGAAAAGGATGTTACGATTGTCATTCAAACGAAACTGTTTATCCGGATTATGCTTATGTTGCACCCATTTCATGGTCTATTAAACATCATGTAAATGAAGGTCGGGAACATCTTAACCTTTCTGTGTGGGGCGATTTAAACCGCGATCTGAAAAAGAGTATGCTCGAAAAATCGGTACATTCTATAAAAGATTATACGATGCCGATGCCGGGCTATATTTCTAAACATCCGGACGCCAATCTGACAAAAGCAGAAAGAACTTTGCTCGAAAATTACTTCGGTGATATTCTTAAAACCGGGAATTATTAAATAAAAAAACTTTCAATAATTATATTGAAAGTTTTTTTTATAAAGTCCGATAATAAACGGTTATTGATTTCTGGTTAATTTCGGTCTGCTAAAAATCGACATTAATACGCCACCAAAAAGTCCGATGGTCTTGATCACTGCCAATTGTGAGTCTGGTTTCATAAACGCTCCCACGATACACAAAGCTGCTGCAGCATACATTGGGTACACAAAATTCTTATTGGTTAAGGTTGGCGCCTGCAAAAAGAAACTCGCTCCTATTAAGATATAAAATAGTTTATCATATAAAAAGTGATTAATCTCCGGCGAGAAAAGATTAAAAAATCCCACCACAATACAAATAAGTGCTGCGATGGATAATATTCCCTGTAAGGTTGTTGTATTGGTATTCATTAGTAACTTTCTTTTTCATTCGGGAAATCCCCGGTTTTAACATCTTTTACAAAACTGGAAACTGCTCCTGTAATCTCAGTATATAAATCTAAATATCTTCTTAAGAATTTTGGCGAGAAATCTTTATTCATTCCGACCATATCATGATAAACCAATACTTGCCCGTCGCATCCCGCACCTGCACCAATTCCGATAGTAGGAATGGAAATGCTCTCAGAAACTCTCTTCGCCAGATCAGCTGGAATTTTTTCTAAAACCAAAGCGAAGCAGCCCAGTTCTTCAAGCAGCTTTGCATCGCTCATTAGTTTCTCCGCTTCTTCCTCTTCTTTTGCACGAACTTTATAAGTTCCGAATTGATAGATCGACTGTGGTGTTAAGCCCAAATGTCCCATCACGGGAATTCCGGCATTGATGATTTTAACGATTGATTTCTGGATTTCTTTTCCACCTTCAATTTTAATGGAATGTGCGCCTCCTTCTTTCATCATTCTTACGGCAGAATCCAAAGCTTTCTCCGGATTACTTTGGTAAGAACCAAAGGGTAAATCTGCAACGATTAAAGCTCGTTCAACACCTCGCACCACACATTGGGTATGATAAATCATTTGATCTAAAGTGATGGGCAAAGTCGTTTCATGACCAGCCATCACATTTGCAGCAGAGTCGCCGATAAGAATTGCATCAATTCCACCTGCATCTACCATTTTCGCCGTAGTATAATCATACGCGGTGAGCATGGTGATGATTTCTTTGTCGAATTTCATTTTTCGCAAAGTCTCTGTTGTGATTTTTTTTATTTCTGAATGTACAGACATAATTTAAATTATTGTTTATGATTAATGATCGAACAATGAGACCTCACAATTCAATCATCATTTATTATATAATTACATGACCTAAGCGAACTAACTTCTCGTGGTTCAGAATTTTGATATTTCTGCCTTCCACTTCAATTAATTTGTCCTGCTTAAATTCGGAAATTAAACGAATGGCACTTTCTGTTGCAGTACCAATAATATTGGCAATTTCTTCTCTGGTCAAAGAAATCTTGATGAATCCCTCCGGATCAGTACCTAATTTCTGCTCCAGTAATAATAAAATTTCCGCAAGTCTTTCGCGTACAGTCTTTTGTGCAAGGAAAGTCACGGTATTTGAAGATTCCCCCAGTTCGAAAGCTATTTTTTGTAGCATTACAAACGAGAGCTGCGGAACTACTTCTAAAAGATGAAGAAAAATATCGGAGGGTAAAAAAGTAGCTTCAATCTCCGTCATGGCTTCTGCTTTTGCCTGAAAATCTTCACCACAAAGCAACGATCGGTATCCAATTAAATCACCGTCTTTAATAAAACGCAGAATCTGATCTTTACCATAAACCCCTTGTTTAGATAACTTAGCGGTTCCTTTGTTCAGAAAATAGACACCATTCGGCGTTTCCCCATCCTCAAAAATAATTCCGCCTTTATGAAATTTAAGAGATTGCTTTCTAGCAATATACCTTTCATAATCTTCTGGGGAAAGTTTTTCTTTAAAATACTCATCGTTAAAGACTTGGTGAAGTCTCTCCTCGATTAGAGCATGATTTTGTAGTGACATAATAAGATGACATTTATCAGCAAAAATAGGATATTTAAAACCCTGATACAAATATATTTATCATAATTTTGCCTCTTAAACTTTTAATAAATTGTCAGAAAACTGTTTTCATTGCGGTCAAATTATCGAAAAAGAGCGTATTGCATTTGACGAAAAGATCTTTTGTTGTAACGGATGCAAGTCAGTCTATGAAATCCTGAATATGAATGATTTAGGAAATTTCTATAAACTGAATAAAAGTTCCGGAATACGGCCAAACGATGACAACACCTCACAGTTTGATTACTTAGACACTCCGGAAGTTTTTACAAAAGTCACTGACTTCTCTGAAGGCAATACGACTTTGGTCACTTTAAAAATTCCCGTTATTCACTGTTCTTCCTGTATTTGGCTTCTGGAAAGTCTACATACGCTGAACAAAAATATCAATTATTCACAAGTTAACTTCACGCGTAAAAACGTTCAGATCTCCTTTAATCATAATGAACTTAAGTTGAGTGAACTTGCGAAATTCCTTACCAACTTAGGATATAAACCCGTAATCAATTTAGAAACTGCCGATAAAAAAGAGGAACATTTTGATAAAACCTTGGTGATCAAATTAGCGATCGCAGGTTTTGCCTTTGGGAACGGAATGTTTTTCAGTTACCCGGAATATGCAGAGCAGGTTATGGGAACCACCGACTTCTGGATGGAGCAATATAAACACCTGTTTCGTTTTATCATGTTTCTTTTAGCAACTCCGGTTGTATTTTATTCAGCTTCTGATTATTTCAAATCGGCTTGGTTCGGGCTGAAAAATAAAATTGTGAATATTGATGTTCCGATCGTTCTTGGAATTCTAATGCTTTATGGCAGAAGTATTTACGAAGTGCTGACCGATTATGGTCCCGGGTATTTTGATACGTTATGCGGACTTTTGTTCTTCATGCTTTTAGGAAAACTTTTTCAGAAAAGAACCTATGACGCACTTTCTTACGATCGGGATTATAAATCATTTTATCCAATCGCAGTTACCAAGGTGGATTTCAATGATAAACAACAGAATATTCTGCTTAATGAGTTAAATGTGGGCGACCGAATTATGGTTCGTAACCAGGAAATTATTCCGGTAGATGCCATCTTAATTCAAGGCGAAGGAAACATCGACAACAGTTTTATTACCGGGGAAAGTGCTTCTATTCCTAAAAAGCCTGGCGACAAAATTTTTGCAGGCGGAAAACAGGTAGGCTCCGTTTTGGAACTGGAAGTGATAAAAACCGTAAATCAAAGTTATCTGACGCAGCTTTGGAATAAAGAAGCCTTTAAAAAATATGAAACAGGCCTGGATACGATGACTAATGACATCAGTAAATATTTTACTTTTATCATTTTAGGGATCACTTTATTAGCGGGAATCTATTGGGGGCGACAGGATTTCGAAAAAATGTTTCAGGTAGTCGCTGCCATATTAATTGTTGCTTGCCCTTGTGCTCTGGCGCTTTCGGCTCCATTTACTATGGGTCACATTATGCGGATCATGGGACGCAATAAATTCTATGTGAAGGACACTTTAACCATCGAAAAATTAGCCAAGATTGACACTTTGGTTTTTGATAAGACCGGAACGATTACGCATAATAAAAAAGCAACCATCGTTTTTGAAGGTGCGGATTTGCCAGACTTTGACATAAAGAATATAAAAAGTCTCTTAAAAAACTCCAATCATCCACTATCGAAAAGTCTTTATGATTTTCTGGAAATTGAAGATGAATATTTACCTGTTGAAAACTTCCTGGAAACCCCTGGGAAAGGTTATTCTGCAACCGTCAGAGGGAAAGTTTATAAAATCGGGTCCGCTTCATTTACCGGACAGCCGCCTCGAAATTTAGAAACTGCAGTTCATATTTCCTGTGACGATCAGTATCTCGGAAAATTCATATTTACTAATGAATACCGGCCAAATACAGCCGGAATGTTTTCAGAATTGAAAGATTTTAACCTTCATATTTTAAGTGGCGATAACTCCTCGGAAGAAGAATATTTAAAAAATCTGGTTCCAACAGTCGAGGAAATACGATTCAATCAAAGTCCTGAAGACAAGTTGAATTTCATAAAACAGCTTCAGGATAAACATCATAAAGTCGCCATGATGGGTGATGGTTTAAATGATGCCGGAGCACTCAAGCAAAGTAATGTCGGAATTGCCGTAGCAGACGATACGCACTCCTTTACGCCCTCTTCGGATGTTATTATGGCAGGGGAGAAAATGAATGAATTAAAAAAATATTTTGACCTGTCGAAAGACGCCGTAAATATTGTGAAATTCACCTTCGCTATTAGTTTATTTTACAATGTAATTGGTTTATCCTTTGCGGTAACGGGACATTTATCACCATTGGTGGCGGCCGTGCTAATGCCGATCAGCTCCATCAGTGTGGTCATATTCACCTCCCTTGTAACTTGGATTCGGTCTGCTAAATATTTCCAAATCAACAAATAGACTTTAATAATTGAGTTATTTAGAAATATTTTAAATTAACAATATTTAACACGAAGTGAGGAATATCATAATTTTTAAGTAAATTTGACGCAGTTAATACCTAAATTTGCACAGACGATGGAACTCTTATATTTAATGATTATATGCAGTGTTTCTCTGGCCGCTATTTTTTTGGTTATTTTTATAATAAGTACAAGAAATGGACAGTTTGAGGACGATGAGGCGCCGGCAGTCCGAATTTTATTGGATTCAGAAATCATAAAAGAGGACCCATCAACTGTAAATAAAGAAACGTCGAAAGAGCAAGCAAATAGAAAATCAGAAGAAAAAAGTGATTAGTTAATATGGAAACACAAAAGTTTAGTTATGACAATAACATTGTGCGGGCATTCCTTTATGCAACAATAGTCTTTGGTATTGTTGGATTTTTATTAGGACTTACCGCAGCCTTAATGTTATTCTATCCAGAACTTCCGGAGTATTTTTTTGGAACTGACGATGCTACCATCGCAAGTTTACAAAGCGGAAATCTACAAGGTTTGATCAATACGCATGGTGCGTTTGGATTTGGCCGTATCAGAATGTTGCATACCAGTGCAGTAATTTTTGCTTTCGTTTGTAATGGTTTCTTCGCGGGAGCTTATTACTCATTGCAAAGACTGCTTAAAACCAGAATGTATAGCGACACGCTTTCCTGGATTCATTTTTGGGGATGGCAGTTAATGATTGTAGCCGTGGTGATTACTTTCTTGATGGGAATTAACACTTCAAAAGAATACGCAGAACACGAATGGCCAATTGATATTTTAATCACGGTGATTTGGATTGTTTTCGGGGTAAATATGTTTGGTACCATTCTGAAGAGAAGAGTTCGTCACTTGTATGTTGCGATTTGGTTCTACTTAGGAACTTGGGTTGCAATTGCAATGTTGCATATCTTCAACAACTTAGAGGTTCCATTAACTTTTACCGGCTGGAAATCTTATTCAGCTTATGCCGGTGTTAAAGATGCCTTGGTTCAGTGGTGGTATGGTCACAATGCGGTAGCGTTCGTATTGACAACACCAATTCTTGGTTTGATGTATTACTTCTTACCAAAAGCTGCCGACAGACCGGTTTTCTCTTATAAACTTTCAATTATTCACTTCTGGTCATTGATCTTTGTTTATATCTGGGCAGGTCCTCACCACTTGCAGTACACTGCAATCCCAGGTTGGGCACAAGCTTTAGCTACAGGATTCTCGATCATGCTGATCGCACCATCTTGGGGAGGAATGCTAAACGGACTTTTAACTTTGAGAGGTGCTTGGGATAAAGTACGTGAAAACCCTATCTTGAAGTTCTTCGTTGTAGCGATTACCTGCTATGGTATGGCGACTTTTGAAGGACCACTATTAGCAACTAAAACTTTAAATAAAATCGGTCACTATACAGACTGGGTTATTGGTCACGTTCACGTAGGAGCGTTAGGTTGGAATGGTTTCATGACTTTCGGAATGATCTATTACCTTCTACCGATCATGTGGAGAACCAAACTATGGTCAGTAAAATTAGCCAACTGGCACTTCTGGCTGGGGACTTTAGGAATTATTTTCTACGCAGTTCCTTTGTATATCGCAGGATTTACCCAAGGATTGATGTGGAAACAATTTAATCCGGACGGAACATTAGTTTACAAAAACTGGTTAGATACCGTTACGGCTATTATTCCTTACTATGAAATGAGGTTCGTAGGTGGATTACTTTACATCTCCGGTGCAATCTTAATGTGTGTGAATGCGGTAGCTACAGTTAGAAGCGGTTCATTCCAGAAAAATGTACCTGCGGAAGCACCAGCTTTAGCAAAAATCAGCAACAAGAGAAAAGAAGGAGAAGGACTTCACCTTTGGATCGAAAGAATGCCGACTTTGCTTACAGTACTTTCATTCGTCGCAGTTGCGATTGGTGGATTCTTAGAAATCGTACCAACTTTAACCATTAAAGAAAATGTACCCACAATTGCAGCAGTGAAACCTTATTCACCACTGGAACTTGAAGGTAGAGATTTATATATCAGAGAAGGCTGTAATTCTTGCCACACGCAAATGATCAGACCTTTCCGTGATGAAGTCGTACGATTCAACGGTAAAAACGGACAGTATTCAAAAGCTGGAGAATTTATTTATGACCGACCTTTCCTTTGGGGTTCAAAAAGAACGGGACCGGATTTGCATAGAGAAGGTGGTAAAAACCCAAGTTCTTGGCATTACAAACACATGTTGAATCCAAGAGTAACATCTGCAGGTTCCATTATGCCACGTTACCCATGGTTAATCGCGAGAGATCTGGACAGAAGTCAAATGGTAGACAAAGTCAAACTCATGAAAAATGTATTTGATGTACCATATACCAAAGCTCAGATTGATTCAGCAGATGCGTGGGCAGATAACCAAGCTGCAGCGATCGTAAAAGACATCTATGCTGAAGCGGCCGATGTGAAGAAAGCATATGAAGACAAAAAAGCAGCGGATGGGGCGAACTTTGTTCCATTAGAGAAGAAAGAAATCGTTGCCTTGATTGCTTACCTTCAAAGGTTAGGAACAGACATTAAAACAACAGAAATTAAAACTGCCAGTACGAACTAATTCATTTAAAAACTGCATTTAAAATGATCCCACAAAGTGTAAAAGATATAGTAGCAAATGGCGATAATGTAGGTTTATATCAAACAATCGCAATGATATTATTTATCATATTCTTTCTGGGTATTGTTTACTACGTTTTTTCAAGACCTAAAAAGTTTTATGAAGAACAGGAAAATGCACCACTAAATGATGACATAGAAGATAAAGATCTTTAATTTTAAAAAAATTAAACTATTATGAAACAAAGAACGCCGGTTTACATAACCATCCTTATTATACTTACGATTTTATTTATCGTGTTCTATATGTTTGTGCAGGAAGCATCATTCTTGTCATCCTCTTACTTTTGGGGTACTGTTGCTATAAGTGTGATTCTTACCATGATTCACCATGCTATTGGGGATCTGATTGAAAACGAACAGTTCAAAAAACTATCACCTTCAGAAAAAAGCGAGTATTTAGAATCTAAGAAAAAACCATATTTCAAAGGTCTTTATGAAAGTGCATTTAAAAAACAAAGTGCTACTGAAGAAAAAGATATCTTGATTGATCACGGTTTTGACGGAATTATGGAGTTAGACAATCAGCTTCCAAAATGGTGGTTAGGTTTGTTCTACTTCGGTTTGGCCTATTGTGCAGTGTACATGGTTTCTTACTGGACCACTGACTTTGCACACCAATCGGTTGAATATGATGCAGAATACAAGGCTCAAACCGCAAGTATTGCGGAGTATATGAAAAATACACCGGCACCAACGATTGAAAATGCAGTATACTCACCAGATAACGTTGCAGCCGGAGAAGAGGTCTTTAAAACAAACTGCGTATCTTGTCACAGTGCAGGTGGAGCAGGTGGAATTGGGCCGAACTTAACCGATAATATGTGGATTAATCAGCCGGAAAAAACATTATTTAAAAATGTATTTCATATGGTTGAAAATGGAAGTCCTAACAATCCTGCGATGCAGGCATTTGGTAAAAACGGCGTCTTGACTGGATTTGATATTCAGAATGTAGCTGCTTATATTTACCATATTAATCAGGAACAACCTCCAATTACTCCTGCTCAAGGTGGAGCAGCTCCGCAGGGAACACCTGCAAATTGGGAGAAATAAAACTTAAATAAAACAAAACTATGAAAACATAATTCGTTATCTTTTATATCAAAGAGATAACGAATTATGTTTTTTTCAATTTAAGAAAATAGAATGTCAGAAGATAAAAATTTCAAAGGCGGACAAGGACAAGTAGTAGAAGCAGAAACTTTTCGTGATTCTGTGGGAACCATGGATCAAACTGGAAAAAGAAAATGGATCTTCCCCAAAAAACCACAAGGCCGCTATACCAATTACCGAACTTTAGTTGCCGTAATCCTACTCGCACTATTTTTCGCAATTCCTTTCGTCAAAATTAACGGCAATCCCTTTTTATTAATTAATATTCTGGATCGTCAGTTTTTCATTTTAGGGCAGCCCTTTTTCCCGCAGGATTTCTTTATTCTTGCTTTGGGCGCCATCACTTCCATTGTATTTATCATTCTTTTTACCGTTGTTTTTGGCCGGATATTTTGTGGATGGATTTGTCCACAAACTATTTTCCTAGAAATGATATTCCGTAAAATAGATTATCTCATCGAAGGCGACCGTAACAAACAGATGAAACTGGACCGACAGGAATGGGATGCTGAAAAAATCTGGAAACGCTCTTTAAAATATTTCATCTTCTTAGTCATTTCCTTAATTATCACCCATTGGATGTTCATGTACATCGTAGGCTACAAAGAGGTATTTCATATTATGGAGGAAGGGCCTTTTGAAAACTTCTCCAATTTTATGGTGATGATCATTTTCACGGCCGCTTTCTATTTTACATTTGCATGGTTCAGAGAACAGGTTTGTACTTTGGTTTGTCCATACGGAAGATTACAGGGAGTTTTGATCGATAAGCAAACCATCAATGTTTACTATGATTTCAAAAGAGGAGAAAATCGGTCGAAATGGAGAAAAGGAGAAGACCGGGCAGCCGAAGGAAAAGGAGATTGTATCGATTGTAACCAATGTGTGGTCGTTTGTCCTACCGGAATCGATATTCGTGATGGACAACAGCTCGAATGCGTGAACTGTACCGCATGTATTGATGCTTGTGATGAAGTAATGGTAAAGGTGGGTCTGCCAAAAGGCTTGATCCGCTATGCAACTGAAGACGAGATCGAGAAAGAAGTGCCTTTTAAATTTACAGGCAGAATGAAAGCCTACACCGCAGTACTGTTGTTAATGGTCGGTTTCCTCGGCTACTTACTCAGCAACAGAGGTGCAATGGAAGCGAAATTCATCAAACCCGCCGGTTCTACTTATTTCGTTCGAGATGGTAATATTACCAATATTTATAATTACACCTTCCTTAATAAAGCTACCAAAGATCAACTGGTAACCATTAAAGTAATTGAGCCTGAACATGGTAAAATTAAGTTAAGTGGTGACGAGAAAATCTTACTTAAAAAAGATGAGATTACAAAAGGAACGGTGAATATCAGTTTCCCGGAAAAAGAAATTCAACTCTCAAAGCAAAAAATAAAAATTGGAGTTTATGACGGATCGGGCAAACTTTTGGATTCCTTCGATACCTATTTTGAAGGTCCATTTAAAATTCAATTTTAATTTATTATGTTTAAAAAATTCACGTGGGGCCACGGTGTTGCCGTCGCTTTAGGTTCATTTATATTGTTTATTCTATTCATGGTTTTGGTCTTTCCAAACGGGCAGCAAGGCTCGGAATTGGTATCCGATAATTACTATGAAGATGAATTGGTTTACCAGGAAGTGATTGATGGTAAAAATAATGCCGACCAACTCCCTCAGAAACCACAATACAATCAATCTCCAACAGGAATAAAAATCGATTTCCCATCAACCATCGTCGCAGATGAGAACAAGGTTCATTTTGATCTTTTCCGTACAGATGATGCTAATTTAGATGTTAAAAAAGACCTTACTTTAGATGGAACTAAGTCCTTCACGATACCGAAACAGGTGATTTCTAAAGGATCTTATACTTTAAAAGTAAAATGGAAACAGAATAAAAAACCGTATCAAATCGATTACGACGTTTTATGGAAGTAGCATTAATCATATCAGCACTTGGATTAGGGTTCGCCTCAGGCTTTCACTGTATAGGCATGTGCGGACCTATTGCCCTTTCCATGGGTTTAACCAAAAAACAGGCTACTAATTTTTACCTGCAAAACCTTACCTACCAATTTGGCCGTATTGCAACTTATTCTTTGTTAGGTGCTATTTTAGGCATCGTTGGTCAGGGATTTCAAATGGTGGGATTTCAACAGTATCTGACCATAGGCGTGGGGGTAATTTTAATTATGATGGCGATTTTTTCCTTTGGCGGAAAAGATTTCGCTTCCAAAATTCCTTTTCTCTCTACTTTTTTATTAAAAGTAAAATTAAACCTGTCCAAACTCTTGCAGAAAGCAGATTACCGTTCCAGATTTGCTACAGGAATTCTAAATGGATTTCTACCCTGCGGAATGGTTTACATGGCCTTGACTGCCAGTTTAGCAGCGGGCGGAATATGGCAAAGTGCGGTATTTATGAGTCTCTTCGGCTTGGGAACATTGCCGTTTATGTTTTTTGTGGTCTTGCTGGGGAATTTAATGACGACTGCTTTAAGAATAAAAATATTGAAGTTTGTTCCGGTTATGATGATCATCCTCGGCGGTTTATTCATTGTCCGCGGGCTTGAGATTGGGATTCCATACTTATCGCCAAAAAAAGCTGCAATGCAGATCAATCACAATAATTCTAAAGATCATCAGGAAGGCAATCACGAAAGTTGCCATTAACAAACACATTGACAAAGGGTTTCACCCCATTTTTATTTTTGGTATCTATTTTGAATCAAATTCTCTTAGAATAAAATTTGAAAATGATGAAAAAAATTTCACTGTGGGTTTCCGGGCTCCTCCTGATCGTTTTACAATCCTGCTCTGTTAATACTGAAACTACGTATTACAATGACTCTGCCTCAAGTATGGAATCAAATATTCTAATTGATAAAGGAATGCTGTCAATGATGAATATGATGAATAATGGGAGTGAGAAAGCCCCTACTTTCTCCAAGTTATCAACCGATTGGAAAAGTCTTTATGATCTTCAAAAAGATGGTTTAATTACCCTCAATAAAGATTCTGTAAATGTGCTGCACAAAATGTTTTTAAAATTGAATAAAGACAAAGGCGAGATTTATGGAGTTTCATTAAAATATGACAAACTTCTTCCGGCAGAAGTCACCACCCTACTTTCACAAAGCAAAGCGTTGCAGCGAATGCCGCTGCAGAATATTGCAACCTGGAACGGAAAGACCTTAACAATAGACACCGACAAATTTAATTCCGTGCAGTTTTTAAATAAGATGGAAAATGTTGCGGATAATAAAGAATCTTCTACGCCGGCTAATAAAAGTGATTCTATTGCAGCTTACGGACAAAAGATGGCAGAAAACATGGTTGGAATGATGAAAATGTTTCCGGTGAATTTTTCAAATACGATCAAATTTCAGAAACCAATCAAATCAATTGTAGGCAAGCATGACTTTGTAAAACAGATCGATAAGAAAACGATTCAGATCAATCTTAGAAGCAATGATCTGCTCGATGAAAAGAACGCTTTGAAAGATAAAGACAAGAAAATAATCATCACTACCGAATAAACCAAAAGCCACCGAAATTTCGGTGGCTTTTTTAATAAATAAATCAAACTATCTTTTAATTAATTAAATCAAATTTCGCGTATTCTGCAATTTTAGACGGTAATTTAATTCCATCTTCAGTTTGATTATTCTCCAGAAGCGCTGCCATAATACGCGGCAAAGCCATAGCAGAACCATTTAAGGTATGAACCAATTGTGTTTTACCCTCGCTTTTAAATCTGCATTTTAAACGGTTGGCCTGGAAAGTTTCAAAATTTGATACGGAAGAAACTTCTAACCATTTCTCCTGTGCTGCACTCCAAACTTCGAAATCGTAAGTCATGGCTGCTGCAAAACCAGTATCGCCACCACAAAGTCTCAAAACACGGTAAGGAAGTTCCAGATCTGTTAAAATTTCTTTGATATGATTCACCATTTCTTCCAAAACAGCATAAGAATTCTCCGGTTTTTCAATGCGCACAATTTCTACCTTTTCAAACTGATGAAGACGGTTTAAGCCACGAACATGTGCTCCATAACTTCCCGCTTCCCGACGATAACATTGGGAAAATGCCGTGTTTTTAATAGGCAGATCTTTTTCATCCAATAAAACATCGCGGTATAAATTAGTCACCGGAACTTCGGCGGTCGGAATTAAATATAGATTGTCCTCGTTAATGTAGTACATCTGCCCTTCTTTATCAGGCAGTTGACCGGTTCCATAACCTGAAGCTTCATTGGCAACGTGTGGGGGATTAACTTCCAAATAACCGGCGTCAACATTTTTATCTAAAAAATACTGAACCAATGCACGCTGAAGCCTTGCTCCTTTGCCGAAATACACAGGAAAACCTGCACCCGCGATCTTTACACCCAATTCAAAATCGATCAGATTGTATTTTTTCGCAAGTTCCCAGTGTGGGATTGCACCTTCGCCTAAACCTTCCACATCATGCGACTGATAAATAATTTCATTATCGTCAGCGGTACTTCCGGCTTTTACCTTTTCGTAAGGGATATTAGGAATTTGATATAAAATCTGTAGAAGTCTTGCCTCTAAATCCTTTAATTTTTGTTGAAGATCCTGTGCATTCTCTTTAAACTCAGAGGTTTTAGATTTTGCAGCTTCAGCTTCCTCTTTCTTTCCTTCCTTCATCAGAATTCCGATTTCTTTCGAAATCTTATTCATCGCCGCTAAATTCTGATCGAGTTCAAACTGAATTTTTTTACGGTCTTCATCTACAGAAATGGCCTCATCAACCAAATTGATATTTTTGAAATTTCTTTTATGTAAACCTTCTAAAACGCGTTCTTTATTTTCGCGCAAAAAATTAACTTGTAACATAGTTATAGGATGTTTATGGATCTTTCTTTCCCTTTCACCAAAAGGAAAGCCTTGCAAATTTAAGGATTATTTCGAGATTTTAATGACGTTTGGTTGTCCTTCTACTTTGTTAAATTGAAGCACATCATTATACCAGACTTTGCTAATTTCAAATAATGTGGGCGTTGAAAGATATTGAATCGTCATGGTATCGTTTGTCGTTCTTTTCACAGAATCATTGATGCTCTTAATTAGTGTTAAAGCAATTTTTGATTCATAGGTTTTAGAAAGTTGCGTAGAATCAATACGTATTCTTTTAGCACCTGCGACATACTCAATAAAACTCACGGTATCGGCATCTTTTTTCACACTGAAAGTGACAGGTGCGTTATCTGTTAAACCGTAAACATCATTCATTGAGGTGGTTGTATAAGAACCGGGCAATTTCACATTCAGCATATCCTGTCCTAGTGAATCGATATAGAGTTGCATGACCTGATCGATTTTCTGCACGTCATTTTCATCATTCCGACAGGAAATAAACCCTAAAAAAGCGACCAACATTAAAAAAAATAAATTTTTCATTGCTACAAAGATAAATTATTTTAAATCTTTCCAATACAGATAAAAAGAGAAAGCCAGCATTATTCCCCCAAAAAACATACTTAACGACAAACTGACGGCCATTCCGGTCACCCCGTATTTAGAAACAAAAATAAAGGAGAAAATCACCAATAAAATTAAAGTTAAAACAGAAATAATGGTATTCATTTTCATCATTCCGACGGCTGACAAAAGATTTCCGTACAAATTCCTTAATAGCATATTTGCGCAGAATGCCCCTAAAAATATGATAAAGATCATTTGACTTTCCGCATATTTAGCGCTGAAAAATAAATCCAGTATTTCGACTTTAAAAAATAAACCCGTAATAAAAATAAGGATCGCGATCGGGATAAATAATTTATAATAATTAAACAGATAGTTTTTCAAAAATATTTTATCCTTGCTGTATTTCGCCAGTTTTGGGTAATCGCTCTGCATAAATGACGCCGCCAAAAAAGTGATGTTTAAAGGAATAAGAAGTCCAACTTTATAACTTGCAACTGCAGTCTCGTTCAGTAAAAAACTTAACATTAGTACATCGGCAGAGAACAAGGCATCCGAAAGAAGCGCGGTTCCAGCTGCATTCAGGCCAAAATTCCAAAGCTCTTTTTTGGTGAAAATAAATTTCGGTGGTAGTGAATTAAGGTTTTCCTTTTTATACCATAATAAAGCCAGAAATGGAGTGAAAGCTACAGCAATTAGATAACCGTAAATGCCAAAAAAGTAGGATAAGATTAATAACGCAATTACACCCACTATATTTACGACATTACTTACTATAGCAAAGCCTTTATTATTTCCGGAAATTCTTAATTCCGCCTGAATATGGTTTAAGAAATAATATCCAACCAGTCTGACTGTAAATAATAAAAATATAATTAAGATATCTTCGTATTTACTGACGTAAAAAAAACTTGTAAGTAAAAAGAGGGAACTAATAAAAATCTGATAAAACAAACCTCTTCGAAAAAGATAGGTCGAAAGAGCTCTTTTATCGGTAAGACTTTGGTTAATAGAACCATATCTTAAAAGACTTTGATTGCTCCCTAAACCGTTAAATGCTAAAAAAATGAAGAATACAGAAGCAACGATGCTGATGGTTCCAAATTCACTTTCTGGCAGAAGTCGAATAATAAATAGAGAACCAATGAATCCACAAATTTTAGCAATAAGAAGTGAAAAGAAAACATGATGTCCTTTATTCTTAAAAAAATCGCTAATAAAAATTAATAAACTTTTCAACTATTTATATATAATTTGACTGTAATATAAGGAACAAGTGGTAGAATCGTCTTCTTTTAAATCTTGATCGATTCGAAATAATCTTTTTTAATCATAAATATGTTCAAAATTTTAAGGTCTATAGTATAAAAGCTAAACGTAAACCTCTACGCTTTCAACGTAAAATCCGACCATAAATTTCATCGAAATTTTTGGAAATGGTCTCCATTGAAAAATGATCTTCGACATACTGATGTAGATTTTCGGGGGTTTCGAAAGTGATTTGATTGACAAGAACTTTTTTCATTGCCTTGCATAACTCCTCTTCCGACTTCGAAATAAGTATTCCATTTTTCTCATTAACAATTTCAGGAATTCCTCCCACATTTGTTGCAATGACTGGTGTTCCAACGGAGAGAGACTCCAGTAAAACGCACGGAAAATTTTCATAATCACTAAATAAAATGAAGCATTCGCTGGCTCTCATTTTTGCTGCGACGGCATTTAAATCCAAGGTCGGAAAAGTCTTTATAAATTCTTTCGCATTATTTCTATTTATAATCTCATTTAAACGATTGATATCACCATCTCCGCCAATATGCAACTCAAAATCATTAAATTCTTTCTTTAACCTAAGCGTCGCATTTATAATTTTATCCGGGTTTTTTATGTCAACCAGATTGGAAATATGCAAGAAAATAAACCTTTCATTTTCAGAGGTTTTTACATGAAAGAGGTCGGTATTCACCACGTTGCTTACGACTTCCATTTTTGTAGCGATACGCATATCCTTTAAATCTTTCAAAAGAAATTGGCTTACGGGCAAAATATAATCAGCGTTTTTACCAATCACCTTTGCAATGTGGAATTCTGATCGGGGAAGTTTATTTCGGTTCATTTTTAAAAATCCTGACCAATGTTCTGTTACAACAAAAGGAATTTTATATTTCTTTTTTAAATAAACTGCAAAGAGCATAGACTTCTGAAGAATATTGGCATGCACCAAATCAGGCCTCCGCATCTTTGAAAATCCTTTTTTGTAGGCTTTCATCCGGCGTGCAAAATTAAGAGCAGGATTTGGGGTCGATTTATAATAAACTGTTAAAGTTCTAAGACCGTTAATCATGTTGTCCTCGAAAATATATTTTTGAACTTGTGAAGAATCTCCGATTGCGTGAAGGACTTCTACATCATGCAAAATCGACACTGCCTCGGCGTGTCGTTGTACAAAATTTCCATTCGTTGGTTCAATTTTATTAGGAAACCAGGAGGAAATAAAAAGAATTTTATAGCGCATTAGAAATCTTGAATTGTAAAAATACGGTTTAAATTCCGTTTACAAAAAACCCTTTCAGATAATTCCGAAAGGGTTTATATTTTTTTATGCTCTTTTATTAATCAACATAAATCCCAGCCCAACTTCTATGAAGTGGAAGCAGGAAATCACTTAGAAAAGCCACGTAGGTATTTTTAGAGAAATCAAAGACTTGAATGTCTCGGGAAATCTCTCCACTTTTTAATCCTTTTCTAAAATCCTGTAATTTCACGGTTTTTATCTCTCCGTCTTCGATAAAAGTTGCTTTCATGCGGTCAAATAAACCCAGGTTATATTCCTGATCAATTTCACGCATTACGGCACCTAAAGAATCAATGGAGCAACCAGATGCAGGTTCAATTTCTTCATCAACACAAACTACAATAAACTGATTTTTTTCAATTTTAAAGGAGGAAGAAAGCGGTTTGCCGTGTGCTGCCCAAGTGGCTAAAAAATCATATAATTTTTCGGTAATAGCTTTACTTTCCTTTGGTGTAAAAGCTCGTGATGCTGGATAAATAATAACCCGGTAATCACTGGTTTCTACACTGGATGATTCTTCTATTTTCATTTTATTTCATTAAGAGTTAGAAGTCAATTTTTTACAACAGTCCATTCTGAGGTTCTTTACAGATCCTCAGCTTCTGCCAACAATTCTGCAATATCTTTTACAGTGACTTCATTATTATTAAAATGCTTTACCCCATCAGTCATCATCGTGTTACAGAAAGGACAACCTGTCGCGATAATATTTGGTTTTTCACTCAGGGCTTCTTCGGTTCTTTCGATATTAATGTCTTTGTTGCCCGGCTCCGGTTCTTTAAACATTTGTGCACCGCCTGCACCACAACACAATCCGTTGGATTTACAACGTTTCATTTCGACCAATTCGGCATCCAGTTTTTCAAGAAGCTGTCTGGGCGCTTCATATTCTCCATTGGCTCTACCTAAATAACACGGGTCGTGGAAGGTAATTCGCTTGCCTTTGAAAGTTCCGCCTTCAATTTTAAGGCGACCTTCTTCCATCAATTTTCGAAGAAACTGGGTATGGTGAAGAACTTCATAATTACCACCTAATCCCGGATATTCATTTTTGATGATATTGAAACAATGCGGGCAAGTAGTAACGATTTTCTTGACTTCATAAGCATTCATGATTTCAATATTCGTAAGTGCCATCATTTGGAAGACAAATTCGTTTCCGGCACGTTTTGCAGGATCTCCGTTGCAGGATTCCTCCTGACCTAAAACGGCGAATTCGATGCCTACTTTATTTAAAATTTTGCAGAAAGCTTTGGTTATTTTTTTTGCTCTGTCGTCGAAACTTCCGGCGCATCCTACAAAAAATAATACTTCCGGAGCTTTTCCTTCGGCGGCATATTCTGCCATTGTCTTTATAGTGAAATCCATAAATATATTCCCAATTTACCAATGCATTAGCTTAAAAAACAGATACACTGACCGATTATTTTTGTTACATTAATTTTCAGTTGCCCACTTCAAACGGTCGGCTTGGTTATACTGCCATGGAGCAGCATTGTTTTCGATGTTGGTCATCATTTGATTTAATTCCTGTGGTGCCGCAGACTGCTCCATCACTAAGAATCTACGCATTTCTACAATAATAGAAAGCGGATCAATCAATATAGGACAAGCTTCTACACAAGCGTTACAAGTGGTACAGGCCCAAAGTTCTTCTCTCTGAATATGATCATCCAGCAATTTTTTACCGTCATCTACAAACTTTCCATTTTTGTTGATGTTTCTGCCCACTTCCTCAATACGGTCACGGGTATCCATCATAATTTTTCGTGGAGACAGTTTCTTACCTGTGATATTTGCCGGACATACCGAAGTACATCTTCCACATTCCGTACACGAATATGCATTCATTAACTGTACGCGATTCAGATCAAAAATATCACTCGCACCAAATTTCTCCGGTACTTCGTTTGGATCTGCTTCCGGTGCTGCTGCGTAAGGATCAGCATTTGGATCCATCATCAATTTAATTTCCTTGGTTACGGAATCTAAATTGGTAAATTGCCCTTTAGGCTTCAGGTTGGCAAACCATGTATTTGGAAAAGCCAAAAGAATATGAAGGTGTTTCGAGTAATACAGATAATTCATGAAGAATAAAATCCCTATAAAATGAAACCACCAAGCGCCTCTTTCTGTAAAGATTAAAGCATTATCGCTAAAGTTTTGGAATAATGGTCCTAATATATTCGCAGATATTGGAAAGCTTCCATGGGCAGCCAATACTTGTCTTTGCTGTAAAACCCAATCGGATGAGTTCATGGTGAAAAATGCCATCATTAATGCAAACTCGATCACCAAAATCCAGTTCGCGTCATGTTTTGGCCACCCAAACAATTCCTTCATGGTAAAACGTTTGATGCCGTAGAAATTTCTTCGGATGAAAAAGAGCACAACTGCAATCACGACTAAAAGTGCTAAAACTTCTAAAGTCGCAGTGAAAAAACTGTAAAGCGAATCTCCTAGAATTCCAGCTAAAAACCGGTGTGTTCCGAAAATTCCATCAACGATGATCTCAATTAATTCAATATTAATAATTACAAAGCCGACATATACAAAAATATGTAGTATACCTGCAATTGGTCTTTTAACCATTTTGCTTTGACCCAGAGCAACACGGGCCATGATTCCCCAACGCTCTGCTTTTTGATCAGATCTGTCGATTTTTTTGCCCAATAGAATATTTCGATAGATTTCCTTTAAACTTTTAAAGAAAAGTCCAAATCCCACCACCATGGCAATGAAGAAGATAATATTGTCAATATACTGCATATTGAGAGTTTTTAGTCTTTAGCTGTATTCTTTCCGAAGACCGAGAAGTTAAGATATCTTTTCGGGTTCGCTTTTAAATCTTCGACCAAATTATTCAGGTTTTCGGCAGATTGATTTAGATTTTTGTAAAGTTCCTCATCTTGCGTCAATTTACCAAGACTTCCTTTGCCATCTTGTATGCCACTAATAACACCGTTTAATTTATCGGCAGTCATACTTAATTTATCAATGGTGTTGTTTAATTTCTGCACATCAACTTCGTCTGCAACTTTACCGTACTTGTCAATCGCAGTTCTTGCGCTAATGGTTGCTAAATTAGCATTCTCTAACATTTTCTGAATACGGGGATCATTGTTGGTCAAAAGCGTGTTAGTCTGTTTAGAAGTTCCTTCAAATGAAGCAACTGTTCTGTTCAGATTGCTCAATAAAGCACGAATTTCTTCACGGTTTTGATCATCAAATATTTTATTTGCGTTATTCGTCAATGAATCCACTCTTTTTAGAACTACCTGAAGCTGATCTTTCACAGGCCCAACCTGAGAAGAAATATTATTCAGCATTGAAAGGGTAAATTGTCCGGAAAGGGTATCGCCATCTTTAGCATAAGGTTGACCATAGGCTAAATTGATTCGCATCTCTTTCCCTGACATTAAACCAGGTTCAAAAATTTCGAGGGTTGATTTTTTTGAAAACTCGAAGTTGTCATCAACAATTACTTTAACAACAAAATGAATTTTGCCGTCTTTTTCGGTGACAGGAATAATGTCATCAACCTGACCGACACGTAAACCATTAATCGAAACCGGATTAGAAGCGGCTAAGCCTTCAACATTATCAAACTTTGCAAAGAAAACATTATCGGTCGTAAAAAGGCTTTTGCCCTTCATAAACTGGAATAAGAAAACGAAGCCAATAATGGCTAAAAGTGCGATAAGTCCTGCTTTTATTTCTTTTGTGAATTTCACGTTTTTTTAAATTTTAATGAACAAATATAATACATTTTAAATAAACTGCCTTTAAAAACTCTAGGCTTAAAACATAAAAAGCGACCGTTAAAAGTCGCTTTTTATTTAAATTAAAGACAGATAATTATTGCTGACTCGCCTGATTATAAAGTTCGATTCTATAATCTTTGATATCGGCATTATCTTGCAAGCTTTTTAAGAATGACTGCCCAAACTGCTGAGAATTTTGACCCGTAATTGCTTCTACCATTTGCTTAATATCACCTGGCTGTTTGTTGATGGTTTCAGATTTTTTCAATACTACGTAAACTCCCGTCATTCCTTCAACAGGATTTGAGAGTTTGTTTTTAGCAACACCAAACGCTGCACCGGCTACTCTCGGCTCCATTGCGCCGTTTACCTGTGGATTCAACATATTTACCTTTGCAGATTGCTTTGTTGCAGCAAACATTTTTGCAACCTGATCTAAGCTCGTTGCTTTTGCAGCATTTATCTTATCTACGATCTGTTTTGCGATCAACTTATTTTTCACAAGTGGCTCAACCTGATCTCTCACTGCTTCAGGATCTGCAGTTCCTGCATCCTGAATACCGTTTACGTAAGCTACGATTCGGTCTCCAGTACCTTCAACCGCGAAAATATCAGTATCTCCTTTCTTTCTTTTTTTGTCGAAAGCCCATCCGATGATTTCATCGTCTTTGTCAGTTCCTAAACCTGGCAACTGGCCCTGGAATCTTCCGACTTCTTTCGGGTTAGAGAAATTATAATTATTTTTCTTCGCAATGTTGGCAAAATCATTAAAGCTTTTCCCTTGAACCTGTTGAATAAATTTCGTTGCTTTCGTGTAAACTTCGGTTTCTGTTTTATCAGAAGCTTTGATGGTTTTCACCAAGTTGGCCACTTTATAAGCCATAGTTCCGGCTTTTTTATCTTCAATATTGATGATATGATATCCATATTGTGTTTCTACTACTCCTGTTGCTCCTTTTCCGTTATTGGCAAGGAAGCTTAAATATTCTGGTACAAATGGAGTTGCAGGCGTCGTCCAACCTACGCTACCTCCTTGGGCAGCAGAACTTGGGTCAGCTGAATACTTCAAGAATTCAGCAAATTTCCCTGGATTGGCTTTTATAACTGCACCAATTGAATCTGCTAATTTTTTAGCCTGTTCTTTTGTTCTTGTTTCATTCTCACCCGCTTGGTTTCCTTTATAACTCACCAAAATATGACGGGACAAGGTAGAATCTGAAGGTTTCTTATCTATTAATTTAGAAACCACATAGAAGTTTTGTTCTTTATACGGACCAAAAGTAGTTCCTATACTTGCCGTTGCTACTTTATCTGCAATCGCTGCCGGCAATTGATTTGCCGGGAAATATTGTGGGTTAAAAGGCAAATCAGAATTTAGAGCAATGAACATAGAATCGTTCGTTGTATTCTGAAAGCTTTCTTTACCACCACTCATTTCACTTCCAACAGAAAATAATTTATTGATTTCTGCCTGTGCAGCAGCATCATCTGACGCACTTGGTGCAGCTGGGAAATAAACAAGTCCTATATTCCTACTTGCCTCTCTTTTAAACATAATTGGATGCGCCTTTATATATTCAGCCAAATCCTTTGTGGTTACTTTCACTGGATTTTTTTGAGCGTATGCGGCATAATCTACTTTCACAAAATCAATATCAGCAAGTTGATCTCTTTGCTTCATGATCTCCTCTACCTCTTTTTTGCTGGCAGTGATTCCGGTTGATACATTAGCAAAAAGCTGTCTTGCCATCATTCTGTACTCAATCGATTTTCTTGTTTTCAACCAGTTGTTGTACACTTCAATGTTGGTTCCTTTCATTTGCTCAACTTGACTTTTAATCTCTTGAACTTTGAAATTTCCTTTATCATCGAAGTTTTCTTTATTCTGCGCAAACATAGGATCAAACTGTAATTGATTCCAGAACATATCCTCAGTTAAGGTAAGTCCCATTTTATCAAACTGTTGCTTGATCAATTTTGATTGTACCATCAACTGCCAAGCCTGCTCTTCCAAACCTTTGGTAGGTTGGCCTTGCTGCTGAGCCTGTTGCTGAAGCATGAAAAGTTGATCATCATAATCTTCTTTGGTGATCTCGTCTCCGTTCACTTTACCATAAACGCCCGGTTTCGCCCCGAATAATTTCTCGAGACTGTCTGGGTTGACTACGAAAGCCAACATTGCTACTGCAATAATCCCCATCAAAAGCCAAGGTCTGTTTCTTATTTCTCCTAAAATTGCCATCTTTTTTGTATAATTTTATCAGTTTGCGAAAATACACATTTTTAACAGATTAGAAAAAATTTTGCACATTTATTTAAAAAGGGATGGAATGTTGTGGCAATTTTGGCGGTCTTTTCACTTGGCATAATGCTTGTGAAATCATATAAGCCTTTTTAACAAGCGGGCTTTACAGGCAAATAAACGCTGCTAAGCTTTAATAATTTATAAAAAATGACAATTTGTCATTAACCTTTATTATGACAGAATTTGAAGATATAAACTTTGATGAAATTTTAGACGACGGTTTCAGTATTGTAACCGAAGATTTAAATATTTCTGATGTGACTGCAACCGAAGAAAATAATAAACAACTCGTTTTCCCTATTTTGCCGGTTCGCAATATGGTGATGTTTCCGAAAGTGATCATTCCAATTACGGCGGGAAGAGAGATGTCGATCCAACTATTACAGGAAGCTCAGAAAAACAATGAATTCATTGGCATTTTGAGCCAGAATAATGCAAGCATCGAAAATCCTACCACTGATGATTTGTACCAAATCGGAACTTTAGCCAAAATTATTAAAATCATAAAACTTCCGGAAGGGAATATTACTGCTATTACAAGAGGATTTCACCGGTTTAAAGTGAAAAAATTCACGGCAACAACACCTTATTTTAAAGCAGAAATTACAAAGTTAAAAGACACTTCAACGAAGAAAAAATATGAATATGATGCGCTGCTGGAAAACATTAAAGATCTTGCTTTGAAGATCATTGACATTGATCCTAATATTCCAAGTGCTGCCAGCTTCGCGATAAAAAATATTTCTGACAATGATGATTTGCTGAATTTCATCTGTTCAAATGCGAACTTTCCGGCCGAACAGAAGCAAAAGCTTTTAGAAGAAAAAAGTTTGATGATCCGTGCGGAGAAATGTTACGCGCTGATGCATGATGATTTCCGAAAGCTGGAACTTAGAAGCCAGATCCATAATAAAACATCAAAAGATCTGGACAAACAACAGCGCGAATACTTTCTTAATCAGCAGATTAGAACCATTCAGGAGGAATTGGGTGGTGGACCAGAAAGTGATATTGAAGAATTGATGTTAAAGGCCAAGAAGCTGAAATGGAATGATGAAGTACAAGAGCACTTTAACAAAGAAATCAACCGTTTACAAAGACAGAATCCCAATTCGCCAGATTATAATGTGCAGCGGAATTATCTCGATTTCTTTACCGATTTGCCTTGGGATCACTATTCCAAAGATGTTTTTGATATCATAAAAGCAGAAAAAATTTTAGATAAAGCGCATTACGGTTTAGAAGACATCAAAAAGAGAATTTTGGAACACATGGCGGTTCTGAAACTTAAAAACAATATGAAATCGCCAATTTTATGTTTGGTTGGTCCTCCGGGCGTGGGTAAAACTTCACTCGGAAAATCAGTTGCCGACGCATTGGGAAGAAAATATGTTCGGGTTTCTCTGGGAGGACTTCATGATGAATCAGAAATCCGTGGTCACCGTAAAACCTATATTGGCGCCATGGCCGGACGTATTCTTCAATCAATTAAAAAAGCAGGAACTTCAAATCCGGTTATTGTTTTAGATGAAATAGATAAGATCGGACAAGGAATTCATGGTGATCCAAGTTCTGCTTTATTAGAAGTTCTGGATCCGGAACAAAACAACTCTTTCTATGATAATTTCCTGGAATTGGGTTACGATTTGTCGAAAGTCATGTTCATTGCAACGGCAAACGCTCTTTCAAATATACAAAGACCATTGCTGGATCGAATGGAAATCATAGAAATTGCCGGTTATACTTTAGAGGAAAAAGTAGAAATCGCCAAACGTCATTTAATCAAAAAACAGCAAGAAGAAAATGGTCTTGATGCCAAGTCTTTTAAACTCGGAAATGCTGAGCTTAAACACATTATAGATGCCCACACCTCTGAAAGTGGCGTTCGTGGTCTGGAAAAACAATTGGCATCAATTGCGAGATGGGTTGCGTTGCAAACTGCCCTTGAAAAAGAGTATGATCCAAAAATCACCATTGATAAAGTCGACGAAATTTTAGGCGTGCCTCGTCCTAAAAACTTGTCAGAAATCACGAGTGTTCCGGGTGTTGTTACGGGATTAGCGTGGACTCAAGTGGGTGGTGACATTCTTTTTATAGAAAGCATCCTGAGTGAAGGAAAAGGAAACTTAACCATGACCGGAAATCTTGGAAATGTGATGAAGGAATCTGCAACAATCGCTGTAGAATATATTAAAGCCAAACATGAAGAATTGGGAATTTCTTCGGAAGACATTCAGAAACACAACATTCACGTGCACGTTCCGGAAGGAGCGACACCGAAAGATGGACCTTCTGCAGGAATCGCAATGCTGACTTCTATTGTTTCCAGTTTTAAAAATAAAAAAGTAAAATCACACCTTGCCATGACGGGAGAAATCACGCTTCGTGGAAAAGTTTTACCCGTAGGTGGAATCAAAGAAAAACTTCTTGCAGCCAGCAGAGCCGGGATCAAAGAAATAATTCTGTGTGAAGCCAATAGAAAAGATGTAGAGGAAATTAAGAAAGATTACCTTAAAAACTTAAAGATTAATTATGTACAACGAATGAGCGAAGTCATTGATTTAGCGCTCGATCATAAATAAATAATTAAAAACGTTTCAATAAAATTGAAACGTTTTTTTATGAAATCTCATTTTTATGTTACTTTGTAGTATGAAAGAATTAAAAATGCCATTTGTATTAAGACTCTCTCTGGTGCTCATCAGCATTTTGGCGTTGGGTTACCTTGCAAAAATTGGCAAAGGCGTTTTGGCACCGCTGTTTTTCTCTGTGTTGATGGCTCTTTTGTTTCTTCCGTTTGCTAATTTTTTAGAAAAAAAGTTGCGCTTTTCCCGAACGATCTCCACGTTTAGTTCACTTTTGATGATGCTGGTTTTCCTCTCGGGACTTATTTATTTTTTTTCTGCACAGTTAAGTTATTTTGTTAATGATTTTCCGGTTTTGAAAGCACAGGTTTCAAAATCTTTTAATGATCTGCAGTTCTGGGTGTCCCGAAATTTTCATGTAAACTTTGATAAGCAGATGTCCTATATAAATCAAGCATTGGAAAAATTGCTGGCATCTACGGCTTTCATATTGGGGTTTACGGTTTCTATGTTTTCCTCTACTATGGCATTTTTTCTTTTCAGCGCCTTATTTTTCGTCTTCATATTAAATTATCGTCGCCTTTTATATCAATTTATTATCTCCATTTTTCGGGACGAACATTTTGGAAAAGTGAATGAAGGAATTAAAGAAATTCAGCGCATTATTAAGGAATACATCTCCGGTCTTTTCATTCAGATCATCATCGTAAGTATTTTGACCGCGATTTTACTTTCTGTATTAGGAGTAAAATATGCCATCTTACTGGCGGTCTTAACGGGTTTACTCAATGTGATTCCTTATATCGGAATTATCTTTTCCTGTCTCATCGCCTGTCTAATTTCCTTTGCAACAGGTGGTAATCATACGCTTTTGGTATTGGTGGGTTATTTGGTTATTCACGCAGTTGATGCTAATATTACCCTTCCATTGGTGGTCGGCTCCAAAGTTAAAATTAACGCCCTTTTTACCTTTATCGGACTTTTACTTGGGGAAGAATTGTGGGGGATTTCAGGTATGTTTTTAAGTATACCTTTTCTGGCAATTTTAAAAATTATTTTTGAACGCGTGGAAGGTTTACAACCTTGGGGAAGAGTTTTAGGCGAAGAACCGAAGCACAATAAACCACGAAAGAAATACAAAATCACGAAAAACATCACTTTAGAAGAAAAGGAATAAAAAGTTAATCCATTCATTTTCAGAGCAGTAAAATGTAAAAAAGCTTTTACAAGAACTTGAATAGTCATTTACAAACTTTACAAAAGATTCAGGCGGAAATTTGATTCAATTAATCAATTAAAAATTCCGTTATGAAAAATTCCAAATTCTCAATCGTTCTCAGTTCTTTAATCTTACTCACGTTTGCAGGCTGTAATAAAACCGAAACTTCAGGGTCGGGCGATCAAATGAGCAAAGTTGATCAAACTGCCGCAATGAGTGAAGTTTCAGACTCTATTTCTTCAGTCGCCTCTGCTCAGGTTAAAGACAAACAATTTATTAAATCTGCCGATGTAAACATTGAGGTAAAGGACGTGTACGACGCCACCATTTTTATTGAAAATACACTGAAGAACCTTGGAGGCTTTGTGACTTCAAGCCAATTAAATTCGCAAACTATTTCCGAAAACACTTTTACTATTTCTGATGAAAAGTCAATGTTGGTGCGGAAATTCCAAGCCGATAACAGCATGGAAGTTCGGGTTCCCACGGAAAAACTTGCAGACCTTCTTCAATCCATTAATGATAAAAAAGTCTTTTTGAATTCCAGAATTATCGTCGCCGAAGATGTTACTGCCAATATTAAATTAGCAGAACTCGAAGCAATAAGAAATAAAAAAACCGCAACCAAAATAGAAAAACTGAATAACGACAAGGGAAAAGTTACTATGGCCGATGACAATGACCAGATCGGTAATTACCAAAAAATAAGCTCTTTTGAAATGAAAGATCAGATAAAATACAGCAATGTGAAAATTTATATCACTGAACCGCAATTACGTATTGCCCAAATCCCTGTTGCAAACATTCAGAATTTGGACGATCAATACAAATACAATTTCTTTTACGACGCAAAAAATGCATTGGTCGAAGGGTTTTATCTCATTCAAAAATTGATTTTAGGCTTATTAAAAATATGGCCTTTGGTTTTAGCAGGTGTTGTAGTGACTTTTTTTTACAGAAAAAGAAAAATAACATCCAATAAAGTGTAAGTAAAAAAAAATAATTACCTTTACTTAAATTCAAGAAACATGAAAAAGTTCATTTTTACAGGTGCCATTCTTACTGCGAGTCTATCTTTCGCACAAATTCAGGTCACCACAAAACACGGTGAAAATTTAGATAAAGTATACAAGGGTGGGAATGAGAAGTTTGAAAAAGATGTACAGGATAATTTAAGAATGTTGTCAGCAGATTATCAAGTCAATGGAAAATTTGTTTTAACCTTCGGCTTAAATGAAAAAGGAGAAATAGTAAATACAGACGTAACTCCAAACATCAGTGATGCCTTTTCAATAGAACTGATCCGTTCTTTTAAAAGAGTAAAGAAGAATTTTTCTCCAGATCATGCCACCGAAAATTTAGCCGTCTTGTTAGATTTCAACCCCTCCTTTAAAAATGAAGATGGTCGGGAGCGATTCACTGAAAGTACCGCTACGGCGCGATTTAATAATCGATAGGCCAAAAGAACTCATTTACAGGTAAATCAACCTCCGTTATTTTTTCGGAGGTTTTATTTTTCCGTAAATTTGCTGGGATTTTAAAACATTTAAAATGTAAAATCTCTCATTTAAAATTTCAAAAATGTTACCAAAAATAAATCCAACCCAGACTACAGCTTGGAAAAAGCTTCAAGAACATTTTGCGCAAAACGATTTTGAACTCCGCACTCTTTTCCAATACAATCCCGAACGATTCAAGCAATTTTCAGTGCAAAGAGAAAACTATCTTTTTGACTTTTCTAAAAACCTGATTGACCAGCAAACCTTTGATCTCCTGCAAAACTTGGCGGAAGAATGCGACCTAAAATCTGCGATAAAATCAATGTTTTCCGGAGAGAAAATTAATGAAACGGAAGGACGTGCGGTTTTACATACCGCGTTACGCGATTTTTCGGACAAAGAAATTTTAGTAGACGGAGAAAATATAAAACCCGCAATCAAAAGGGTTTTAAATCAGATGAAAAACTTTTCCGAAAATATTATTTCCGGAAAACACAAAGGTTTTTCAGGTAAACAAATAACAGATGTTGTAAACATTGGAATTGGAGGTTCCGATTTGGGACCCGTAATGGTTTGCTCCGCATTAAAGCATTTCAAAACCAGACTTGATCTTCATTTTGTTTCTAACGTTGATGGCAACCACATAGCAGAAGTGCTGAAAAACTTAAATCCGGAAACCACGCTTTTCATTATTGCATCTAAAACTTTTACAACGCAGGAAACCATGACCAATGCAGCTTCTGCAAAAGATTGGTTTTTGAAAAGCGGTACACAAAAAGACGTGGAAAAGCATTTTGTGGCGTTATCAACAAATACAGACGCAGTGAAGGATTTCGGGATTGCAGAAGAAAACATCTTCGAATTCTGGGATTGGGTTGGCGGCAGATATTCTCTTTGGAGCGCTATCGGCTTAAGCATCGTGCTTTCAGTAGGGTATGAAAATTTTGAACAATTATTAAAAGGAGCCCACGAAACCGACGTTCATTTTCAAACTGCAGATTTCAAAGAAAACGTTCCTGTTTTAATGGGACTATTAGGAATCTGGTACCGCAATTTCTTTGATGCAGGAACTTACGCAATTTTGCCGTACTCCCAATATTTAGATCGTTTTCCTGCTTATCTGCAGCAAGGGGATATGGAAAGTAATGGAAAATGTGTGGACCGAGAGGGCGAGTTTGTTGAATATGAAACCGGACCTATTATTTGGGGAGAACCCGGCACGAATGGTCAGCATGCTTTTTATCAATTAATCCATCAGGGAACTGAGCTCATTCCTGCAGATTTTATTGCTTATGTTAAATCTTGTAACGTAATATCTGACCATCAGGAAATATTGTTGGCCAACTTTTTTGCCCAGACAGAAGCGTTGGCTTTTGGTAAAAATGAGGTGGAAGCAAGACAGGATTTAGAAAAAGCAGGAACTGCACCGGAAGATATTGAAAGACTCCTAAATTATAAAGTCTTCCATGGCAACACTCCAACCAACTCCTTGCTTATTAATGAATTAAATCCTTTTTCACTAGGTCAGCTTATCGCCTTGTACGAGCATAAGATTTTTGTTCAAGGCGTGATTTGGAACATTTTCAGTTTCGATCAATTTGGGGTAGAACTTGGAAAAGTATTAGCGGGCAAAATTTTATCAGAATTAAAAAATCCTGAGCCTGTGACTTCCCACGATTCATCGACGAACGGTTTGATCAAGTATTTTAAAGAGAAAAACTAAATCTAAAATAAATCTAAAGTAAAAACGAAATGGCACAAATTCTCGATGGACTGAAAGTCTCCAAAGAAATTAAAGAAGAAATCCGAATTGATGTAGAGAAAATCGTCAGTAATAATCGCCGCCCACCGCATTTGGTCGCAATTCTTGTGGGAAAAAACGGAGCCAGTATGACTTACGTGAATAATAAGATCAAGGATTGTAAAGAAGTTGGTTTTAAATCATCATTGGTAGAATTCCCAAGTACGGTCTCCGAAGCAGAACTTTTAGAAAAAATTGACGAACTAAATAAATCCAAAGAAGTCGATGGTTTTATTGTTCAGTTGCCTTTACCAAAACAGATCGATCAGGAAAAAATTATCATGGCGATTGATCCGCGGAAAGATGTGGATGGTTTTCACCCGGAAAATTTTGGAAAAATGGCGCTGGAAATGGATACTTTTTTACCCGCAACTCCGTTCGGAATTATCACTTTGCTTGAAAGATATCATATCGATACAAAGGGAAAACACTGTGTTGTTATTGGAAGAAGCCGAATTGTGGGCAAACCCATGAGTATTTTGATGGGAAGAAAAGATTTTCCCGGAAATTCTACGGTTACGCTTACCCATTCTTATACGCCCCGCATCGAGGAATTTACGAAAAACGCTGATATCGTTATTACGGCATTGGGAGATCCAAGTTTCCTAAAAGCAGATATGATTAAAGACGGCGCTATCATCATTGACGTTGGAATTACCCGCGTAGAAGATGATTCCGAAAAAGGGTACACGTTAATGGGCGATGTAGATTTTGAAAGTTGTAAAGAAAAAGCAAGCTGGATTACTCCAGTACCGGGTGGCGTAGGACCGATGACGCGAGCCATGTTAATGAAAAACACCATTTTGGCGTATAAAACTTCAGTATATAATGACTAAAGAAGAAGAAAATATTTTATTAGAACAAGGTAAAATGCTCCCCGTGATGGAGCATTTTTACACCTTGCAGGGCGAAGGCGCTCACACTGGAAAAGCAGCGTACTTCATCAGATTAGGCGGTTGCGATGTCGGCTGTCACTGGTGTGATGTCAAAGAAAGCTGGGATCCTAATCTGCATCCTTTAATGAGTACAGAGGAAATCGCTGAAACTGCGGCAAGACATTGCAAAACGATTGTTCTTACCGGTGGCGAACCCCTTATGTGGAATCTGGAAATCTTAACAAACAGATTAAAAGAACTGGGTTGCGAAATTCATATTGAAACTTCCGGCGCTTATGAAATGAGCGGAACCCTGGATTGGATTACGCTTTCTCCAAAGAAAACGGGACTTCCAAAACCCGCGATTTATGAAAAAGCAAGTGAACTGAAAATGATTATTTTTAACCAAAATGATTTCAAATTTGCAGAAGAACAAGCTGCGAAAGTTTCAGAAAACTGTGTGCTTTATCTACAAAGTGAATGGAGTAAAAGAGATCAAATGTATCCAAAAATCACCGATTTCATTTTGGCAAATCCTAAATGGCACGCTTCTGTACAAACGCATAAGTATTTGAATATTCCGTAAATTATATTAGATTTACGTCCAATTAGGTGGCAATATGCAAAGAATTCGATATTCTCGATATTTTAAATCCATATTTATTTTACTCGATGTCTTTGTGATAGCGGGAGTTTTTGTTTATTTTTTTTTAAGAACAAATGACCGCCTTTTTGCAGAAGAAACCTGGGAGCAGAATGTACTTTCAATAACACTTTTGAGCTTTTTCTGGATTTTGTTGAGTAATAGAACACGACTCTACTCTATTGCCCGAAATATTACGTACACCATTTATCTGGAGCGACTGGTCACTCATATTTTCATCTTTATTTTCGGCGTAATTTTATTAGGGAAAGTAAGTAACAACGATTTTCTGAAGCAGGACCGCACCTTGATCGCCTTGAGTTTATTCTCTTTGCTTTTTTTCATTAAAACGATTCTCTTTTTTGCTTTAAAATATGTAAGGACTTTAGGGCTCAATTATAGAAATATAATGTTTATTTCTGATGATTCTTCCACCGAGATTTTAAAGAGAATTCTGGAGGATCGGAAAGATTATGGTTTTAAAATTCACAATTATCCGGATCAGGATTACACCAACTACGAAAAACTAACCGCCTTTTGGAAAGAAAAAGGAATTCATACCATGTATCTTTCTGCAGAAACGAATACATTCTTAAAAGAACAGGAAGTTGAAATCTTCCGCTTGGCCGAAATTCACCAGGTTAGAATTTCTCTCATTCCGAGTATTATTAAAAACAATTTCTTTCAGTATGATTTAGGATATATTGAAACTCAACCAATCCTGGTGCGGTCAAAATTTCCACTGGATTTTTTTACAAATTCACTGTTGAAAAGGACTTTTGATATTGTTTTTTCCTTATTAATATTGATTTTAGTGGGAACTTGGCTGTTTCCCATCATCGCGCTGTTAATTAAATTAGATGGAAAAGGTCCTGTGTTTTTTGTTCAGAAACGATATGGTTATCATGAAGAGGTTTTCAACTGTTTTAAGTTCCGTACGATGCATGTAAATGACGATTGCACCAAACGAACAACGGAAGCAAACGACTGCCGAATCACAAAAATTGGAAAATTTCTTCGGAAAACAAGTTTAGATGAAATGCCACAGTTCTTCAATGTTCTCCGCGGAGAAATGTCTGTAGTAGGTCCGCGACCGCACATGCTTTTGGTCGATGATTTTTATAAATTAAAAATTGGCCGATATTCCATCAGAAGTTTAGTAAAACCCGGAATTACTGGTTTAGCTCAAGTCAACGGTCTTCGGGGCGATACAGGCAATATGGATTTGGAGATGCAAAAAAGAATCCTTGCAGATGCTTTCTACGTTAAAAACTGGACCGTCAGTCTGGACGTGGTCATTATTTTGAAAACCATCTTTTTAGTCATAGGTGGTGATAAGAATGCCAATTAAAAAACGATTAAAAAAATAAAAAACACTAATTTAGCCGAATGTTAAAAAATTTGTTAAGCCAAGTTGGCGCTTATTTTATGCTCCTGTCAAAAACCCTGAAAAAGCCACAGAAAATGTCGATTTTTGGAAAATTGTTCATGCGTGAAATTCATGACTTGGGCGTAAATTCTTTTGGTTTGGTTCTCTTCACCTCCACTTTTGTTGGGGCAGTTGTTGCGATCCAAATGTTTAATAATTTCAGTGCTTCTTCCTTCCCAATCCCGAACTCCTTTATTGGATACGCTACAAAAGTAGTTTTGATTCTGGAGTTTGCACCCACCATTATTTCAGTTATTCTGGCGGGAAAAGTAGGGTCGTACATCGCTTCCAGTATAGGAACCATGCGTGTAACAGAACAAATTGATGCCTTAGACATTATGGGAGTTAATTCCCCGAACTTTCTAATTTTACCGAAAATTTTAGCCAGCGTTATCTTTAATCCTTTACTGATCGCCATCAGTATTGTATTTGGAATTTGGGGTGGATATTTAGCAGGACTAGCGACAGGAAGCTGGAGCAAAGCAGATTATATTACAGGCATTCAAATGTATATGCCGCAACATTTTATTTGGTACGCCTTTTTTAAAACAGCTGTATTTGCTTTTTTAATTGCTACAATTCCCGCCTATTTTGGTTATAATGTAAAAGGAGGTTCTCTTGAAGTAGGTCGTGCCAGTACACAAGCGGTAGTCTGGACCATTGTGTCTATCATTATCATGAACTTAATATTAACACAAATGTTCCTTAGCAAATGATTGAAGTAAAAGATTTAAAGAAAAGTTTTGATACGGTAGAAGTTCTGAAAGGAATATCAACCACACTGGAATCCGGCAAGGTGAATCTGATTATTGGGCAAAGTGGATCAGGAAAAACAGTATTTCTAAAAAGTTTGTTGAACGTTTACCAACCAACTTCCGGCGAAATTCTTTTTGATGGGCGAGATATCAATAAAATGTCCCGGGATGAAAAACAACTTCTTCGGTCCGAAATTGGAACCGTCTTTCAGGGAAGTGCCCTTTTTGACTCTATGACGGTGGAGGAGAATATTACTTTCCCACTCGATATGTTTACGAACCTTACCTTCAGAGAGAAGAAAAGACGCGTATTTGATGTCATTGGTCGCGTGCATTTAGAAAAAGCGAACCGTAAATTCCCTTCAGAAATTTCAGGTGGAATGCAGAAAAGAGTTGCGATTGCGCGTGCAATCGTAAATAACCCTAAATATCTTTTCTGTGATGAGCCAAATTCGGGTCTGGATCCCTATACTTCCAATATCATCGATGATCTGTTGCTCGAAATTACGAAGGAATATAATACAACAACAATTATCAACTCCCACGATATGAACTCGGTAATGACGATTGGTGAAAAGATCGTTTATCTGAGATTAGGAATTAAAGAGTGGGAAGGAAATAAAGACATCCTCATCAACGCAGGCAATAAAAACCTCATCGACTTCGTTTATTCCTCAGAATTGTTCAAGGAATTACGCGAATATTTCTTAGAAACAAATAAAACGTCAATTGACAATATTATAACAAAACCACCCTCCAATGAAAAAAATTCTTAGCATTGCTTTGGTTTCAAGCGCCATATGTGCGTCTGCGCAAATTTCATTTGCTGCTAAAGCCAATGTACTTATTCCTACAAGCTCAGCAACCTGGAAAAATTTTAAAACTGCAGCAACTGATGCGGTTTCTCAAAAAGGAAAAAATATTACCGGCTTTAATGCGGGATTATCAATGAAAATTGATTTACCAACTGCATTATATGTTATGCCCGAAATTTATTATTCAAATTTCAATAATGAAGTAACCGTTTTAAATGACGCGAACGCTGATCAAACCACGATTAAAGCAAAAACATCCAGAATTGATGTTCCTGTTTTATTAGGATATAATCTTTTAGGTGATATGTTAAGTGCGTATGTTGGACCTGTTGCCAGTTTTAATCTTGCAAAAGATGATAATTTCGAAAATTTCGTACAAAAAGTGAATGCTAAAGAATTTACTTTGGGCTATCAATTAGGAGTACAGAGTGAAATTAAGAAATTAATTCTTTCTGCGAAATATGAAGGAGCCTTCTCTAAAGATCAAAGGAAATTTGTGAATACCGTGGCCGGATCTAATCAGGAAATTAACTATGATAACAGATCAAGTTTGTTTATGCTAGGTTTGGGGTATAAATTTTAATCACAACCTCCTTTAATAATAAAAAATCCTCTGAATTAATAATTCGGAGGATTTTGATTTTCATCGGTAGTATAAGTAACCGTTTGTTGTTGTGCCAATGCAGCAGCTTGTCTTTCCAAGTCTTCTTTTTCTTTTCGAAGTTGCTTCAGCTCTCTTCTTTTTTCTTCCTGTTTCAATGCGGTTCCTTTGCTGACGTACCCTACAATTCCGCCAATAATCAATCCTATACCAATTCCGGCAAGAATTCCCATTAAATTTATAGGTTCGAAAAGTTTCACGACAGAAAATTCCGGAAGTAAATAATAAAGTAAAAAGGCTAAAGCGAGTAAAAGTATTCCAATAAATGTTAAATTTTTCATAGTATATAATTAAAAAACCTTTCCAAATTTAAGAAAATTTCGGAAAGGTTTGTTTATAAATAAAAGAAGGGTTAGTTTTTACCTCCAGCGGCTCTGTAATATTCTAAAGCTTTCGGCATATGTTTTTCTAAATCTGCACGTCTTGTATCCGGATTAGGGTGAGTAGAAAGAAATTCTGGTGGTCGGTTTCCATTTGAAGCGCCTTCCATTCTTTGCCAGAAAGGTTGTGCTTCCCGCGGATCATAACCAGCCATGGCCATTAAATACAATCCCATTTCATCTGCCTCTAATTCTTGAGTTCTTCCATATTTCAATAATGCAACCTGGGCACCAATTGGATAAGCCTGTTGAACAATCGCAGCAATCTGTCCGTTAGAAATAGTACTTCCTAAAAGTGCACCTCCATATTGTGCGGCCATCGCCTGAGAAATTCTTTCATTACCGTGTCCTGCTAAAGCATGAGAGATCTCGTGACCCATTACTACCGCTAAACCGGTATCATTTTTAGTGATTGGTAAAATTCCGGAGTAAACCGCCACTTTACCACCTGGCATACACCAAGCATTTATTTGCTTGTCGTCTAATAAGTTAAATTCCCATTGATAATTAGCGACATCAGCCTCTCTACCGATACTTTTATAGTAATTATTGGCCGCGTTCTTAATTCGTAAACCAACATTCTGAACGCTTTTTGCCTGAGTCGTTCCCTTCACAACTTTAGCTTGTGACAAAGCCTCTCTATATTGCTGCAATGCCATAGTTGCGATCTCCTGATTGTTTGCCAGCTGCAAAGAAGACCTTCCGGTAATTGGGTTCGTAGTACATGCTACCATAATAGCGGATATGGCACCAATTGTTAAATATTTGTTTACTTTTTTCATAGTAGTGTATTTGTTAATTTCTTTTGCTTAAACAATTTTTATTCCAAATAAATACTGCTAAGGATAAATTGCATTATTTTTGCTATATCCAATAAAAATATATAATGAAAAATCTATTTTATATAACAACAGTTTTCCTCGGCTCACTAGCAATGTCATCGTGCAGTACGCATAGTCCAGTTAATTCAGCAAATGTTGCTTCATTGATACAGAAAGAAGAATTTACTTTTGTAGCCGAGCGCGCAAATCCCTCAGGTTCGACCGTGACTGATATCATGCATTCACTCCCAGGCACTAATTCAGGCAGACTTTTAAATTTAGATCCCGGCTACACCATCGAAATTAAAAAAGATTCGTTGGAGGTTACCTTGCCGTATTTTGGAAGAATGTACACTCCTGCAATGGATCCCTCAAAAAATTCCTACCGATTTACTTCCACAGACTATTCTATGGTTCGATCTGACGGAAAAAAAGGAACTTCTGTTTTTACCATTAATACAAAAGATCAACAAAATCCCGCACAAATCGTAATTCAGGTCTTTAATTCAGGAAAAACCTATGTTTCGATTGATTCAAATGACAGACAGTCGATTTCATACGATGGATATATTACTGAAAATAGGAAGCCGAAAAAATAATTATTTTTTCAGTAATTTCTCAACAAAAGCTTTTGCTTCTGTACTTGGATTCGATTTCAGGTCAGAAGCATTTTTTTTGTGAAACTCATAAAAATTTTCTGTAGCACTTTCTGATTTTGTCTGTTGTAAAATATATTCCTGAACCCAATAATCAAAACGTTTTTCAGCCTGTTTCTTACGGGCTTTATCAAAGGTGTTATTTGCTGTTTTAAGGTCAATAAATTCCTGAATTTTTTCACACACCTCTTCAATTCCCGTATTATTTAAAGCCGAACCCAACAAAACCGGAACTTTCCAGCCCTTTTCTTTTGAAGGAAGAAAATGCAGGGCGCGCATTAATTCTACTTTTGTATTTTTCGCCCTAATTTTATTCTCATCTTCCACTTTATTAATAAAGATGAGATCCACCATTTCCATAATTCCTCGTTTGATTCCCTGCAATTCATCGCCACCTCCAATAATCTTAAGAAACAGAAAAACATCAGTGATCTCTGACACCAGCACTTCACTTTGGCCAACTCCTACTGTTTCAATTAAAATATAATCGTAACCTGCCGCTTCACAGATCAACATACTTTCAAAAGTTGCGTTGGCAACTCCGCCTAAAAATCCAGACGTTGGACTGGGACGAATAAAGGCATTTTTTTCGGTCGCAAGCTCTTCCATTCGGGTTTTATCGCCCAAAATGGACCCTTTATTTAAAGAGGAACTGGGATCGATTGCTAACACCGCTACTTTTTTTCCATGTTGAATGGCCAATTTCCCAAAAGTTTCAATAAAGGTTGATTTTCCGGCACCCGGAACTCCGGTAATTCCAACACGTATAGATCGGCCTGTGAGTGGCATAATCTGTTTTAAAAGTTCTTCAGCTTGCTCGCGGTGTTCCTTTTTCTTACTTTCAACCAAAGTAATTGCCTTACCGAGTAATCTTTTGTCACCGGATTTAATTCCTTCTATTAATTCTGCAGTAGAAAAATTTTTCATGCAATCAAAAATACAAATTCTTTTAGGAATTTCCTTTTTATATCTAAAGTTGCCATTTCATAATATCAACAAAATGTTCCTCTAATCTAAATCAGTAAATTCAGAAATAAAATGAAGCACCTCTGTTAATTTTAAATCTTAAGCGCTTTAAGAGAAAATTGCTTATTTTTGATTTAAACAAAAAAATTAAAATATGAAACAATCAGCAAAAGAATCTCAATACACGTTCTCTAATTCGATCTCTTTTTCTTTATTCGCCTTATTTTCCGGCTTAGCAATCGCAACTTCATGTACACCTAAACCCGTTATAGTTACGGGAAGCAAAACAATGAGTGCAGAATATATAGCTCAGGGAAAAACGATATTTGAGAATTCTTGCGCTAAATGTCATGATCTACCCAATCCTAATGATCATTCTGCCACCGACTGGGTGGGATTGGTAAATTCTATGGCACCAAAAGCAAAACTGACGGATAAACAGCATGAAATGGTTTACGATTATATTATCTCTGCAAAACAATAATTAATTTTATTATGGAGAAGCCACTTATCAGCTGGGATGATTTTGAAAAAATTGATATCAGAACAGGAACAATCATTTCTGTTTCTGATTTTCCAAAGGCGAGGAATCCCTCTTATCAGTTAGAGATTGATTTTGGCATATTGGGAATAAAAAAATCTTCTGCGCAGATCACGGACTTATATAAAAAAGAAGATCTTATCGGGAAACAAATTATTGCAGTCGTGAACTTTCCTAAAAAACAAATCGCTAATTTTTTAAGTGAATGCCTGGTGTTAGGTATTTACGGTGAAAATAAAGAAGTCACTCTTCTAGGCCCAACTTTGCCCGTAAAAAATGGTTTAGCGATCGGGTAAAAAAGATAACAATTTTTAAGCATTAAAATTCAACAGTATGATTCAAAATATTCCCTTAGAAAAAGTTTTATTCCTGGATATCGAAACCGTTCCGCAATTAGGCAATTGGGATGATTTGTCCGAAACCGACCAATATTTATGGGATAAGAAAACCAAATTTCAGAGAAAAGAAGAAGTTACTGCTGAAGAATTTTACAAAGATCGCGGCGGAATTATGGCTGAATTTGGTAAGATCATTTGTATTTCAGTTGGAATCGTAGAGAAAAACGGGAAATTAATGATCAAGAGTTTTTATGGTGATGACGAAAAAATACTGTTGCAGGAATTCGGTGAAATATTTAACAGACCAAAGTTAAGAGACGTTATTTTATGTGCACATAACGGGAAAGAATTTGATTTTCCCTGGATTGCGAGACGTTTTCTTATCAATGGGATGCAACCGCCGGTACCATTTCAAATGTTTGGAAAAAAGCCCTGGGAAATTCCGCATCTAGATACCATGGAACTTTGGAAGTTTGGGGATTACAAATCTTTTATCTCTTTAGAATTGCTCGCTCATGTTTTTGGAATTCCCACGCCGAAAGACGATATTGACGGGTCAATGGTCGCATCAATTTATTATATAGAAAAAGACTTATTTAGAATCGTTCAATATTGTGAAAAAGATGTCTTAACTTTGGCAAATGTTTTCCGACGCATGCGTCAGGAAGATTTATTAGAAAAAAGTGAAATTTAAAACGTTCTAACAGTAGCATGAAATATACAGACGACCAAGTTGCCGAAATAGGAGAAAATATTATTACCGCTTTAAAAACAGTTTATGATCCCGAGATTCCTGTCGACATTTACGAGCTGGGATTAATCTATGACGTGCAGATTTCTGATGAAGGTGCCGTAAAAGTTATTATGACCTTAACCACGCCCAATTGCCCCGTAGCAGAAAGTTTGCCCGCAGAGGTACGCGAAAAAGTAGCAGAAGTGGAGAATGTAGCCGAAGTCGATTTGGAACTTACTTTCGAACCATCCTGGAATAAAGATATGATGAGTGAAGAAGCCCGTTTCGAATTGGGGATGTTCTAAAAAAAGCCGGTAATTCCGGCATTCGTTTTATTTAGTTTACGTATTCGAAAAGCACTGTTTTCTGTACACTCGGATGTATAGACAGAGCCACCGGACAATTAAGTGCCGCATCTTCCATAAACTTCTTTTCATCTGGCGTGAAGTTCCCCGGAATCCGTACAATGCAGAAAATGGTACCGATTCTTTTCGGTTCCGGATAGGTCGATTTTTTAAGTTCACAAGTAGCTCCCGTAATGTCGATTCCTTTTGGTTTTCCCAAAACTGCGATCGCCATTAACATTGATTGTCCATAAGAAATCCCAAAGAGATCAGAAGGAGAAAATAACTCTGACGTTCCACCTTCTCTCAGCGGGGCGCACGTGGTAATTTCCGCACCTGATTTCTCATGTTTTGAAACAATTTTAAAATCGCCTAAATAAGTAATTGTTGAAGTCATGGGTTTTCGTTTTTATTCCTATAAAGATAGGGAAAAGAACGACATGAATCTCCATGAACTTTCACGATATTCATCACCTGCTTAAAGGTTTAGATATCTTCTTCAGCAGTTTATACTGCCACTGCCTTTGGAGAAAAATCTGTTTTAATCGTAATTGAAGGTAACGGTCTTCTTTAATTCAGAACTTAGCGAAAGTGCGACCGGACAATTCATAGCGGTCTCTTCGATAAATTGTTTTTGATCCGGAGTAAAATTTCCTTTCATGTGCAAATCGCAGACAATCTCCGCAATTTTCCTTGGCTTAAGATTCATGTTTTTTTGAATAGTTCCGTAAGAACCTTCTATTAAAATTCCGCTATCTTTACCAAGAATAGCAATCGTGGTCAACATACATTGAACCAAAGAAGTCGCACACAGATCGGTGGGTGAAAAAGCTTCTCCTTTGCCGTGATTATCGGTTGGGGCGTCGGTATAAATTTTTGTTCCTGACTGTAAATGTTCAGATTCGCAACGAAGGTCGCCTTGGTATATTACTTTAGAAGTCGCCATAAATTGGTTTATTTTTAAAAATGAAAAATATCTTTCGCGCGGTTATAAGCACTTTCAAAATTTAATAAATTAAGAGAATGCTCAATTTTTTCAGCCGCCATGAAGTTGATGACTTGCTCAGTGGGCATATTGCCTACCAGATCATCCTTTGCCATAGGACAGCCACCAATTCCTTTAATTGCAGAATCAAAACGTACACAGCCACTATAATAGGCGGCTTTTAATTTTGCGTAAGAATCCTCGTATTTATTATGGAAATGTGCGCCGAAATCGATGTGCGGATATTTGGTTGGCAGGGTTTTAAAAAGCAATTCAATCTGTTCCAATGTACCGGTTCCCGTTGTATCGGAAAGCAGGATATTTTTGATGCCGATATCACTAAATCTTTGCGCCCAGTAATCAACGCCGCTCCATTTCCAGACTTCGCCGTAAGGATTACCGAAAGCCATGGAGAAATAAATATTTAAAGTTCTGCCATCCGTTTCGAGGATTTCCAATATTTTTTTAATGTCTTCAAAAGCTTCTTCCTGATTTTTATTGGTATTCCGATGCTGAAAAGTTTCTGAAATAGAGAAAGGAAACCCTAAAATATCAACTTGCTGATGCTCCAGTGCTTTCTGAGCACCTCGGTAATTTGCCACGATCACTGATAATTTTGTATTGGAAATCCCTTTATCAATCTCATCCAGCACTATTCCGGAATCTGCCATTTGGGGAATGGCTTTTGGAGAAACAAAACTTCCGCAATCAAGGACATCAAAACCGACTCCCATTAAGGAATTAAGGTAATCTATCTTCTTGGCGGTGGGAATAAATTCATCCCAACCTTGCATGGCATCGCGTGGGCATTCTGTTAGAAACATTCTTTTTCTGGATTTTTTTCAAATATACCAAAACTTTAAAAAATGATTAAAAATCTGCTTTATAATTTTAATATATTGATTATGAAAAACTTACATGCTATTATTACCAGTGAGCATCAAAAATAATTCCTAAAAGTTTACGGTAAGCTCAGGCTAAAATTTTAACTTTGTTAAAAATACTGTTTTTATGACGACTATAGATTTTAATCAAGACTGGAAACTGAAACTGCAAAATCGGTTTCTAAATTATGCAAAAATTTATTCTACAAGTGATCCCGAGAGCCAATCAACCCCATCAAGCCCACAACAGTGGGATATTGCAAAATATATTTTTGAAGAATTAAAGAGCCTAGGACTCAGCGATGTTTCTATGGATGAGCATGGGTATATTTATGCCTATGTTCCTTCAAATTTAGAAAACGATGACCAGCCGGTTATTGGATTTATTTCACATTATGATACTTCCCCGGACTTTAATGGAGAAAATGTAAACCCTCAGATCTGGAAGGATTATGACGGAAACGATTTGGTATTGAATCAGGAAACAGGATTTACGTTGTCGCCGGCTAAATTTGAGACCCTAAAAGATTATGTGGGCAAAACTTTAATTACGACCGATGGAACAAGTTTATTGGGAGCTGATGACAAAGCTGGCTTAGCAGAAATCGTAACTGCAGCTGAATTCTTACTCGCACATCCTGAAATAAAGCACGGCAGAATCGCCATTGGTTTCACACCTGATGAGGAAATTGGACGCGGCGCTCATAAATTTGATGTGAAAAAATTCGGTGCAGAATGGGCTTATACCATGGATGGAAGTGAAGTTGGGGAATTGGAATACGAAAACTTCAATGCAGCCGGAGCTGTGGTGAAAATTCACGGTTTGAGCGTACATCCCGGTTATGCGTATGGAAAGATGGTCAACGCCGCTTTACTGGCCGCAGAGTTTGTGCAGTTGCTCCCGGAAAATGAAACCCCGGCCACTACGAAAGGTTTTGAAGGATTTTATCATTTGATGGAAATTAAAGCGGATATTTCTGAAGCTAAAATTCAGTACATCATACGCGATCACGACAATGAGAAATTTGAAGCCAGAAAAAAATTCATGACTGATAAAGTCACCGAATTTAATCATAAGTGTGGGGAAGGAACTGCGGAAATTGAAATCAAAGAACAATACCGCAATATGAAGCAACAGTTTGAAGGAAAGATGCATATCGTAGACATTGCCGAACAAGCAATGAAAGACGCCAATATTGAACCTAAAATAAAGGCCATTCGAGGAGGTACAGATGGCGCGCAGCTTTCTTATATGGGATTACCTTGTCCAAATATTTTTGCGGGCGGAATGAACTTCCATGGGCCTTATGAATATGTGGCTTTAGAATCAATGGAAGAAGCGGTGAAAGTAATCATCAATATTGCGAAGGCAGATAAAAAAAGATAATTTATCATGATATTCATTGAAACCATCACTTTTCGGAGTGGTGGTTTTTTTATTTTTAAAGAAAACCTTCTTAACGTCGTTTAGGAATTTTGTGAACCTGAAGTAATGTGCAGGATTCTATTGCCGAGAAATTATGGCAACTAAAGTTATTTAAGAAGGGTAAAATCTCAACCCAATTAAATGATATATAAGATCAAAACAAAGATAAGATAAGGCCATTTCCCTGTAAATGAGGTCCATACATTATCAGATTTCTGAAATAAAAACACAAAAAAACCATCACATTTCTGTGATGGTTTTGCTCCTCTTCTTGGGCTCGAACCAAGGACCCTCTGATTAACAGTCAGATGCTCTAACCAACTGAGCTAAAGAGGAGTGTTGCTCTATGCTCTAAGCGTTTGCAAATATAAAAACTTTTTTAGAATTGCCAAAATAAATATCAAAAATTTTTAAAATTTTCCTGTAATCCACTTTACAATGTCACTTCCGAAGATTAAAACCATTAATCCAAGCAGGAAAATAACACCAATCATCTGAGCATTTTCTAAAACTTTTTGCGGAACAGGTTTTCCGGTGATCATTTCCCAAAGGGTAAACACTACGTGACCTCCATCTAAGCCCGGAATCGGGATTAAATTAAGGAAGGCCAACCACACAGAGAACATCGCCGTAAAACTCCAGAAAAACTCCCAATTGATGGTTTCCGGCATTTGCTTGATAATCCCAATAGGCCCTGAAATTTTCTTATAGCCCTGGGTTTTGGTATTGAATACTATTTTGAACTGTTTTACCTGCATCACCAAAACATCAATTGTTCTTGTGAAACCTCTTGGAATTGCTTCTGCAAGAGTATATTTCTTAACTACGCGCGTCTTCTCAAATTCCTGTTGAGCAAGCGAACCACCGGGACCAAATCCAATTTTACCTTCATTGTTTAATTTTAGATTATACTGTTGCACGACATTATTTCGGTCAATGTCTAAAACAACGTCCTTATTTTTTAGTTGTGATAGTTTTGTAGTCACCTCATCATAAAACATTACAGGCTTTCCATTAATCCCGACAATTTTATCACCTTTCATTAAACCAGCAGATTTTGCAGATCCATTTGGAAGAAGATTGTCGATTACCGCAGGAAAACGCGGACTAAAATATAATTTAGCTTCATTCTCTGCCAAAACATCAGCCACCCCATCTTCATTAATAGGGAACGTAACTTCTTTACCCTCTCTTAAAACGGTAACTTCATTGGCAAAAAGCATATTGATAGTCGATGTTTCCATTCTTTCGGCAGGTTTACCATCGATTTTTAAAATCTTGTCTCCACTTTTCAAGCCCATTTTTTGACCTGCGGGAGAAACTGAAACTCCGTTTTCAAATTTTGTATTATCGTGGTAGATTTCCCCTTTAAAATAACTTAAAGAAGAATAAATAACCCAAGCCAAAAAGAAATTCACGGTAACACCACCCAGCATAATGATGAGTCGCTGCCAAGCCGGTTTACTTCGGAACTCCCATGGTTGCGCAGGCTGTTTCAGCTGTTCCGTATCCATACTTTCATCAACCATTCCCGCGATCTTTACATAACCACCAAACGGCAGCCAACCGATTCCGTATTCGGTATCACCAATTTTTTTCTTTGCGATTGAAAACCAAGGATCAAAAAAAAGATAGAATTTCTCAACCTTTGTTTTGAAAAGTTTTGCGGGAATAAAATGCCCCAATTCATGAAGGATTACGAGAATCGAAATGCTCAGAATAAATTGAAATAATTGTATTAATGTCATTGAAAATTTTTAAAAAATTAAAGATTTGCGAAGATACAACTTATCAAAAGTATGCCCAACAAAAAAGGTTCTCAATTGAGAACCTTTTTATCTTATAAGCTATAGAATGACTATAAGTTAAATGAAACACCTAAGCTTCCGTTGTTACCCGCCTCCAGATAAATACCAACATTTTGGTTAAAGAAGTATCTTACGCCAACGTGAGCTCCAAAATAGGTTCCGCTTTTTCCTAAAAGACCTAAATCAATACCTGGATAAATATCCCAGTTTGAAGGAAGACCTAATGGTTCTTGTAGGTGAAAGTTTAATCTACCGAATATACCGAAATCATCATCAGCATATTTGTCATTGTCGTGATCGAAGAAGAAATTTGCACCAGCTCCAACAGAGATCAATTTAGACAAACCATAATCGTACGTCCCTGTAATACCAGTTCCATAACCCCAACCATTAAAACCCACTTGGATTTTTTGATCACCTTTTCCAGACCACGCCTGAGCGAATGCCATTTGTCCAACAAAAAATAGAGTAAAAGCTAAAACCAACTTTTTCATAATGTTTAAATTTTAAATGTTTATTAAAATGATGTATTTCTGTATTCAAAAATAAGACCAATTTGGGAAAATTTTAACTTTTTAGCGAAAAAAATTGTATATTTAAAGAAACTTTATAGAAAATACAGGATGAACACTTTAAAAATTTCAGGTATAAATTTAGACATAAGCTGGAAAGATAAAGATGCGAATTATCACACCATTCAAAAAGCAGCGCAATATATTTCAACCGATATATTACTTTTGCCTGAAATGTTTGCAACAGGATTCTACATGAAACCGAATGAAATTGCTGATGAAAATGAAGAGACGCTACGCTGGATGAAATCGTTGGCACACGAAAGACAAACTGCGGTTTGTGGAAGTGTAGCCGTTAAAGAAAATGATGTATTTTACAACAGAATGTATTTTGTAGAACCAAATGGAACCTTCTATTCTTATGACAAAAGACATTTATTCTCCTATTCGGGGGAAGATAAAACATACACGCCCGGAAAAGAAAAAGTGATCGTTCATTATAAAGGATGGCGGATCTTATTACAGGTCTGCTACGATTTACGCTTTCCTGTTTTCACAAGAAATAATGACAATTATGATGTCATATTGTATGTCGCAAACTGGCCAAAAAGTCGAATAGATGCCTGGCAAACTTTATTAAAAGCAAGAGCTATAGAAAACCAGGCGTATGTTTTTGGCTTAAACAGAATCGGAATTGATGGTAATAATCTGGAGTACCCCGAGAGCTCTTATTGTTATTTCGCTGATGGAACTGAAGTTTCTACAACTTCTGAAAATATAATTTCTGCAGAATTCACCAGAGAAAAATTAGAAAATTTCCGAGAGAAATTTCCATTCTTATCAGATCGCGATCATTTCTCTCTGAATTTAATTTAGATGAACTTTTGCAATAAATTGGTCAAAGTATTTACATCATGAACGCCGCTTTGCTTATAAAGCAATTCACTTTTTTTAAATACCGCCAAAGTCGGTACGCCACGAACGCCATATTCTGAAGCAATATCCGGAAACTGATCAATATCTATTTTAACAATTCGGGCACCATCGCCAATATTTTCTTTTACCGTATTTAAAACAGACGATTGAACTTTACAAGGCCCACACCACGTGGCAAAAAAGTCTATTAAGACTGGACGCTCAGAATCGATAAGTTCTTTAAATTTTTGTGACATCTCTTTTAATATTTTAAAAATTAAGATTATAGTTTTTTTATAAAGTTTGAGTCCCCTCTTCTTTTCGCACAATTTCGCATGCACCTCCTGCACAGCCAAATTTAAAAATGGCCATCGCCATAAAATAGAGTCCTAATGGAATCATAAACCAGGCGCGATCAAAAGCGGCAACCAAAATAAAAAAAATTCCACATGCTAAATACAATACTCTGCTGATTGTCCAGCCTTGTATTATTTTTTTCATTTGTTTAATTTATTTTGGAGAGAAGCCCATCCGCCTCCATTGTGCACTTCAAAACCATTCTGTTGCAGAAGTGATTTTGCAGAAGCGCTTCGCATTCCGCTGGCACAACACGTAATGATGGGTTTTTTAACATCCAGTTTCTTCATTTCGCTCACGAGTTCCTGCAAGGGAATATTTTTCGACTGCTTAATATGTCCATTGGAAAATTCTGCAGGAGTCCGAACATCGATAATTTGAGCTCCATTAACATAGAGCTCTTTTAAATCTACTGTCTTGCCACCAAATAATTTTTTAATAAAATCAAACATTCTGCTGCTTTGTTTTAGGCTTTTGAAAAACTGAAAACATCAAGTAACCCATTACCATTCCGTAGACTGTAGAATTCATGGGCTTTGAGGTAATGGCACAGGTTCCGGTGTTACAACCAATAAAATGGTAATACGCATACCCTAAGATCCCGCCTACCAAAATCCCAACAATTCCAAATTTATATTTTTGAAGTAATCTATTCATCTTTCAGACTTATTTTTCATTTTGAATGGCTTCCACGTTTTGTACTGTTTTAGCACTATAAACGTTAGTAATCCCATTCTTTTTCAAAAGTTCCACCGCTTGTTCGGCCTGTCTTCCTCTATTACAAAACACAACGATTTGCTTTTGCTTTTTCAAAAAATCCAGGTTTTGCTCAATGGTTGCCAAGGGAATATTAATAGCCCCTTTTGCCGTTTTTTCGGCAAATTCTTCCGGTATCCGTACATCAACCAAAACAGTCTCCGTATCTGTTACCATTTCTTTTATTTCCGTGCGGGAAACTTCATTTTCTACACTTACACTTTTGCAGGAAGAAATTCCGGCAAAAAATATCAATAAGATGATTAAATGTTTAAAATTCATACTATAAAGTTTTGCTTTGACAAACGAAATTACTTTTAGGAACACCGGTTTCTTTAATTTTATTAAAACCTCCTTCCACTTCTGTAAAGTTTCTGATACCACGGGAATTTAAAATACTTGCAGCAATCATACTTCGGTAGCCACCCGCGCAATGAAGAAAAAAATGCTCGTCATTGTTTAAATTATTCGCCCATTCATTAATTTCAACTAGAGGGCGACTGTACGCTTCATTTACATGTTCTGCGGCATATTCTGTTTCATTTCTTACGTCGATTACCTTTGCATTGTCATTCAGTTGCTGCGCAAAAGATTCTGCGGTAATTCTGTTAACATGATCTACTTCCTTTCCGGCATTCTTCCAGGTTTCGAAACCGCCATTTAAATAGCCTATAACATTATCAAACCCAACCCGTGCTAATCTGGTGATTGTTTCTTCTTCCGAATCTACATCTGAAACCAATAAAAGAGGCTGCTGTACATCTACAATCATGGCACCAACCCACGGCGCAAAATCTCCCTGCAAACCAATATTAATTGAATTAGGGACAAATCCTTTGTGGAATTCTGCGGCACTTCTGGTATCTAATATTAGCGCACCTGAATCCTCTGCAACTTTTTCAAATTCTTCAGATGAAAGTGGTTGTTTTCCTTTTTTCAAAATGGTATCAAAATCTTCATAACCGCCTTTATTGAGGGCTACATTCATTCCGAAATATTTTGGTGGTGCAGAAAGACCATCCAGAACTTCGCGAATGAAGGATTCTTTGTCTGGCTGATTTAAGGCATAGTTTGTTCTTTTTTGATTTCCCAAAGTGTCTACGGTTTCTTTCTGCATGTTTTTACCACACGCCGAACCTGCACCATGCGCGGGATACACCGTAATGTCATCTGCTAAAGGCATGATCTTGGTCTGCAAACTGTCGTATAAAATTCCGGCCAATTCTTCCTGAGTCATGCTTGCTGCTTTCTGCGCCAGATCCGGTCGACCAACATCGCCCAGGAATAAAGTATCGCCACTGAAAATTGCAGTTTCTTTTCCGTTCTCATCGATCAAAAGGTAAGTAGAACTCTCCATGGTGTGACCGGGAGTGTGCAACACTTTAATCTTTACTTTTCCTATTTCAAAAATTTGTCCATCTTCTGCAATGATTGCGTCGAAATCTGGATTTGCCGTTGGTCCGTAAACGATTGGTGCGCCTGTTTTTTTTAGATAAATCAACATGTCCTGAAACAAAATCTGCATGGAAATGAGTTTCAAAAATATATTTCAATTTTACCCCGTCTTTTTCCAAACGGTCGATGTAAGGTTTTGTTTCTCTCAAAGGATCAATAATTACGGCTTCGTTTTCTGAAACGATGTAATAAGCCCCCTGAGCAAGACATCCTGTATATATTTGTTCTATCTTCATTTTTATCATATTTATGCTCACTTCACAATTGTTCGGTAAGCGGTTATTTCGATTATTTTCGAATTTGTATTATTCTTCTATTTCGGAATATTTGATCGTGTTTCCTGCCCCGTCTGTCATTTTCCCTCCTTTTCCAACTGAACCTTCCCATAGGTGTTTTTCATTGGCAAAAATGGGATCACCGGTGGTTGAAATTTTCTTGGCGATAAGAGTCTCATCGGCCTGCCCTTCTTGCTCAATTTTTACTGCCACATCATCACCTTTCGCAAAATAAGTGACCGTTATGATTTTCCCGTCTTCGCCTTTTAACTGAATAGGCTCCTGCTCTAAGCTAATCTCATTTGGATCTTTCGCAGAGACGCTTGTTTCAGTCCCATTCTTAGATTGTTCTTTGGTACACGCCGTTAATAAAAACAGGGTAAAAGTAAAAATCACTAACTTCTTCATATCGTAATTTGTTGTTTAAAAAATATTTCTGTAACAATAATTAACAGTCCCATGACTAAAACGATCCAGCCGAATATGGGTTTCAGTTTTCTACCGTCAATTTTCTTCGCAGCCGCAATTCCTATAAAAATTCCGACAATGGAAAGACTGGTGAAAACGGCAAGAAAAGTCCAGTCTGCGCTCACTGCTTTCATGGAACTTAAAAAGCCAAGCAGAGAGTTCATTGATATGATGAAAAGCGAAGTTGCCACTGCTCTTTTCATGGGCAACCCGATTAACATGACCAATGCCGGTACTATTAAAAATCCGCCGCCGGCTCCTATTAAACCGGTAATAATCCCTACAAGCAAACCTTGAGAAACCAATATGGTGTAATTATTTCCGTTCTCTTTTCTACCAAAAGGTCTTTCGGTTTTTCTGATCATTTTAACGGAAGACACCAGCATTAAAATTGCAAAAAGCAAGAGTAAAAACATGTCTTTGTTAATGCTCATTCCCCATTTATTGATGATATATTCCGGTAAGTTTGGGACAATCAATCTTCGGGAAAACAATACGCCGAGAATTGACGGAACTCCAAAAATAAAAGCGGTTGGAAAATCAATCAATTTCTGCTTCATAAATCCAGAAGATCCGACCAGACTTGTAGCTCCGACCACAAAAAGCGACAAGGTTGTTGCCGTAATAGAGTCAAAACCGAAAATATATACAAAAATAGGAACGCTCAAAATACTTCCACCACCGCCAATAAGCCCCATCACAAGACCAATTACCACCGCTAAAAAGTATCCGATCAATTCCATTAAAAATATTTCAGCAAATTTACTCTTTAAATCTGAGGGCCACAGTAACCAAGATTACAGAGTAAAAATTTTTTCTTATTTAAAAGATATTATTTTCATCGAATTCTCCCCGATCTTCACGGTGTCACCAACTTTTTTACCTTTGATATTACCAAATACGGGAGCTTCTTCAGAAAAAGTAATGACTTCTTTGTTTCCCACCTTAAAAGCTGGCACAGAAATGCCGACAAACAGATATCCATGATCGGTTTCTACCAATGTACCGGCTTCAATTTGATCATGTTCTTCTTCTATCTCACTCTGTAAAAAATTCAACTGTTGCAACGCTTCACGTCTCGTTTTTTCATAACGCAACTGCATATCTTTTGCTTGAGTCTGCTGAGAAAAATCTTCGGGATCGTGCGTACTTTCCTCATCTAAGTCAGAAGCTGTTTTATAACGTTCTACTGAAATCGTTAAACTTTCGATCACTTTATTTTGTTCTTCGATAATTTTTGTGATAATATCTTTTCTGTTCATAATTTATTGTTTTGAATTCTAACAAATTTACTCAAAATTTATAGAAAACGCATTAAGATGACTAAGCGGCGGAAGGTCAGGTTTTTAATCTTTAAAGGTTGAAATTAAGATTCACAAAATAATTTCTCCCTGGTCTTGGAATCTGATTCCAGTCAGAATAGGTCGTGTAAAAGCGATCTAAAATATTTTCTACTCCTATTCTGGTGAAAATTTTTGTTTTTCCGAAAGACAACTGATAACCCAAATTCGCATTGATGATCGCATAAGCCGCAGTTTCAGATTCACCATATTGTGGTGCAAAATCCTGGTATTTTGTATTTCCAAAAACGGCTGCTTCTGCGGAGAATTTATTCTTTTCATAACGCAAAGAAGTTTGATAACTGAACGGACTCATAAAAGGCAAATTTTCGTTTTTATTGTCTTTTCCACGCGTGTAAACAAATTGCGTCGTCCATTTTAAAGGATCAGCAACTTTTACTTCTGTTGATAAACTAATATTAAATAAAGTTGCATAATCTAAGGCTGTATAACCTTTAACACCATTCGCACCAATCGTCATTGGAACAAGATGATCTAAGATTTTTCCGACGATATAATCCGAAATGTGAAAATATGAAGAGGAAACTTTAGCACTGTATCTTTCTTTTTTCAAACCAACAAAAGCGTTCGCTTCTAATGAAGATTCATTTTTAAGATTTGGATTTCCGATATAATCGTATTTCTCAAAACTGTTAAATAAATAAAATCCGTACCCTTCAGAAACTGATGGCGCACGATCTCCATATCCTAAACCGAAACCTACCTGAAATCCATTTTTATCAAACTGGTAATTGGCAGCGAAACTTTTTAGAACTCTGGTTTTTTCCGAATTTATTTCGGGATAAAAAATCTGTAAACTGTTTAAGCCAAATTCACTTTCCACTTTATTTTGATGCATCGTTACTGAAGCAGATAATCTTACACTTGAATTTTGATTCAAATTAATTTGATCTTCCAGATAAATCGCCTGAGCAATAGTTCTAACATCCGGCCAAGTCAACATGAACATTAATTTTTCACTTTTATCTACTGGATACATCGTCATTTCTGCACGGGATTTGTTGTAAAACCCATTAATATTGAGTAATAAATTATGGTTATTAAAAACCGATTTCAAGTGAGAATAATATCCATACGTTTTACTCCAACCCGGCATATCCATGTGAATCGGCACGTTTGCTCTTTTGGTATCGTCCATTCTGTGCATGATGGTGTTGAAATAAACTTTTGTTTCCCAACTTTTCAGAAAGTCACTTTCTGGCAACACTTGAAATTTCAAAGAAGTAATTAATGCTTCGGCAACCGAAACATCCATTGGTAAAGCAGGATAACCGACATCATTGGCTTTGTCATAAATAACTGAGGTTTCTAATAATTTGTTTTCACCCAACTTCACTCCGGAAATTCCGGAAACATTTATTTTTTGAAACTGGGAATACGGAACTTCGATATTTCCGCCGGCTTTATAATTTTCAGCATCACGCGTCATAAAATTAACATCGGTATAAAATTTCTCTGTTTTAAAATTCGTTCCTGCGCCGAAAATCTTTTGCTGATTTACTGATTCATAACCGCTGTTCAAATTAAAATTCCATTTCTTTTGACCAAACATCATTTTGTTTCTTTTCAAATCGATAGAACCGCCGATGGTATTTCCGTGGCAAGAACCTTCCTGACCTGAACTGATACTGGCTTCCATTAAATTAGAAACTTCGATATAAGATGTAATCGGATCCATTTTATCGGTACACGCTCCGAAAATTCGCATTCCGTCAATAGTGACTAAAGTTCGTTCGGTCGGCAAACCATTGATGAGCGGTTCCCAGGCATAAGCGCCCCGTTTCACCATATCTACTTTCGCAGATTTTTCCAGGTATTCATCTATTGAACCTAAGGGTTTGTTTTCTTTGCTGGAAATTTTAGTCGTTCCAATCACAATAACTTCCTGAATATGGTGTGACTTGGTAGAATCGGATGAATATTGTTGCGCAAAACTATTGGTAAATAGAAGAACGAAAATATTCACAAGTAGGATTCGTTTCATGATAAAGCGTTTTGATTAATACGATGTCTATAAACCTTTATAAAAAAGATTTAGAATCTAAAAAAATAGAGAAAATCAAGACTAACTACTATTATTTCAAATAATTAGTCCTGATGATTTTTTGTAATGAATAATTAGAAATCGAGTTCGAAAAAGATGGTGCTCGCCGGGTTGGCATCTGTAACTTCTTGACCAGCCACTACAGTTCCGTCTCCTTTTACCAATTGTAAATTGATTTTCCAGCAGCCCGTCATTGTTAATGAAAGTTTACCATTGTATAATTTACCAGCAGCAGTTTGAGTTGCGTGAACATTATTGGGTGAACTGTGATTTCCCATTCCCGGCATTCTTGGATCTACTTTTACGGTATAACCATCTATCACAGGGAAATTATTCATGTCCTGCATTTTCCAAACGCCTAAAGTCATATCATTTGTTGCAACTTTCGGAGATTTCGGGTCGATGTAAGCCATGACATATTTCACACCGTCGCTTCCCATAAATGAGTTCACTGTTTTTTTAGTTTCAACAGGAACATTAATTACAGTAGTTGCCGTGTAAGTAGTGCTGCCAATTGTATAATCAATTTTCAGATCCCAATATTCGGTCGCATTCTCAGGCATTTGAAAAACGATATAACCTGAATATAAAGATCCGTCAGAAGATACTTTTTGTACAGTTGAATTCGGACAAGAATGCATCATTGAAGTCATATGCATCATCGGTTTCCAGGTAATGGTTGCGTTTTTTTCGTACTGATTGGTGGATTTATTTTTAATACGAAGTTTGATATCGTTATAACCTAAAGTGGTTGTTCCGGATTTAGAATACAGTTCGATAACATGCGTATCGTTGGTAACTTCTTTAATTTTTAATAAGCCTTCGATTTCAGTATTAGGATTTACGGCATTGATTGGGTCATCATCAGACGTACGACAAGAGATTACAAGGAATGCCATTGCCAATAAGGCAAATATAGTTTTGAATGAAAATTTCATTTTTTTTGAATTTAAGTGATAATTTGAGTAAATTTTTCCCTCTTAAAAGAGACGGTCAAACCACTTCAGTTTCAGTTGAAAAAGAAGAAGTGAATCGAATACATCAAATTATACTTGCGGCGGATGCGGTAGAATACTGAGCGAGATTTCTGGAATAAACAATTCTCTGTAACTAAAATTCGCAGATTCAGAGTGAACGAAATTTGGTTTTTTAACAAAATAATCAACTGCTGCAGTCGGTAAAATATTAAACTCAAACGAGTATATTACCAGATTAAAAGGATTCGTGCTTTTTTCACTTTCCTTTTGCATTTGACATTTACCGTGACAAGCCAGGCTCGGTTTATCTTTATTGATACAATGAATTTCGTAGAAATCCTGATTAATTTTATAATCAATCATAAACAGCGAATTCTGGAAACTTGCCCCAAAAATAATGAATGATAATATGATTGTAATTATGGATTTCATGACAGGTCAAAATTAAGACTTTTTCATCTTAATTAAAAATGATTTTCATCATCTAAACTAAGGAATATTTGTAGCAACGTAATTTATAATCTCTATTATTTTTTATCTTTATCCTTTCAAACAAACATAAGATGGCAGATAAAGAAAAATTCATACAGGAACTTACGTCGAGATACACCCCAAAAGGAGAATTTATCACTTTAGGAAAAGGAATGCTCGATGGTGAAGTTGTAACCGAAGTCGATGTAACTATTCCCTTGAAAACAATCAACCGTCACGGTTTAATCGCCGGCGCAACCGGAACCGGGAAAACCAAAACAGTACAGGTTTTTGCAGAGCAACTTTCCCACGCTGGAATTCCTTCGCTTGTTTTAGATATCAAAGGAGATTTCTCAGGAATCGCTGAGCCTGGAACGGAAAGCGCAATTATATCTGAACGATATGCCAAGACACAACTCCCTTATCAAGCGCAATCTTTTCCGGTAGAATTGATGTCGATTTCTGGTGAAAAAGGCGTAAAACTTCGTGCAACCGTTACAGAATTTGGACCTTTGCTTTTAAGTAAAATTTTAAATTTGAATGATACGCAAAGCAGCATCATGTCGATTGTTTTTAAATATTCGGATGATAAAGGCTTGCCTTTAATTGACCTCCATGACTTGAAAAAACTGCTTCAATATCTTACTGATAACGATCAGGGAAAGGCAGATTTAAAAGCTAATTATGGTTCTATCTCACCGGCATCTTTGGGTGCAATTTTACGTTCAATTGTTGCATTGGAGCAGCAAGGTGCAACCGAATTTTTTGGTGAACCGAGTTTTGACGTAAATGATTTATTGCAAACGCGCGACGGAAAAGGAGTCGTAAATATTTTAAGAGTTCAAAATATTCAAAGTCAGCCCCAACTTTTTTCCACATTTATGTTGTCTCTTTTTGCAGAGATTTACATGACTTTCCCTGAAGAAGGCGATTCAGGAAAACCGAAATTTGTCCTGTTTATCGATGAAGCGCATCTTATTTTTAATGAAGCAAGCAAAACTTTATTGGCACAAATTGAAACGATGGTAAAACTCATCCGTTCAAAAGGAGTTGGAATTTATTTTATTACCCAAATCCCGGGCGACGTTCCGGAAAATGTTTTGAGCCAACTGGGAATGAAAATTCAACATGCGTTACGTGGTTTCACAGCGAAAGACCGAAAAGAAATTTCGAAAGCGGTAGAAAATTATCCGATCACAGAATATTACGATTCCGCACAACTCATTCAAAATCTGGGAATTGGGGAAGCATTTATCACGGCTTTAGATGAGAAAGGAATTCCGACTCCTTTGGTTCATACTTTTTTAATTTCACCTGAAAGTAGAATGGATGTTTTGACCGAGTCAGAAGTCGCTGCCTTAACGGGCCAATCTGCATTGGTGAAAAAATATGAGCAAACCGTAAATAAAGATTCCGCCTACGAAATGCTGACTACCAGAATGGACCAAGCGGTACAGGATGCTGCACCAACAATGAAGAAATCCGTCACAAAAGAGCAACCAAATGTTTTTCAGGAAGTAATTGGCAGCAGAGCCGGAAAAACTTTTATGAATACCTTTGCCCGGGAACTCGGTAAGTTTGCATTAGGAATGATCACAGGAAAAAGAAGATAATTTAATCAGAAGAATTTGTATTCAGTAATCGATATAGAAAGTAACGGTGCACCCTTTCGTAAAGAAAGCATCATCGAAATCGCCGTGTATAAATATGACGGCCACCGCATTGTAGACCAGTTTATTTCCTTGGTCAATCCCGAAAGCGACATCACGCCATTTGTACAAAAATTGACGAAAATATCGCCAAAAATGGTAAGAACCGCACCAAAGTTTCATGAAATAGCCAAAAGAGTCGTTGAAATCACCGAAAACACGACTTTAGTTGGACACAATATTGAATTCGATTACAGAATGCTTCGGCAGGAATTTAAAAGATTAGGTTATGACTTCAAAATCAACACGATAGACACCATTCCCTTAGCCAAAAAACTGATTCCAATGGCGGAAAGTTACAACCTTGGAAAATTGGTGAAATCCCTTGGTATTCCTTTGGTTGACCAACACCGCGCTTCCGGTGATGCGAAGGCAACTTTGGAACTGTTCAAATTATTAATGATTAAAGACAAGGATTCTGAAATCATTCAACAACATCACGATGAGGTCAACGCGAAAACTTATCTAAATAAAATTCGGGATCTTACACAGGATTTACCCGCAGAGAAAGGAATTCTTTATTTTCAGGATAAAGACGGAAAAATAATATTTTCAGACTTTGTAGAGGATCTGAATAAGTTTGCAAAGAGTGTATTTAATTCCAAATCAAAACGCTGGAAGACCATTCAAGAAGAAGTAGAGCAAATTCATTACGAACTCACGGGAAATGATGTGCTAGCAAAACTTTTAATGAAAACCAAAGGTTTGAGAAAAAAGGAATCTTTACTCTTCGGCCTGTATCATAAAAACGATAATTATTTTGCAGACAAAATTTCTAATCAAAAGATTGAAAAACCTTTATTAAAATTTAAATCATTTACCCAGGGAAGCAAAGCCGTAAGTTTCATCAACAGTAATCCCGAATTAAAAGATGTAAACAACTTAAAAAAAAGAATTACAATTAGTAAAAAAGATGAGCTATGGATTTCTACGGGCAGAGTTTTGGGAGAAAAATACTTTTTACTTTTTGAAAAAGGAAAATTAAAAAGCTATGGCTTTTACGAACTATATACCCAAATTGAATCTCTGCAAAAATTGTCCAGTTTAAAAATTGACATTGACTTCCCAACTGCAGATTTGCAAAACGACCTGAAATTAGGACTTTTGAGAGGCGATTTTGAAATTGTTCCGCTTCCTGTAAAATAAATAGTGTCGTATTAAATTAAAAAATATATTTTTGAAAAAAATTTAGTAAGAAATAATGAAGGTTCTTAATTCTATAAAAAAGGTCGCTTCTAAGGGAAAAAAGTTTTTCTCTAAGGCATACTCCGTGGAATAAGAGCTCATATTTTAATGATATTTGTAAAGCAGGCTCTTTTGGAGTCTGCTTTTTTAATTTTAAAAATAATACCAATATGACCGATAAAAATTTAATCAAAATCGCCGAAGAATTCGGGACACCTACTTATGTTTATGACGCGGAAAGCATTAAAAATCACTACGAAAAACTAACGTCTTCCTTTCATAAAAGCACGCGTTTCTTTTACGCTGCAAAGGCGTTGACGAACATTAATATTTTAAAATACATTAAAAATCTAGGAGCAAGTTTAGACTGTGTTTCAATCAATGAAGTGAAATTAGGTTTAAAAGCTGGATTCACTTCCGACAAAATTTTGTTCACGCCAAATTGTGTCGACTTGCGGGAAATTGAAGAAGCGATGGGTTTAAAAGTTCATATCAACATTGATAATATCTCAATTTTGGAACAGTTTGGTAACAAATACGGAAATACATATCCCATCTTCGTGCGAATCAACCCACACATTTATGCCGGTGGAAATCACAAAATTTCCACGGGTCATATCGATTCTAAGTTTGGAATTTCTATTCACCAACTTCGTCATATCGAACGCGTCATGAAATCAACTAATCTTTTAGTCGAAGGATTGCATATGCATACCGGAAGTGAAATTAAAGATGCTGATGTTTTTCTACAAGGCCTCGAGATCATGTTCGAACTGGCAGAACATTTCCCGGACTTAAAATACATCGATATGGGAAGCGGCTTCAAAGTTCCTTATCAGGAAGGAGATATGGAAACCGATGTGAAAACTTTAGGTAAAAAAGTAGAAAAAGCCGTGGCTGATTATCAGAAAGAAAGCAGCAGAAAGTTTCAACTTTGGTTTGAGCCTGGAAAATACCTCGTGAGTGAGAGCGGGCATTTCCTCGTAAAATCAAATGTCATTAAACAAACAACTGCCACCGTTTTCGTGGGAATTAATTCTGGTTTTAATCATTTAATTCGCCCCATGTTTTACGATTCCTATCATATTATAGAAAATTTATCAAATCCAAAAGGACCCGAAAGGATTTATACGGTGGTTGGAAACATTTGTGAAACCGACACTTTTGCCTGGGACAGAAAAATAAATGAAGTTCGGGAAGGAGATATTTTAGTCTTTAGAAATGCCGGAGCTTATGGTTTTGAAATGAGTTCTAATTTCAATTCGCGACTAAAACCAGCGGAAGTGTTTTTCTTAGACGGCAAAGCGCACTTAATCAGAAGAAGAGAGGAATTTGAAGATTTACTGAAAAATCAAATAGAAGTACTATAAATCGCGGAATTTAGACCCTCATATTTATGGGTTTTTCGTAAATTTATGTTCAAATAGTAAAATCATGAAAAAATTGTTTTTTTTGCTCATTTTCGCTTCTGTATTTTTAAAGGCTCAGGATATAGAAGATTTGCAGGAAGGTTTCTTTTTCTCTGAAAACAGCCAGAATTTTTTCCGTGTTGATATTAAAAAACCCTTTGATTATTATAAGGTTGCTTCCTGTGGTGAAGATTCGAAATTCGTGCGCGCGCAGTTCGAAGGCGGTGATGTCGCTTTTAACAGAGTGCTTTTTCAATACATTTCAGCCTATGTCGATCGAGAAATTTATGTCGTAAACGGAACCTTCTTTCTGCATATTGATATCGATAAAGAGGGAAAAATGACGCAACTTAATATCACTCCAAAAGTTGAAAACAGTGAAATGTTTTTGCGTGACCTGAAGTTTGCAGTAAAAAAAATTAAAAAAAACTGGACGCCTTCTAAATGCGATAATATTCCGGTGGATTCTAAAATAAGAATTAAATTAAACTTCGTGACGGAAAGTGCGGATATTTAATCCTCGCCTAATAAAAAGGAAAACTTTGTGACGATTCGCAAAGTTTTTCTACTTTTGATGGAAATTCAAGTAATGACGAAATTTTTATATGTATATCCGTTTTTTATCATACTCCTGTAATGCTTGCTATCACAAGTCTATCGAACAGTTTATCTTCAAAATATCTCCGATTTAACTTATAAACAAACTCATTTAGATAAAGTTGAAGGTTTTTGCGTTTTATTTTGTGGTAATTTCCTAATAAATTCCTTTTCGCATTACTGATAAATATGTGAACCCAACGCAAAGTATCTTTTGTAGTTTCTTTCGAAGATTTTTCTGAAATATGAATTTCTACAAGTTGTGATATATCAACATATGACGTGCTTTGATCTGTAAAAACTATGCTGGATTCTGCCAAAGATTCTTTAATAGTCTCATTAATTCCCTCTGCTGTATGATCTTCTAATACTATTGCTTTAAAATATCTACAAGATTTCGATGTCTCTCCTGTTTCTATATTTTCTAATGGCGTAGATTCCGCCATCACTGCAACATTTTGCTTTCCAACTGCACCTCTTCCACGAATCCCTTTCTCTTGTTCCAGTTCTCTAGATTCAACTGTAAAATACCCTTCATCCATTTCAATCATGCCCTCTAAAGTGTATCTTTCATCTCGTTTTCCCATCGCTTTTCTCAATTTGTGCATCATAGCCCAAACTGGCTCATAGCGCTTCAAACCTAATTGCCTTTGCATTTCTTTAGCAGAAAATCCTTTTTTTGTTGCACTCATCAAAAACATCGCTTTATACCAAACTAGAAAGGACAAATTGGAATTTTCCATGATGGTTCCACTTCGTAATGTAGTTCGCTTTCTACAAGATTTACACTCGTAACTTAATCTGCTTTTAATCCAAAAAAAATCAGTTTTTCCGCACTTGCAGGAAACGCCAATTTTGTCACGTTCTGCTTTAAAATGAGATATACAATCCTCTTCACTGCTAAACTCTACGCCAAAACTAAAAATATTCATCTCAATGATTTAATTATCAAACAAATATACGAAATTATGTGGAGTTACGGACATACATTAATTTTTATTAATCATCCTTTCTCTGACCGCTATTCAACACTATTCTCAAAATTCATCGGAACAGCGCCCAAAGAATTTCGATAAAGAAGCTTCTTACAAACTCGGAAAAGAAAAGCTGCATAAAGAATTTATTAGAGCCTTAAACTATACCGTTTCTGAAAATTATGTCATCAATGGGGTTGTTACTTTTTCACTTTATGTTAATGACACCGGTTTTGCAAAAATAGTTGACATAAAACCTAAATTCAAAAATCATCAGTTGCTGCTGGATGACTTGAATTATGTTCTGAGAAAAACCAACAAAAACTGGGAACCCGCAGAGAAAAACAACAAGAAATTAAGTTCTATTTATCAGTACGAAATCACCTTCAATACGGAAGTGTATGACCATGATTAATTTTCTCCAGATTTAAAGGTGTTTCTAAAACTGATTTTATTTTTTTTGCAATAAATTGATGTCTCTCTTAAAATACTATTTTATTTAATTTAAAATAAGTGAAAACTGAAAAATTGGAAATCACAACTAAGAAATCAGTGCCCCCCAAACAAAATAAAAGACTTCAGTTTCAATTCATTTAAAAATAGGTTTTTACCTAATTCCAATCCCTAATCTGCCATTCTGTCACAGAAATTTGTATCTTTGCTCTCTTGTTTTGAATCTACATTCAAAATCTAAAATTTTATTACAGTGCAAGAAAAATATATAGACGAAACCAAACAAGGTGAAGCTTTTGCAATCGCCGAAAAACCACAGAATTCTAAGAAATTGTTTTTAGAAAGCTACGGCTGTCAAATGAATTTCTCGGATTCTGAAATTGTAGCTTCTATTCTGAATGAACAAGGCTACAACACGACTCTATCTCCAGATGATGCAGATTTAATCTTATTAAATACCTGCTCTATTCGGGATAAAGCTGAACAAACCGTACGAATGAGACTTTCTCAGTTCAAAAATCTGAAGAAGGAAAAACCCAATTTAACAGTGGGTGTTTTGGGTTGCATGGCCGAACGTTTAAAAACCAAATTCCTCGAAGAAGAGCAATTGGTAGACCTCGTTGTTGGCCCCGATGCTTACCGGGATTTGCCTAATTTATTAAAAGAAACAGAGGGTGGCCGCGATGCCATCAATGTTATTTTATCGAAAGATGAAACATACGCCGATATCAACCCGGTCCGTTTGGGTGGAAACGGTGTTACCGCGTTCGTGACCATCACCAGAGGTTGCGATAATATGTGTACTTTTTGTGTAGTCCCATTTACGCGCGGTCGCGAGAGGAGTCGCGATCCTCATTCAATTATCGAAGAATGTAAGCAACTTTGGGACAATGGATATAAAGAAATTACCTTACTCGGACAAAACGTAGATTCTTATCTTTGGTTTGGCGGCGGTCCTAAAAAAGACTTTAAAAAAGCCAGTGAGATGCAGAAATTAACCGCAGTTAATTTTGCGCAGTTAATGGAGATGGTTGCACTTGCCGTTCCCAAAATGCGAATCAGATTCTCAACTTCCAATCCTCATGATATGACAACCGACGTTTTTCATGTGATGGCGAAGTATGATAATATTTGCAAATATGTTCACCTGCCAGTACAAAGTGGAAGCGACAGAATGCTCGAAAGAATGAACCGCCAGCACACGCGTGCAGAATATCTGGAGCTCATTCGACAAGCAAAAGCCATCGTTCCGGATGTTTCATTTTCTCAGGATATGATCATCGGATTCTGTGGCGAAACCGAAGAAGATCATCAACTGACCTTATCTTTAATGAGAGAAGTAGAATACGATTACGGCTACATGTTCTCCTACTCAGAACGACCGGGAACGCCAGCCGCAAAAAAGATGGAAGACGATATTCCAGCAGAGGTAAAACAAAGAAGATTAGCAGAAGTAATTGCGTTACAGGGCGAACTTTCCCGTAAAAGAATGCAAGGATATGTGGGTAGAAACCACGAGGTTTTAATTGAAGGAACTTCCCGAAAAAACGAAAACCAGTGGAAAGGACGTAATTCTCAAAATGCAGTTTGCGTTTTCGATAAATTGCCCGGACAGAAATTAGGAGACTTTGTGACCGTATTTGTGGAAGGAAATACGCAGGGAACACTTTTAGGAAGAACGGTTCAGTAGGTATTTGGGCAGACAATTCCGCCTTCCACTCCCGCTTTTTTAATTGGTGACTTCGACAAGCGCAGTCACGAATTAAAAAGAGCTCCGTTCAAGTCGGGCTGCAGTGACAGCATAAAACAAGAGTTATTTTTAAATGAAAGATTTACAAAACTCATCACTGATGAATACCGTTTCGGAAGTGTTGTAAAATGCACGGAAGAAAGTTTTAAAAATAGTAATGAGAAATTTAATTGGCTTCATTTTGCTGCTTCCTCTTTTTATAAATTGTCAGGCAGAAAAAAATAGGATATCAAAATATCCGGCTCAAATTGGAGATATCGTTTTTGATGAGAATGTAGATGAAGCTGAATTTAAAAAATGTTGGCCACAAGACCTGTCTTTTCAATATTATAATGATTCTAAAGGAGTTCAATATTTAGGCGAAAAAATTAAAATAGAACGAGAATTAAAAACATTAAATTTACGCGACACCAATAGCAGTAACGGTTATATTACCATCCGTTTTGTTGTGAATTGCGCAGGAAAAACCGGGATGTTCAGGATTCAGGAGATGAATCAAAATTATGAGAAATTCACTTTTGATAAAAAATTCACCCATGATATTTTAGAATTTTCAAAAAAGCTTAACGCCTGGATTCCGAAAGAATATCTAGGTGTGAAAATAAATTATTATCAATATTTAACCTTTAAAATAGAGAATGGAAAAGTTTCCGAAATACTTCCTTAGTATTTTTATACTTGTAATCTATACCAATTTACAGGCACAGGTAAACTGTAACGCTATGGTAGGGGAAAAGTGTAAAAAAGCGTGCGAAATTTTCAACAGACCTTCCTCTCAAGGCTCCCGGGAATCTCAGGAAAATCTGGACGAAGCACTTTCATTGTGTCCTACTTTTTCAGATATTTACGTGGAAAAATCTGTTCCTTATTTAAAAAGAGGCGATTTTATAGAATGGAAAAAGCTCATTGATAAAGCCGTTGAATTAGATCCCAAGTCTCATTTAGGATATCGAGGTTGGTGTAAATTTCAATTTCTTAGAGATTATAAAGGTGCAATTGCAGACCTTGAAGCTTTAGAGAAACTTTACCAGGATGGATATCTGGGATATTCTACAAATGGCGATTACGAATTGCATATTGCAAAGGCCCTGTGCTATTCAGCCTTAGGACAGAAAGAAAAAGCAATTTCTATTTTCGAAGATCAACTGGCAAAAACAGACCACATCGTTGGTTTTTATGATTATTATCAATTGGGCGTCGCTTACTTTGATTTAGGAAAATATGATCAAGCTTTAGAAAATTTCGAAAAACAAAGCAGATACAATAATTTTGCTGAAAATATTTATTACAAAAGTAAAGTTGCAAAAATTAGAAACAAAGATTATTTAGATTTAAAAATGATGGCCTTAAAAAGCTACGATGAAGGCAAAACCATGAACGATGGTTACACGCATCATCTGAACAAAGTTTACAGAATCCAAATGGAGGAACTGTAAAATTTAAATTACTAATCTTTAAATAAAAAAAATGACAGACTTACAATCCATAAAAACACGCTTCGGAATTATCGGAAATTATCCGGTGCTTAATCGTGCTTTACAAAAAGCAATTCAGGTCGCGCCCACTGATATTTCGGTATTGGTCATGGGAGAAAGCGGGGTTGGAAAAGAATTTATTCCTAAAATTATCCACGGCGAATCCAGAAGAAAGCATCAACCTTATATTGTTGTAAACTGTGGTGCAATACCGGAAGGAACAATTGATTCCGAATTATTTGGTCACGAAAAAGGTGCTTTTACAGGCGCAACTTCTACCCGAAAAGGATATTTTGAAGTGGCAGATGGCGGAACAATCTTTTTAGATGAAGTGGGGGAATTACCGATACAAACACAGGTTCGTTTGCTGCGTGTCTTAGAAAGTGGAGAGTTTATGAAAGTGGGCTCTTCTCAGGTTCAAAAAACAAATGTGAGAATTGTTGCCGCAACCAACGTAAATATGCTCAATGCGATTAATGATGGTCGATTTCGGGAAGATCTATATTATCGACTGAATACCGTGCAAATCGATATGCCGGCATTGCGCGACAGAAAAGGAGATATTCATTTGCTCTTCCGGAAATTTGCGATCGACTTTGCAGAAAAATATAGAATGCCGGAATTGGTTTTAACTGACGACGCCATTCAGTATTTAGAAAACTACCCCTTCCCGGGAAATGTTCGTCAGTTGCGAAATTTGGTGGAACAGATGACGGTTGTAGAACAGGAAAGATCCGTAAATGCAGTGAAATTATCAGAATATATTCCGATGCAGAATCAGCTCCCGGCGGTGATTCAGAAAGGCGGAGGAATTTCTTCGAGCGATTTTAATTCTGAAAGAGAAATCATGTACAAAATCCTTTTCGACATGAGAAATGATCTGAATGATCTAAAATCTCTCACTTCAGAATTGATAAAAAACCGCGGAAATAATGATCTTAGCCACCAGGAAAAGAATTTAATCAACCGTGTCTTCACTCCCGAAACACAGGTTCAAAGCCCCAACTCTCTCTTATATTTCGAAAATCAAAATCAGAATCCATATCAGAATTCCGCAGTCATTTCTAATTCTGATGAGAATTATGATGATGTAGAAGATATTGAAATCGAGGAAACAAAAGCAGATTCACTCTCCTTACAAAACAATGAAAGAGAACTGATCGTCAAAGCTTTAGAAAAGCACAAAGGCAGAAGGAACAAAGCAGCAGACGAGCTTGGGATTTCGCAAAGAACCCTTTACCGAAAAATTAAACAATATAATTTAGAAGAGTAATGAAGAGATTTCAAACGGCAGATTTCAGATTACAAACCAAAAATATGCGTTTAATTGCGCTCTTTTTACTTGGCTTTTTTTCTTTATCGCTTTCCACATCGTGCTATAGTTTTACAGGATCTTCATTAAGTCCCGAAACCAAAACCATAGAAATACGTGATTTTCCGAATAACGCACCATTAATGAATGCGAGTCTGTCACAGGAATTTTCAACTGCGATTCAAAATAGGTTTTTGCAAAGAACGACCTTAAAAGGCAGCAAAGAAAATCCCGATATTTTAATCGAAGGAGAAATTGTAGATTATTCCATTACGCCGACGACGATATCGAGTTCCGTAAATGCGCCCGGTGGAAATATTCAGGCGGCACAGAATAAACTGACGATCGTAGTGAAAGTTCATTACGAAAATAAAATAGAGCCTGACAAAAGTTTCGACAGAACGTATTCTGATGAAGCCGTTTTCAGTAGTGATTTAGACATCAACACGATTGAAGCATCGCAGGTAAAACTGGTGAACGAAAGAATCATCAATAAAATTTTTAATGATATTGTAGCCAACTGGTAAGATGAACGGAAGAATTTTAGAATTAGCAAAAAAACCCGAATTATTCCAGATCAAAGATTTGGAAATAATCAATACCGAGATAAAGAAAAATCCCTATATGCAAAGCTTGCGGGCTTTATATTTGTTGGGAACGCATCGCTTAATGCCGGAAAATTACACGAATGAACTTTCGGTAACAGCAGCATACACGACTGATAAAAAGATTTTATATCAACTCATTAATTCTCCTTCAAAAAAGGAGGTGGAAACACCGATAAAGGAATCCGAAAAAGAAACCCCAGCAGAGTCTGTTCCGGAAAAAGTGGAAGAAACTCCGGAAACCAAATTTGTTAAAGTCAAATCAGATCCGGTAGAAGCGCCAAAACCAGTTTACGTAAATGGGGAACTGAACCGAATTTTATTTGAAGGGGAAGAAGATTTTCTGGAAAGAGAAACCGAAATCATCGATTTGGAATCCACTATAGAATCGGGCCAGATCGTTACCCAGAAACCTGCGGAGGAAATTCAATCTGTTGCGCATGTAGAAGAAATACAAAACTTATCCAACGATTCCGAGGCTCACAGTTCGCTTAAAGAAGAGATTATCAAAGAAAACCCGGGAGTTGAGGATCAAACAATTGCAGAGCGGGCAACCGAAATTAATTTGCCGGAAGAAAGTGATGAAGTAGATTCTCCAATCAGCGATAGGGAAGATGACAAATTCTCAGAAACTCCAAATGCGGAAAACTTTAGTAAAGAAGAAATTATTGAAGTTAACCGAATTGAAGATGAAAAAGAGATCGCCGAAAAACCAACCGATATTAGTTTTCAAGAAGTAGAAGAATTTTTACCCGAAATAAAAGTAGAAGCGGAATCCGAAAATCCTGATCAGGTTTCAAAATTTGCAGAATCGCCCGATGCGGAAAACTTTAGCAAAGAAAAAATTATTAAAGAGGAAGCATTATCAGATGATCAGGAAGTGATTGAAAATTCGGCAGAACTAAGTTTTCATGCTACAGCCGATTTCTTGCCTGAGGTTAAAATTACACCAGTTAAACAAAAACCTGAGCTTCAGCAACCTCCCAAACAAAGCTTTAACAAGCATGAAGAGGAAATGAACCGACTGATTGCGGAGGTAGAAGCAAAGATGAAAGCGTCTAAAAAAACGGCGGTAAAAGAGGAGGACGAATCTCTAAAAAGTGCTGAGGTCAACTTTTCGGAAACCCAAAATTTTGATCTTTCGGAATCAGAAGAAAAACCGGCAGAAAAAGAAGCAGAAACTGTTACCGAGGAAGAACTTCCAAAAAATACTGTAGAAGAGAACGTTGAGAAAGCGATAGAAAAAGAAGCAGAAAAAGTGGAAGCAGAAACTGTTACCGAAGAAGAACTTCCAAAAAAGACTGTAGAAGAGAGCGTTGAAAAACCGATAGAAAAAGAAGCAGAAAAGACTCATATTGAGGAACGTAAGGCAGAAGAGCATAAAACAGACTGGAAGCCGATGTCCTTTTCTGCCAACATACCTGATGCTTTAATTTCTAAAAAAACAGAGGAAATTCCCGCTGAAAATAAAGATGTTGAAAAAGTAAATATTCCTGCTGATGATAAAAAAGAGGAAGAAGTACCAACAGAACGGCCGGCGTTTAATGTGTCCTTCTTTACGCAAAATGTATCTCCTTTAACCAAAGAAAAAAAGGAGGAAAAAAGCACAGATAAAACAGACCAAAACATCGTGGAGGAATCTGATGAAAGTAATGTTCCCACGTTTATTAATACCTGGCAAAACTGGCTGAAAATTGACCGTTCAAAAGAAACGGAAAATAATAAAAGTGAAATTTCTATTACAGAGATCAAGAACAAAGTCATTGAAAATTTCATCGAGAAAGAACCGAGAATTTCAAAGCTGAAAGAGGAATCGGACTTTGTTATCAGAGAAAGAAACGATGATATTTCCCACTTAATGACCGAAACTTTAGCGAACCTTTATATCGAACAGAAGCTGTATGCGAAAGCCATCAAAGCTTTTGGACTGCTTTCAGAAAAACATCCGTCCAAGGAAAAATATTTTAAAGATAAAATAAAGGAGATCAAGGAATTACGTCAAAATAAATAAAAAGAAACCCACTGCAATTCAGTGGGTTATTTTATTCCAGATGTTTTCGGTCAATTGCTTCAACATCAATTATTTTTGCAGGTTTATTGCTGTTGAATCCTTTAAACTTACGCCAGAGTTTTCGTCCCAGAAAAAGAACCGCAATCACTAAGATGATCGTTGCAATAAAAGCAATGATGGGTGCTGCCATTGCAAGAACCGACATTATTCCCGCACCTGCAGTTTCTGTTGTTGCCACTACAGAATTTCCCAAACCACCGGTCGTGGCAGTAGAAGCTGCACGTGTTCCGGCAAAACCTGAACTGATCGCAGCTGCGGTCCCGCCACCCGCAATGAGCGCCAAAGCCCATTGTGGAAAAGTTCCCACATCTGCGAACTGACTCGCGAACATCACCGAACCGGCAATCGTAGCCAAAGGAATCGACATGGTATCTAAAAGATGATCGACGAACGGAATGTAATAGGCCATAATCTCTACGACAGTTGCAATTCCGGTTGTAATTAAAACAGGTAAACCGGCAAGCCAGTGAAAACTGTCATTCATCGGAATCCAGCCCATATACGAAGCCAAACTTACGGCAAACATAGGCAGGAAGACACGAAATCCTGTTGCGGCGGCCAATCCAATTCCCATGAAAGCACTGAGAACGTAAGGCAAATAGGGTATATTGTCAAGCATTATTTTGGAGTTTAAAAATTATTGCTGATTCAAATTTACAAAAAGGATTGAAAATTTACCGAATTTATTTCACTGATTCACAAAGCTTTAAGAAATTTTCTTCTACAACTTTAAAATGTGCCGGCATTTCTTTAGAAATCCAGAAAACCATTGTTAGTGAGTTTGTCCCAAATTTTTCAGTGAAAAGATCTTTATTCAATCGGTAACATTCCCGTAATAATCTTTTAATTCGATTGCGGTCATGCGCTCTTTTAAAATGCTTTTTCGACACAGAAACACCAATCTTTTGATTGTCAAAAGAGAAACCGTCCTGTGGTTTTTTATCTAAATTAAGAGTGATTATTCTTACATTTTCATAGGTTTTCCACTTCCCTTTTTCAAAAAGCAACCCAATTTCTTTTTTTTGTTTTAGTTTTTCGTGCTTCGGAAGTTTGAAATCACTCATCTTTTTTTATTAAATAATTAATGACTTCTGCGGCGGCGTAAAGACCAAAAATCGCCGGTATATAACTAATGGTGCCGTAAAAAGATTTTTTAAAGTTGGTTCCATCGGTCAGTTTTAAGCTGTTTTCATTCTGTATTTCAGTAGAAAAAACGCAACGAACGCCTTTATCGATCCCTTCTTTTTTCAAACGTTTACGAACCTGCTTAGCAAGATGGCAGCTTTGTGTTTTGTGAATATCGCGGACGAGAACTTTCGAAGGATCCATTTTTCCACCCGCACCCATGCAGCTCACAACTTTCACTTTTCGGCGGCGGGCATTTAAGATGAGTGTCACTTTTGGGGAAACACTGTCAATGCAATCCAGAACGTAGTCGAAAGATTCCACCTCAAAAATGGCAGCCATATCTTCAGGATTTAAAAATTGGTTGAGTCGCGTCAATTTTAAATCTGGATTGATATCTAAAAGTCGGTCGCCAACCACATCTACTTTAGATTTCCCCAAGGTAGAGTGAAGCGCAGGGAGTTGGCGATTGATATTGGTTAAATCAACAGTATCCCCATCTACAATGGTCATTTTTCCCACGCCTGCCCGCGCCAAAAATTCTGCTGCAAAAGAACCCACACCGCCCAGACCTACTACTAAAAGATTTGCATCTCGTAATTTTTCCAGGCCTTCTTCTTTGATCAATAATTCTGTTCTTTCGAGCCAGTCTTTTTTCATAATACAGTTGAAATATTAAAAATTTTCAGATTTTCCTTCATTTTTTCTTGAAGTTCTTCGATCGTTATTCCTTTTAATTCCGCCACTTTTTGATAAAGCTCCTGGAGATTAAAATCGTCATCATCGGTTTCCAGAAATAATTTTTCTAACGGAAAATCTTTTACAAACTGCTGCAAATTTACATGATGCAACACTGTTTTTCCAAAACTTAAGTAAAATTGGTGTTTCTGCAATTCTTCACCCACCGTTTTCCTCTTGTTAAAACCATGCACAATCATGGGGACTTTTGCTTTCTTTTTTAAAGGAATCAATTGGGAAAAGCGGCGGACACAATGAATAATTAAAGGTTTATTTCTTTCGTTGGCTAATTCGATCTGACGGTTAAAAACATCTTCCTGTATGGAATTATTAACATCAATAAGTCCATCTAAACCACATTCGCCAATAGCTACACAATTTTTATGTTTCGAAATTTCTTCCAGCCAATCAAATTGATTGGGAATATTCCAACCTGCATCATTTGGATGAATTCCAGCCGAAAATAAACCAAAAGGCACGGTTTCATTAAATCTTAAATTATAAATTCCGTTTTCTCTTTGGATATGGTGATGGTGGAAATCGAAATAAGTCATCCTCAAAAATAACTAAAAAGTGCTCATCTGCGATTAAACATTTGTTTTAAATTGTCTTTTATTTTCTTTAACTTTACTAAAAACTACATCACCTATGAAGAAAAAATTTACTGAAAAACAAATTCATATACTCAACGTTGCCGAAAAACTGATTGCTAAAAAAGGTTTTGAGGGAACATCGGTGCGTGATATTTCGGCCCAGGCGAATATTAATGTTGCCATGATTTCCTACTATTTTGGCTCAAAAGAGAAAATGATGTCTTACCTCTATCGCTACCGCGTGCAAAAAACACGGGAGAGTTTTGCAGAATTTGCAGAGATCATCAGAGAAGGAAAGCCGGAAATGCAGATGAAAGAACTGATCAAGTATGTGGTGAATCAATTATTTAAATTTAATTATTTTCATGGGTTTGTGACGCAGGAACTTCGACATACGGAACATTTAAAAGAAGATCTGCTGGAGTTCTACAGAACTTTTACCTCCAAAATTGATGATGTCATAAAAAAAGGAGTCGCGTCGGGGGCTTTCACAAATGCTCCTAAACCTGAAGACATTCTTACTTTAATTGTAGGCTCTTCACTTTTCGTCATTAGAAATAAAAATTTTTACGAATTATACGTTTCCGGAAAAGAGGAAAATTATTTGGAAGAAGCGGAGAAAAAAGTATTAGCGAACCTTTTAGTAACCGTTTTTTCGCTGATCGGCTATCAAACCGATTAATAAATTAGTTAAATTATCATAAAAAAAAATCTATTGATAAAAAAGTTATATTTTTGCAAACTGAACCGCAGAAATTATTAATAAAGTAATTCCTGCAATATTTTATTTATGAAAAAATATTTGATTATCCTTCTGGCATATTTTGCATTAGCCGCCTGTAACAAGCAACAAGACTTGGCAATGAAAAGTGCAGATAAAGATTATATCTTAAAAGTCGCCAACGAGAACTTCGCGAAGAAAAAGTGGAAAGATGCTTTGGCTTTGTACGAAAGACTTTCGAACTTAGTTGCTGGGACCGATGACGCACCTGATGTTGTGTACAATTCGGCTTATGCTAACTATTATGATAAAAACTACAAATTAGCAGGGCACCAGTTTAAAAACTTTTCGGTAACATTTCCACAAGATAAGCGCGCAGAAGATGCTGCCTATATGTCGGCTTTGTGTTATTATGAAGGCAGCATGGATTACAATTTGGATCAAACAAGTACTGACCTGGCAATCAATGAACTTCAGAATTTCTTAAACAATTATCCCGACTCGGAGAAATCTAAGAATATTAATGAACTTATAGATGAGCTGACATACAAATTGGAATTCAAAGCGTATGAAAATGCAAAGCAATACTTCAAAATGGCTGAATACAAAGCCGCAAGTACTTCTTTTGAAAATGTTTTAGACGATTTCCCAAGTACAAAATTGCGTAGTAAAATATACGATTACATTTTGAAATCAAAATATGAACTGGCCATGAACTCAGTTTATGAATTGAAAAAAGATCGTATCGAAAATGCTTTGGCTTACACTAAACTCATCGAACGCGAGCTTCCGAATAGTGATTTATCTAAAACAGCTTTAGATTTGAGAAATAAGTTAACCAAAGAGAAAGAAAATTTTGCCGAAGTTGAGAAAAAAGTAGAAGCCCGTAAAAAAGAGCTGACCGACAGACAAATGGAAGCTGAAGCAAAATTTAATATGGAGAAAGACCAGCGCGATGCTGCAAAAAAAGCAGATCAAACGAGCAGAGACAGTGCCGCCTTGGCAACACCTGCGCCCGCAGCAACTTTCCCAATCCAAAGATAATCCGTACATTTGCAAACTCCAATTATAACAACCAACTGAAAATGAGCGTAAAAGATTCTAAAGCCGAATTAAGTACCATAACTTACGATAGAGATAAAATCGAGCAGAATGTAAGTTCTATCTACGAAGCGATCGTCGTAATGGGTAAAAGAGCAGAGCAAATCAATGCTGAAATCCGTTCTGAACTTCATAATAAATTAGATGAATTTGCTGTGCACAATTCAACCTTGGAAGAAGTATTCGAAAACAAGGAACAAATCGAGATCTCTAAACATTACGAAAAACTTCCGAAACCAACTTCAATTGCAATTCAAGAATGGTTAGACGATGAGATCTACTATAGAAAAACTGAGGAAAAAAACTAATTATTTATTTCTTTAATTATTATAAAAGTCGCAGAACATCTTTGTTTTGTGACTTTTGTCTTTTTAGAGATCCTTGCATTACCGAAATTTTAAGTAAATTCGTTCAACTTTTAAATTTAAATCAATGAAACTTCAGGGTAAGAAAATTCTCATCTGTATTTCCGGCGGAATTGCCGCATACAAAATCAATTACCTCATCAGAGATTTTATAAAAAAAGACGCAGAAGTTCAGGTCTTAATGACACCTCCCGCCGAGCAGTTCGTTTCTAAACTCACCCTTTCCACTTTGTCAAAAAATCCAGTTTACAGCGATTTCTATTCGGAAAACGGCACCTGGAACAATCATGTAGAACTGGCAATTTGGGCCGATGTTATTATAATGGCTCCCTGCACTGCGAATACCCTGTCGAAAATGGTTCATGGGACGTGCGACAATTTAGTACTCGCAACCTACATGTCTGCGAAATGTCCTGTATTTATTGCTCCCGCAATGGATTTGGATATGTATAAACATCCCTCAACACAACAGAATCTGGAATTAGCAGCGGATTTTGGTCATCATATTATTCCTGCCGAAGAGGGCGAACTGGCCAGCGGATTATCCGGTGTAGGAAGAATGGCGGAACCAGAAAATATTTCCAAAGTTATTGAAGATTTTTTTCAGTCGACTCAAAGTTTAAAAGGGAAAACCGTTTTAATTACAGCTGGACCAACCTATGAAGCGCTTGATCCTGTGCGGTTTATTGGCAATCATTCTTCGGGAAAGATGGGATATTCTCTGGCAGAAGAGGCTGCAAATCGCGGAGCTCAGGTGATATTAATTTCAGGACCAAGTGCCGAGAAAACAAACAATCAGAACATCCAACTACACCGGGTTGTTTCGGCCAAAGAAATGTTTGACAAGGTTTTTGAAAACTATGAAAACGCAGATATTGCTATTGCAAGTGCTGCCGTTGCGGATTACGCTCCAAAAGAAATTGCCCAAGAAAAAATAAAAAAGAACGATGATTCATTGACAATTGAACTCGTTAAAAATCCGGACATTTTAAAAACCATGGGCGAGCGAAAAACAAAACAGTTTCTCGTAGGTTTCGCATTAGAAACTCAAAATGAAGAGGAAAATGCCAAGGGAAAATTAAAGAAAAAAAATCTAAATATGATCGTTCTCAATTCTTTGAGGGACGAAGGAGCTGGTTTCAAAGGCGGAACAAACAAAATTAAAATCATTACAGAATCGAGTCTCACAGAATTTTCTTTGAAATCTAAAACTGAAGTCGCCAAAGATATTTTAAATTTTGTCGAAGAACAGATTTTAAAATAATATCCCTAAATTTCCGTTTTCAAATTTTATCCTTACAATGAAGAAATCTTTTACCATATTCCTCCTTATTTTTTCCTTTCAATTGAGTTTTGCCCAGGAATTGCTGGCAACAGTGCAAGTCAATAGCCAACAGTTAGGCGGCAGTAATACGCAGGTTTATAAAACTTTAGAAAAAAACTTACGGGATTTTATTAATAATACGAGTTGGACCGGAAAAAAATTACAGAATTTCGAAAAGATCAAATGTAATTTTGCAATCGTCATCAATGAGAAAGCGGGAAGCAGTAATTACAAAGCAAGTATCGTTGTACAGGCCGTTCGACCGGTTTTTAATACCACCTATGAAACGCCACTTTTAAATCTTAATGACACCAATTTTAGTTTCGATTATACGGAAAACGAAAATTTAGTTTTTAATGACCGACAGTTTTCGGGTAAAAATTTAATTGATGTCATCAGTTTTTATGTCTACACTATTTTAGGCTACGATGCGGACAGTTTTAAAGTGCGCGGCGGACAACCTTTTTTCGAGAAAGCATTAAAAATATCCAATAACGCACAAAATCAAAATTACGCCGGTTGGTCGCTCATTGAAGGGCCAAGAACCAGAGCAGCTTTGATCGACAATATGCTCAAACCGGAACAGAGTACGCTTCGAAATCTTTACTATACTTATCACCGCGCAGGTTTAGACAATCTGGGAAAACAGGATCAGTCATCCGGTAAAAAAATTATCGCGGATGCTTTAATGCAGTTAAAAACATACGAGAATAGTTTCCAGATGAATTATCCGGTGAATATTTTTATAGACACGAAAAAACAGGAAATTTTCGACATCTTTAATTCCGGAAATAATGCCAATGTGAATATGGCCGATTTAAAAGCGTTATTTACTGTTTTATCTCCAAAAGATATCGAAACCAAGTGGAATAAATGGAAATAATTTTTCCCCTATTTTAAGGGAAGAGAAACCGTACGATAAATAAAGCTTAGATCTTCGTATAATGGCATTATTGTGGCTCTCTTCGTTATCACTTTTATTTCATAATGTCTTTTAAAGTCTTAAATTTGCAGACTGAAATTCAGCGGTCAAATTTCATAACAGATTTTTTAAAAATATGCTTTCACGAATTTTCATTCAAAACTTCGCGCTTATAGATTCACTCGAAATTACTTTAAACAAAGGTTTACAAGTTATTACGGGAGAAACTGGTGCGGGAAAATCCATCATTTTGGGCGCACTGCGTTTGATTTTGGGTGAGAGAGCTGATACTAAATCCATTCAGAGCACGGAAACGAAAAGTATCGTGGAAGCCGAATTTATAGTTCATGAAAATTTTAAAGATTTTTTTGAAGAAAACGATCTGGATTTTGAGCTTAATACCGTTATTCGCCGGGAAATTCTACCTACCGGAAAATCCAGAGCTTTTGTAAACGATGTTCCTGTAACTCTTGAAACATTAAAGAAACTTTCTGAAAGATTGATTGACATTCATTCCCAGTTCGAGACTTCAAATCTGTTTGAGGAAGAATATCAATTTCGCATGATTGATGGGCTATCGAAAAACAAGACCCTGATTATCAGTTATCAACAAGAGTTTTTGGCTTATAAAACGTTAGTTAGAGAACTTGAGCAATATAAAAAACAACTGTCAGAGGGCAATAAAGAAAACGATTACAAAGTATTTTTATTAGAGGAATTACTTGAAGTCAATTTGGATGTATTTGATTTGGAAGATGTTCAGAATCAACTGAGCAAACAGGAAAATGCAGAAACCATTATCGAAAATCTTTCTTTGATTTTTAAGAAAATGGATCAGGAAGAAATCGGCGTTCTCGATTCGTTACTCGACGTGAAGAGTAAGCTGTCAAAAGTGGCTTCATTGTCTCATGAGTACACCGAATTGAATCAACGGTTCGAGGAGAATTTTGTAGAATTTAAAGATCTTCTTTTTGAATTGCAGAATGAAGCCGACAAAATGGAAACCAGCCCTGAAGTTCTTTCCGACTTGTCTTCGCAACTCAACAAGATTAATTCTCTATTTCTAAAACACAAAGTAAATTCTGTGGAGGAATTAATTGCCATTCGCGATAAAATTCAGAACGAACAGAACAGTTTTGCAGAGCTGGAGCTGTTGATCGACCAAACAGAAAAGAAAATAGAAACTGCGTCTGAACATTTAAAAAAGCTGGCGATTCAATTATCTGATAACCGAAAAAAGGCAATCCCAAGTTTTATTAAGAAAACGGAAAAATTGCTGAATCAGTTAGGTTTAGAGAAAGCGAAAATTGAAGTTCAACTTACAGATACGGAAAATTTTCATCATTTCGGAAAAGAAAATATTGCTTTGATGTTTCAGGCGAATTCCGGTTTCCCTTTGAAACCCATTCAAACCGCTATTTCTGGTGGTGAACGTTCCCGCGTTATGCTTTCCATTAAAAAATTGATGGCTGAAAATTCTGAATTACCGACTTTAATTCTGGATGAAATTGATACCGGAGTTTCGGGGAAAGTGGCGGAAGAAATCGGGAATGTGATGAAAGAAATGTCCAAGAACATGCAACTCATCGTCATCAGTCACCTTGCACAGGTTGCTGCAAAAGGAAACAACAATTACAAAGTCATTAAAAGAGAGGTTGCCGGCAAAACCCAGTCCACCATTATTTCTCTTAATCAAGAAGAAAAACTGCAGGAAATCGCCCAACTTCTTTCCGGAAGTAAAATCACGGAAGCTGCTGTTTCGCAAGCAAAAGAATTAATGAAATAATATATCTGTAACATTTTTCTTATTTTTAGACTTATCAATAAATCTAAGAAAATGTATCGCAGACTCATCCAACTTGAATTCAAGAATTTTTTCCGTAATCCACAGTTCGGTGCCAACCTCGGAATGAAAATTTTGATGTTTTTTGGAATGGCATATTTCAGCTTTCTGTTTGTAGCCATGCCTTTCTTGCTTTACTTTTTGGCGAAGGAAAAATTACATACCGATCCACTACTTATTTTTTGTAAATATTTTATTTATTACTGGGCGTTTGATTTAATACTTCGCTACTTTCTGCAGCAAATGCCGACGCAAAATATAAAACCCTTTCTCACCGTAGGTATTACGAAGAAAAAACTGGTAAATTATACGATCGTAAAAGTGCTGTTTAATTTCTTTAATTGGGGAAATTTACTGTTTCTTCTTCCTTTTGCGGGACTTCTAATTTATGATGGTGGATATTCTGTGATTCATGTCCTTATGTTTACAATTGGGATCTTCGCTATTTTCTACTTTAACAATTTCCTCAATATTTTGCTGAATGGGAAGGATATCATTGTTATTTCAGTATTTGGGTTTATGGCTTTGTTTGGTATCCTGGAATATTTCAAGGTGATTGAACTCTCGCATTATTCAGAAAAAATATTCTACAGCTTTTTTCAATATACCGGAGCTTTCTTAATCCCAATCATAATGGCATTCACTGCCGGATATTTTGCCTACCGTTTGATTTACACCAATTTTTATCTGGACAAAGGTTTGGAATTAAAAAAGGCAGAAGGTAAAACAGAAAGTATTGATTTTCTTAACAGATACGGTGTGATGGGAACTTTCATTAACAATGATATTCGTCTGCTCAAAAGAAGTAAAGCAGCAAAATCGGCACTTACAGCCAGCGTCTTCTTTCTGTTTTACGGTTTACTCATCTTCTCGAAAGGGTATGACAACAGTTTTATGCAATTGTTTATGGGCATTTTTGTGACAGGCGGTTTCATGCTGATGTTTGGCCAGAGAGTTCCCAGTTGGGACAGTTCCTATTATCCACTTATGATGACGCAAAATGTTCCCTACAAAGAATATCTAAAAGGTAAATGGTCGCTGATCATCATTGGAATCTCCGTCTCTATTATTTTAGCATCCGCTTATCTTTTCATCAGTTGGGAGTTTTATTTAACGGTCATTGCGGCAGGTCTGTACAATTTGGGCGTCAATTCCTATATCACACTTCTGGCCGGCGCTTTTAATAAAAAACCAATCGACCTGAATTCTAAAAGCAAATCTTTCGGGGCCGGCGGAAATAATTTTAATATGAAAATAATGCTGTTGATGATTCCTCAAATGGTATTGCCCATGGGTGTTTTTGCAGTCGTTAAATACTTCTTTGGAATTTATCCCGCTGTTGCGAGTTTGGGAATTTTGGGAATTATAGGTTTCCTGTTTAGAGATAAAATTTTCGATTATATTGTAAAAGTCTATAAAACTCAAAAATATTCCACACTTGACGCGTTCAAAAAAGTTTAGTCTGTTTTTAAAAATTCTCCAGTAAAATATTTTCCTACTACCACAACCCAAAACCTAATACCTAATAAAATGATCTCTATTCAAAATATATCTAAAGTTTACGGAACCAAAAAAGTTCTTCATATTGACAGTCTGGAAATTCCGAAAGGCGAAAGTTTCGGCTTGGTAGGAAATAATGGCGCCGGAAAAACCACACTTTTCAGTCTCTTATTAGATTTAATAGAACCTACCACTGGATTTATTGAGATTGATGGGAACAAAGTGAACGAGAATGAGAACTGGAAAAAGAAAGTTTCTGCTTTTATCGACGACACTTTTTTAATTGGATATTTAACTCCCGAAGAATATTTTTATTTCTTAGGCGAACTTCGCGGTGAAAGCAGAGCAAATGTGGATTCTTTTTTAAAACAGTTTGCAGATTTTTTCAATGGGGAGATCTTAAATGCCAAAAAATATATCCGTGATTTATCTAAAGGAAATCAGAAAAAAGTCGGAATTGTTGGGGCTTTAATCGGAACCCCGGAAATTATTGTTTTAGATGAACCGTTTGCGAATTTAGATCCATCCACGCAAATTAAATTGAAAAAGTTAATTAAAAACTGGACGCAAAATGAGCACGTCACATTTTTAATCTCCAGTCACGATCTGGCGCACACCACCGAAGTTAGCAATAGAATTGTCTTACTCGACAAAGGCCAATTGGTTAAAGATATCATCACCACTCTCGAAACATTACAGGAACTGGAAGATTTCTTTGCCACTTCTGTGGAAAATGAAAGCCTAGTTTAAAGAACAGCATTTCACAATAAAAAAGATTCCGAGCACAACACTCGGAATTTTTTTAAAGGCGAATAAGATATTTTGTCTGTAACTTCTTTGACTGATTTAAACCATATCTTCCGGTTTTACCCATTCATCAAACTGTTCCGCCGTTAGCAAACCTAAATTAATAGCTTCTTCTTTTAAAGTCGTTCCATTTTTGTGCGCGGTTTTTGCAATTTTTGCAGCATTTTCATAACCGATGTGCGTATTTAAAGCCGTTACCAACATTAATGATTTTTCAACGAGTTCTTTAATTCGTGGTTCATTCGGTTCGATTCCAACCGCACAATGATCGTTAAAAGAAATACAGGCGTCACCCAACAATTGGGCAGATTGTAAAAAATTGAACGCCATCACCGGTTTAAAAACATTCAGTTCAAAATTTCCCTGCGTTCCGGCGAAAGAAATCGTGGTGTCATTTCCTAAAACCTGTGCGCAAACCATGGTGATTGCTTCATTCTGGGTCGGATTAACTTTCCCCGGCATAATTGAAGATCCGGGTTCATTTTCCGGAATATGAATTTCACCAATTCCTGATCTAGGCCCTGAAGCGAGGAAACGAATATCCTGCGCGATTTTGTATAATGCTACCGCCAATTGTTTCAACGCTCCGTGAGTTTCCACAATCGCGTCGTGAGCAGCCAATGCTTCAAATTTATTCGGGGCCGTCTCAAACGGAAGTCCTGTGAATTCTGAAATGTATTTTGCGACTAAAACATCATAACCTTTTGGCGTATTCAAACCAGTTCCAACCGCAGTTCCACCTAAAGCGATTTCCTGCAAATGATCCAATGTATTACTAATGGCTTTCATGGCATAATCCAATTGCGCCACGTAGCCGGAAAATTCCTGACCTAAAGTTAAAGGTGTTGCATCCATTAAATGGGTTCGTCCAATTTTCACCACCGTTTTAAAACTTTCTGCTTTGCCGTGCAAAGTATCGCGCAACTTTTCAACGGCCGGCAAAGTATGTTCAACCACTTTTTTATAGGCTGCAATATGCATCGCAGTTGGGAAAGTATCGTTTGAACTCTGTGATTTATTGACATCATCGTTTGGGTGAACTTCTGACTTTTCACCTAAAGTTCCACCATTATTAACGTGTGCTTTATTTGAAACCACTTCGTTTACGTTCATGTTCGACTGTGTGCCGGAACCGGTTTGCCAGATCACGAGCGGAAACTGGTCATTTAATTTTCCTTCTAAAATTTCATCGCACACTTTCGCAATCATATCTCTTTTCTCACTGGAAAGAACGCCCAATTCGGCATTGGTAAATGCTGCAGCTTTTTTTAAATAAGCAAATGCTTCTATGATCTCATGTGGCATCGAAGCTTCCGGACCAATCTTAAAATTATTTCTTGAACGCTCGGTTTGGGCTCCCCAAAATTTATCTGCAGGAACCTGTACATCGCCCATCGTGTCTTTTTCTGTTCTGTAATTCATTCTTTTAAATTTATCTCTTAAAATTAAGGAAATTAATAAAGCCAGGCAAAGAATCTCGATGATTAATATCCATTTTTAATAATAATATTATTGATGATAAAACATTTAAAATCACTATTTTTATGATATAAATTAAACGTTATGTCGGAGAAGTCAAAAAGGTTAATGATGATTTACAGCCGCTTGAAATCGGGTCCCGTAACAATCGATATGTTATCCAACTGGGCGAAGAAAAATGATCTGCAGATTTCATCCCGTACCTTTTACAGAGATTTATATGATTTGGAAAATTCTCTTATTTTACCTAATGAAAGATTAGTTGTTTCCGTTGGGGAAAAAAACCGAAAAACCTGGAAGATTGAATATATAAACAAGGAAGAACCGCTAACGGAATTTGATATTAATTCCTATATCCTATTTCAAAATTTTCTTCCGCAACCTGTTGTTTCCTCCAGACGGGATTCTCTCGGAAAAATCGTACGACTTTTTTATCAGCAATACAGTAAAAGTCAGTTCGAAAATTTTGTAGATGTGGCAAAAATGCAGATCAAAGCAACCCACTTTTATGAAGGTTCAAGTTTTACAGATTATCATAAAATACTGGATGACTGCATTTGGAGCATTCAGAATAAAAGACAGATGGAACTGATATCAATAAATTATGATTATACCTCAATTTCTTCCGACGTAACATTTCCCAGGTTTTTTTACCCGTACAAATTCTGTATCACCGGGGCGTGGTTCATATTTCCGGCTATCTGAAGGAAAGCAATCAATTACTCATTTTGGGTCTGGAGCAAATTTCAAAATACAAACTGACCAATGATCCATTTGATAACAGCAGCTATCTGCAGCATTTAGAAACTGAACTTTCACGACGATTTGGAATTACTCAAAATATCAATAATGAAGTTTATGATATTGAACTTGAATTCACCGAACGTACAGGGACTTTTGTACACAAACAGTTCTGGGATGAAACACAAAGATTCGAACGGCTTGAGAATGGAAATTTTTTAATGCACCTCAATTGTGGAATCAATCGCGAACTCATTGGGTGGATTTTCCAGTGGATGTCTAATGTGAAAGTAATCAAACCTGAAATTCTTAAAGAGTTGGTTGTAGAAAAACACAGGGAAATAATCCAGATTTATGAAGATGATATTGAACTCGTTTCAAATAATTCTTTCCGCCCCGCGTAGGTGGTTGACAAAAAATGACAATGTGATTTAGTATATTTGTAGACACAAATGATGAAAGAGAAAAGAAACATTTCTTATTCTACTACACAAAGGTGAAGGCTTAGTCTTCACCTTTTTTTGTTCTATAGATAACACTGTTTTCCATGCAGAACAATATTTTTAATTTTCTTAATTTTACGCTTTTAAAAATCTTACTGTAATTATGGAATTCCACTATCAAGAGCCTTTTCCGATCTTAAAAGACGAGACTCAGTATAAAAAGTTAAGTTCTGAATATGTAACGACAGAACAACTGGGCAACCGCGAAATCTTAAATGTTGATCCAAAAGCTTTGGAATTGCTGGCAGAAAATGCGTTGGCAGATGTTTCATTTATGCTTCGGTCCTCACACTTAGCGAAACTCAGAAAAATTATTGACGATCCGGAGGCGACAGATAACGATCGTTTCGTAGCTTATAATCTTTTACAAAATGCAGCAGTCGCAGTCGAAGGCGCACTTCCATCTTGTCAGGATACCGGAACTGCAATCTGTGTGGCAAAAAAAGGAGAAAACGTTTATACAGGCGTTGAAGATGCAGCCTGGATTTCCAAAGGAATCTACAATACCTATCAGGAAAAAAACTTAAGATATTCGCAAATCGTTCCTTTAAGCATGTTTGAAGAAAAGAATTCCGGTTCTAATCTTCCCGCACAAATCGATATTTATGCCGAAACAGGAAACGAATATAAATTGCTGTTCATCGCAAAAGGTGGCGGTTCCGCCAACAAAACTTTCCTTTATCAGAAAACGAAATCTTTATTGAACGACAGTTCTTTAGAAGCATTCGTGAAAGAAAGAATCATGGACTTAGGAACTGCAGCTTGTCCGCCTTATCACTTAGCCATCGTTATTGGTGGAACTTCTGCTGAAGCCAATTTAGCCGCGGTGAAAAAAGCAAGTGCAGGTTATTACGACCATCTTCCAACAGAAGGAAATATGGGAGGTCAGGCTTTCCGAGATTTGGAATGGGAACAGCGAGTTCAGAAAATCTGCCAGGAAAGTTCGATTGGTGCTCAGTTTGGTGGGAAATATTTAACGCATGATGTTCGTGTCATTCGTCTTCCGCGTCATGCCGCTTCGTGTCCGGTTGGAATGGGCGTTTCCTGTTCTGCTGACCGAAACATTAAAGGAAAAATCACCAAAGACGGAATCTTTTTAGAACAGTTAGAAACCAATCCAAAACAGTTCTTGCCTTTAACACCGCCACATTTAGAAGAAGCCGTTTCGATTGATCTGAATCAGCCGATGTCGGAAATCTTAGCTGAACTTTCAAAACATCCGATTAAAACAAGATTGAAACTTAATGGAACGTTAATCGTAGCCAGAGATATCGCTCACGCAAAAATCAAAGAATTGTTAGACAGCGGAAAACCAATGCCGGATTATTTCAAGAATCACCCAATCTATTATGCTGGTCCCGCAAAAACTCCAACCGGAATGTCTTCCGGAAGTTTCGGTCCAACCACTGCAGGAAGAATGGATGTTTATGTCGATGAATTCCAGGCCAATGGCGGAAGTATGATCATGTTGGCTAAAGGAAACCGAAGCAAAGAAGTGACGAACGCTTGTAAAAAATACGGCGGATTCTACCTCGGATCGATCGGTGGACCGGCTGCAATTCTGGCTAAAGAAAACATCACTTCCGTAGAAGTTGTTGACTTCGAAGAACTTGGAATGGAAGCTGTTCGTAAAATCGAGATCAAAGATTTCCCAGCATTCATCATTACGGATGATAAAGGAAATGACTTCTTTGAATCAATCGCTCATTAACTAAATTTATAATCAATCAAAATAATAAAAATCAGGAGTAAATCTTTTGCACTCAAAGAAATTTATCCTATTTTTGCCTAAAATCTATTACAATGTTGATACTATCTTCATTTTTCCCATTCTACCAATTCCTTTGGACTGTTTATTTCGTATGCATGTTCCTTGTAGGATTCTGGTGTATTTTTATGTTCTTCGGATATGTAATCCCACTTTGGCTCACAGCAGGATTAGCTGAATATTTCGGAAAAACAAAACCATTCGATCCAGAAGAAGTAAAAAGAAAAATAATCACCGAGCAAGAAGGTGTAGAACTTCTTTACAGCAACCCAAAAGGGCGTGGTCCATTTCTTCATACAGACGGTCATCACTAGTTGATGTCATTGCTCTCCCACTTTAATTCCGGGAAAAGCAATCGCAAAGCAAAATCATATATATAATCAGTTTCTATTTTTTAGGAACTGATTTTTTTATTGGGAGCCTCATCATTTTCGTTTATTTTCGATTCCTCACCCGCTTTCCACTCTATCTTTTTTTCGTCGTTCCTCCTCAAAAAAGGATGCCGTTGCAATCGGGGCTACAATCATATTCTAGTCTTCTTTTCACCGCCAAATTGATTCTTTTAACTTGGCTCATTTTTCTTTATCTTTGCAAACTACAAAAAATCAGAAATGTCAAAGTCCCTTATACCGAAACTCGAAGCCATTAAACAACGTTATAATGAAGTTGCAGACCTCATTATTCAGCCAGATATAATTTCTGATCAGAAGAAATATTCTACGCTGAATAAAGAATACAGCGACTTAGGAAAAATCGTTGCCGTTTTCGATCAGTATATGCAAGCTCTAAAAACAATTGAAGAATCCGAGGAAATTATCGCAGACGGTTCTGACAAAGAGTTTGTCGAAATGGCAAAAATGGAAAAGTATGAAATGCTTGACAAAATTCCAGGTTTAGAAGAAGAATTAAAAGTCCTTTTAATTCCGAAAGATCCGACCGATGACAAAAACGTAATCGTGGAACTTCGTGCCGGAACTGGTGGCGATGAAGCTGCAATTTTTGTGGAAGATGTTTACCGAGCGTACGCTATGTTTTTCAAATCAAAAGGTTGGAAACATGAAATAACGGATTTCAGTGAAGCTTCAAAAGGTTACAAGGAATTGATATTAAGAGTGGAAGGAAATGACGGCGTTTATGGCATCATGAAGTTTGAATCCGGTGTTCACCGTGTACAGCGTGTTCCGGAAACAGAATCTCAGGGTAGAGTTCACACTTCAGCAATAACCGTCGCAGTTTTACCGGAAGCCGAAGAAATTGATTTTGAATTAAATCCGGCAGACATTGAAATGCAAACTTCAAGATCGGGAGGAGCAGGTGGACAAAACGTGAATAAAGTAGAAACAAAAGTTCAGTTAACACACAAACCTTCCGGAATGGTGGTTGTTTGTCAACAGGCACGTTCTCAGTTGGCTAACCGTGAATTAGCAATGGAAATGCTTCGAACAAAATTATACGATATCGAATTGCAAAAAGCAGTTGGTGACGTCGCCGCTCAAAGAAAATCAATGGTTTCCACGGGTGACCGTTCCGCAAAAATTAAGACTTACAACTATTCTCAAGGAAGAGTTACCGATCACAGAATTAACAAATCAATGTACAACCTTGATGCGTATATGAATGGTGATATGCAGGAAATGATCGACGCTGTGATTATGGCGGAGAATGCAGAGAAAATGAAAGGCGAGGAAGATAATTATTAAAATGGAATGTAATTTTTTTGATATATTTATACTATGAAAATAAATTCAGAAACTACAAATCTTTTAATAACACTTCTTATACTGGGCGGAATAATGTTTTTATATCTAACAGATAACAATCCAAAAAGCACAAGTCCTTATGGGATTATTCTTGCATTGTCTTTACCGCAAATTTTACGAGCATTCCCCAAAATGAGGGAACTGGGAGTTGGAACTTCTCAATTTATTCCAAACTTATATAGTTATCTGCAGAGGAAATTAAGACGTACTGAATCATAGATACTCAAAATCTAAACTTCAAAGGTTTTAACATATTTAAAAAACTTTCAGAATTCTCTGAAAGTTTTTTTTCTTACACACTTTTCGGCGCTCGCTTCGCTCGCGCCAACTTTCGGATCACAACTTCTATATTTTAGTTCTTACAGATTACAAATTTAAAAGAGTTTTATTCAACTATCGCAATTCCTAATTCCGTTCCTTATTTTTCCTCCGAAAAATTTCTTAAAAATTCGTAACTTTACTTCCTATAAAGCCAAGTAAAATGCGTCAAAAAATCCAAAATACAAATCCTGATTTTTCCTTAAAATCGGAAGCAACCCTTCCCTACTTTTTTGAGAAAGACGGTTTGGAAATGAAATCTTCCTATACCGAAAACGATTCAAAAGTCCTCACAGAAAAACAATATTCTGCCGGAGTTGCACCTTATTTACGCGGACCTTATTCAACCATGTACGTTCAAAAACCCTGGACTATTCGTCAATACGCAGGATTTTCTACAGCGGAAGAATCAAACGCTTTTTACAGAAGAAATTTAGCGGCCGGACAAAAAGGGTTGTCTGTTGCCTTTGATTTGGCGACGCACCGAGGTTATGATTCTGATCATCCGAGAGTTGAAGGTGATGTCGGAAAAGCCGGAGTAGCAATTGATTCCGTGGAAGACATGAAGATTTTATTTAATGAAATTCCATTAGATGAAATCTCGGTTTCTATGACAATGAACGGCGCGGTTTTACCGATTTTGGCTTTTTATATTGTCGCTGCAGAAGAACAGGGAGTTTCTCAGGATAAACTTTCGGGCACGATTCAGAACGATATTTTAAAAGAATTCATGGTTCGGAATACTTACATTTATCCGCCAAGTCCTTCCATGAAAATTATTGCTGATATTTTCGAATATACAGCCCAAAATATTCCGAAATTTAATTCAATTTCTATCTCAGGTTACCACATGCAGGAAGCTGGAGCGACACCGGTTTTGGAAATGGCTTATACTTTAGCCGATGGTTTAGAATACGTAAGAACTGGAATGAAAGCCGGAATGAAAGTCGATGATTTCGCGCCTAGATTATCTTTTTTCTGGGCGGTCGGAATGAATCATTTTATGGAAATTGCGAAAATGCGGGCAGCTCGTTTTATCTGGGCGAATCTGTTAACACAATTTAATCCACAGAATCCGAAATCGCTTGCTTTAAGAACCCACTCTCAAACTTCTGGTTGGAGCTTAACTGAACAGGAACCTTTCAACAATATCACGAGAACAGCGATTGAAGCATTGTCTGCCGCTTTGGGTGGAACGCAATCTTTACATACAAATGCACTCGATGAAGCAATTGCTTTACCTACCGATTATTCCGCGAAAATTGCCAGAAATACCCAGATTATTTTACAGCAGGAAAGTGGAATTACCGATGTTGTAGATCCGATGGGAGGAAGTCATCTTGTAGAAAGTCTGACGAAACAGATGATTGATGAAGCCATGAAATTCATCGATGAAGTGGAAAAAGAAGGCGGAATGACTAAAGCCATTGAAGCTGGAATTCCGAAAATGAGAATCGAAGAAGCTGCCGCTAAAAAGCAAGCAAAGATCGATAGTGGCGAAGAATTTATTATCGGAGTTAATTCTTTCAAATCGACTCAAAAACAAATGGAGTTGGATATTTTAGATATCGATAATTCCGAAGTTCGACGTAAACAAATCGAAAGATTGCATCAAATAAAAACCGACAGAAATCCCGAAGCAGTTACAGAAATTCTCGAACGACTAAAAGAGTCTGCAAAATCTGGAGAAGGTAATCTTTTAGAAATTTGCATTGAAGCTGCTCGCAGAAGAGTGACACTCGGAGAAATGAGTGACGCGATGGAAGAAAGTTTCGGACGGTACAAAGCGAATATCAGAACCATACAAGGAGTTTACGCAATGAATGCAAGCAAGAATGAATATTTCCCGAAAGCACTTGCCTTAACTGAAAAGTTTGAGGAACATGAAGGAAGAAGACCAAGAATCATGGTCGTTAAAATGGGACAGGACGGTCACGATCGGGGCGCAAAAGTAGTCGCAACCGCTTTTGCTGATATGGGATTTGATGTTGATGTTGCTCCACTATTTCAAACTCCGGAAGAAGTAGCAAAACAAGCCGTAGAAAATGACATTCATATATTGGGCGTTTCTTCTTTAGCAGCCGGACATAAATTTCTCGTTCCGCAAGTGGTGGCAGAATTGAAGAAACTGGGTGCAGATGATATTACGATTGTGGTTGGTGGTGTAATTCCAAAACAGGATTATGACTTTCTTTATGAAAATGGAGCTGACTATATTTTTGGTCCGGGAACTAATTTACCGAAATCGGCATGTGAGATTTTAGAAGGATTTCTGAAATAGAATAAAAGAAAACAGAAGAAAGATAAAAGACTACAAATCATTTAATTATAAAAGTTTGATTAAAGAGAATTTATTAAATTTTCAACTTCAATTTTCTGCTCGAAATATTTATTTTGCAATACAGAATCTTCACCCATCCTTTTATAATATTCCAACGCTTTTTCACCAAAGAATTTTTTATGAAAATCTGAAACCTCAGGAACGAGTGGAAATTCTTTATGGAAAAGCATTTCGTAATAGGCTTGAAATTCTCTTTCGTTTTTGTCTTCTACTAACGATTCAGGAGCTTTTTGTCGAACGTGTAACATTTCGTGCGCAACCATGTTTGCAACTAAATTCAGATCAAAATCGAAAAGGTTTCGGGGAATCATGACCATTTGTTTTTCACCTAGTGCTCCGTCGGTGGTTAATAACATTTTGTTCGGTTCTAATTCCGGACGAAAACCGAAACCTGCGAAGTTTTCACTCTCTAATCCAAAAGTTTCAATGAGGAAATGGGCCGCGTCGAATATTTGGTCGTGTTCTTTGTAAGCGTTGAGATGGTCTTTGATATGTTCTAAATTCATTTTTTAAAGATAGGATTTTTTGGTTCAAAGTGTTTTTCCAGCAATTAATTTTTTAACGTAAAGACGCAAAGTAATTACAAATTCACTTGGAAAAGACTACATACGCAAAGGCGTTTCACTTAGCAAAGGCACGAATTTATAACACCCTTTTATCGTGTTAAGAAATCAAGGTTTGGCTGAGGCTGAATCTTGTTTCAAACAAAAAAAACGGGCTTTAGCCCGTTTCTATTATTGGTTTGTTTTTATAAACAAATGTTGTTTTTCATTCCCAGTTGCGACCCGACTTGAGTGGAGCTCTTTTTAATTGGTGGCTGAGCTTGTCGAAGCCAGCAATTAAAAAAGCGGGAACGGAAGGCGGAAATTTGTCGCCCTAAAAAATATCTTCAAACTCCATATCTACTTCTAATTTTTCTGCCAGAAGTTTGGAAATTTTAACTCGTAGTGGTTCGATATCGATGTTTTCCATCGCATCATTTGCGAAGGCAAACAATAACATCGCCTGCGCTTCTTTCTTGGAAATTCCACGGGCACGAAGGTAAAACAAAGCGTCTTCATTCAACTGACCAACCGTACAACCGTGTGAACATTTCACGTCATCTGCGAAAATCTCCAATTGTGGCTTGCTGTCAATCGATGCGCCTTCGTCGAGCAAAATATTGTTGTTTTGTTGATAAGCATTGGTTTTCTGAGCGATTTTATCTACATAAACTTTACCGTTGAAAACCCCGTGAGATTTGCCTTTGTAAATTCCTTTGTAGTTTTGGTAACTCTCGCAATTTGGTGTTTTGTGGTGAACTGCGGTATGATGATCGACCAATTGTTCGTCGTCGATAATCGTGATTCCGTTCATGAACGAGTTGATATTCTCGCCGTTATGAATAAAATCTAAGTTATTACGTACTAATTTTCCACCGAACGAAAACGTGTTAACGGTCGTTAAACTGTCATGCTCCTGTTTTGCAAAAGTGTGATCCATCATGTAAGACGTGTTGCTGTCATTTTGCACTTTATGCCAATCTGCTTTTGCATTTTGGTAAGTGAAAATTTCAGTAACGGAATTGGTGAACACGTAAGTTTCATCGAAGTTATGATGACTTTCAATCACTTCAATTTTAGCACCTTCTTCTGCAATCAGTAAATTACGGGTATTATAAAACGTGTTTTCGTCTTGATTTTGAGAGATATAGAACACGTGAATTGGTTTTTCAATCACGACATTTTTTGGAACCTTTAAGAAAAATCCCATTTTGCAATAAGCGGTATTCAAATTCGTGAACGCCAAATTTTGGTCAGCGAGCGTATTGAAATAATGTTCGAAAACATCTTTATGTTTTGGATCATTCAAAGCGTAATTGAAAGAAAGCAATTCTACATTTTCAATTGAAATTTTTGATAATTCTTTGTGTAACTGTCCATTGATAAAGACAATCCAGTCAAAATTTTCTTCGCCCAAATGCAGTTCTGCAATCTGTTCTTTAGAAATCGTATGCGCTTCTTTCGGGAAGAAATTGTAATTCTTCTCGGTGATTTCTCTTAAGTTCGTGTATTTATATTCCTCGTCTTTTTTAGTTGGAAAGCCGAAATGAAAAAACTTTTTCAAGGCAGCATTTCGAGTCTCATCCAGAAAACGGTGTTGAAGCGTATCTAAAAAAGCAGCGTGGTTGTTTTGTATATTTTCTAATAGAGCCATTGTATTGATTTGAAATTCGACATTTTAAAAGGAAATTTGTGGTTTACAAATTCCAAATTAATTCAAAAGCCAATCGTATCCTTTGTCTTCTAATTCTAAAGCAAGTGATTTATCACCGGTTTTGATGATTTTCCCATCGGCTAAAACATGAACAAAATCTGGCTCGATATAATCTAAAAGTCTCTGGTAGTGAGTAATTAACAAAACAGCGTTTCCTTCTTTTCTGAAAGAATTCACTCCGTCTGCAACAATTCTCAAAGCATCAATATCTAATCCTGAATCGGTCTCATCAAGAATCGCCAACTTCGGATTCAACATCATCATCTGGAAGATTTCATTTCTTTTCTTCTCGCCTCCAGAAAATCCTTCGTTTAATGAACGGTTTAGAAACTCTCTCTTAATGTTTAATTTTTCTGAGTTTTCTTTTACCAAAGCTAACATTTCTTTTGCTGACATATTTTCTAAACCTTTTGCTTTTCGGTTTTCGTTAATGGCTGCTTTGATAAAGTTGGTTACCGTAACTCCGGGAATTTCTACCGGATACTGGAACGAAAGGAAAATTCCTTCATGTGCTCTTTCTTCCGGAGCATCTTCAACAATGTCTTTTCCTTCGAAAAGGATTTCACCGTCAGTTACTTCGTATTCTTCTTTTCCTGCGATAACAGAAGCAAGGGTTGATTTCCCGGCTCCGTTTGGTCCCATGATGGCGTGAACTTCACCTGGATTTATTTGTAGGTTGATCCCTTTTAAGATCTCTGCTCCGTCTTGGATTTTTGCGTGTAAGTTGTTAATTTTTAACATAATATGAAATGAGGTAATTAGATAAATTAAAAGTTAATTACTTCCTGTTTTTTTACTGTTATGATATATTTATTTAAAAAAGTAAGTTTTGAAATCAAACAATTCGTTTTATCCAACACTTCCTTCTAAAGATATTTCTAATAATTTCTGTGCTTCGATGGCAAATTCCATTGGTAATTTATTCAACACTTCTTTTCCGAAACCATTGACAATCAATGCAATCGCTTTTTCTGTACTGATTCCTCTTTGGTTACAATAAAAGATTTGATCTTCACCAATTTTTGAAGTTGTTGCTTCGTGCTCGAGTTGTGCCGTCGGATTTTTAACTTCGATATAAGGGAAAGTATGCGCGCCACATTCGTTACCCATTAATAAGGAATCACATTGTGAAAAGTTACGCGCTCCTTTTGCTGAAGGCATCATTTTCACTAATCCTCTATAAGAGTTGTTTGATCTTCCAGCGGAGATTCCTTTAGAAATAATCGTTGATTTTGTATTTTTTCCGATGTGAATCATTTTGGTCCCGGTATCTGCATATTGGTGATGGTTGGTCACCGCAATCGAGTAAAATTCTCCAACTGAGTTATCACCTTTCAAAATACAGCTTGGATATTTCCAGGTTACGGAAGATCCGGTTTCAACTTGTGTCCAGGAGATTTTTGCATTTTTCTCACAAATTCCACGTTTTGTTACGAAATTGAAAACTCCACCCTTACCTTCTGAATCTCCGGGATACCAATTTTGTACGGTTGAGTATTTAATTTCTGCATCATCCATGGCAAATAATTCTACGACCGCGGCGTGCAATTGATTTTCATCTCTTGCCGGTGCTGTACAACCTTCCAAGTAGGATACGTAACTTCCTTCGTCAGCAATGAGCAAAGTTCTTTCAAACTGTCCACTTCCTGATTTGTTTATTCTAAAGTATGTTGAAAGTTCCATCGGGCATTTAACGCCTTTTGGAATATAGCAGAAACTTCCGTCTGAAAATACGGCGGAGTTTAAAGCTGCATAGTAATTATCACCTCTAGGAACAACTTTACCGATATATTTACGGACCAGTTCCGGATAATCACGGATTGCTTCTGAAATTGCACAGAAAATAATTCCTTTCTCTTTCAGTGTTTTTTGAAACGTAGTTTTTACAGAAACGGAATCAATTACAATATCCATTGCAACACCGGATAACCTTTTCTGTTCCTCAATATTGATCCCCAATTTTTCAAAGGTTTTCAATAATTCCGGATCTACCTCATCTAAACTCGCCAATTCCGGTTTTACGGTAGGCGCCGCATAATAACGAATAGCCTGAAAATCTGGCTTTTCATATTTAACATTTGCCCAATCCGGCTCTTCCATCTTTTCCCAGATACGGAAGGATTCCAGACGCCATTCTGTCATCCATTCCGGTTCTTCTTTCTTTGCAGAAATCATGCGGACAATATCTTCATTTAAACCGATAGGAAAATCGTCGTATTCGATATCTGTTGTAAATCCGTACTCGTATTTTTGATTTTCAAGATCGACCCGTAGATCGTCTTCTGTATATTTTGCCATTTTTTTAAAAAAAATTAAATAAATTACAGTGAGAAACTCTCACCACATCCACAGGTTCTGTTCGCATTCGGATTATTAAAAATAAATCCCTTCCCGTTTAAACCTCCTGAATATTCCAGTATTGTTCCTGCAAGATATAGAATCGACTTCTTATCGATGATGATTTTGATCCCATTATCTTCAAAAACCTGATCGGAATCTGTCTTTTGGTTATCAAATTTCAACATATATTCTAAACCGGAACAACCGCCGCTTTTTACGCCGACCCTTATATAATCTTCAAAAGGTTTGAAGCCATCTTCAGTCATTAACTGAATGGCTTTTTCTTTTGCTTGATCGCTAACTTTTATCATTGTTTTTATTTAGACTTATTTTGAATTGCAAAATTACTAATAATATAATGAAATTCAAATTTGGTCATGTATATTTGTCTATCAATCATATAGATTGTCTTTTTTAACCTTTTCAGGAAAATAGAATCAAAATTTTAAATTTATAAAATGAAAAAAATAAGTCTTCTTTTGTTGGCTTTCGCGACGCAAATGGTCTTCGCTCAAGCGAATCGTTTTGTTTACCAAGTCACAATGAAAATTGATTCTACGGATAAAGCGACAAGTAAAACTGAAATTGCAAATCTTGATATTTCCGCCGGAAATTCCATTTTTTATGGGGAGAACCGAATGAAGCGCGATTCTATCATGTCCAGAATGAGACAAACGGGAAGTTTTAATTTTAATCGAGATCAAATGCAGGCCTTAAGAAGCAATATTGATTACACGATTTCTAAGGATTACAAAACAGGAAAAAAACTTTATACTTCAAGAATTCAAAGAGATCAGTATGCTTACGAAGAAGATCGACCGATGGATTGGAAAATTTTGCCGGAAACTGCAAAAATCGGGGAATACAAAACTCAGAAGGCGGAAACAAATTTTGCAGGAAGAACTTGGTTTGCGTGGTTTACTACAGAAATTCCTATTCAGGACGGACCTTATAAATTTTCAGGATTGCCGGGTCTAATTGTTAAAGTTGAAGATGACAAAGGAGATTACAGTTTCGATCTAAAGGAATCGAAGAAGATTGACGCCATCGCAAACATGGAGCAAAGAGGTTCTGTTATCACAGTAAAAAGAGCAGCTTTCGAAAAACAACAGGAACAATTCAGAAAAGACCCAACTGCAGGTCTGACCAGTGGCGGACGTGGCGGAATGAGAATTCAAATGGATCCTACCCAACGAAAACAAATGGAAGATCGGCAGAAAGAAGAAATGAAGAAAAACAACAACCCCATCGAATTAAAATAAAAGATGAAAAATCCCAGCTAGTTTTGACTACCTGGGATTTTTTAATTTCAATTTTTAAATGGCCTTACACTTCCTCGCTTTCTTTTAACCATTTTGAACTGGACAAATACTGTTCATCCGGATAATAAATAAACAGACAGCTTTTTCCTTTAATGGTATTGATGATCGGTTCAGCCAAAGCTCTTGGAACCGCTGGACAACCCCAACTTCTACCTAATCGTTTTTGATTTTTAATAAAGTCTTCGCTTACATAATCTGCCCCGTGCATTACTATCGCACGCTGCAAAGCGGCATCATTGTATCCGGCATCCATTCCTAAAAGTTTTAAAGAATAACCGTTGGAGCCATTGTACGTACTTTCGGTAATGTAAAATCCAAGGCTACTTTGAAGCGAACTTTCGGTGTTGGAAAATTTCTGCGCAAATTCTTCACCTGTATTTTTACCATGTGCAACCAAAGAATTGTACACCACTTTCTTCTCATTCAAATCAATGACCCAAAGCCTTTTTTGAGTAGAGGATAATGAAAAGTCGCAAATACTTAAAAGATGAGCGTCTTCGTTTAACTGCCCTGCTTTTTTCAGATTGTTAAATCCCAAATATGCTTTGTAAAAAACGTCTGGATTAAGTTTATTTATATTTTCGAATCCCAAAGCGGAATAAATTTCTGTCGCTATAGAAGCTACTCCTTTTGGATCATTTTTAATTAAATTTTGTGGTTTTACTTTTAGATCAGTTTCTGTTGTTTTTATTTCTGAATCACTGATCTTATAGAAGGAGGTGGTGAAAAATAAAACAGTTACTAATATTAAAAGGACTTTCTGCATTCGATATTATGTTAAATGGTTTTGGTGATGCAAAAATACAATTTATTCACTGTCAAGCAATTGAATGAGAATTTTTTAACTTTTTTTTAATAACGTTTAACATTGTACTTGGTTACGATTATTTTAATTAATTTTGCAAAAGCATGTCAAGAACTTTGAAAATATTTTTTATTGTTTTGGGATTGAGTATTTTTATTCTTCCCAAACAAATGATTTATGCTCAAACCGCTGTTGAATGTTGCGATCAAATGTCACCTCAGCAAGACTGCTGCAAAACCAAAAAGACAGAATCTTGTCATTCTGATCAGTCAAGTAAAACGTCGGAGAAAAACAACTGTGGAGACGATTGCACACAATGTCATTCCTGCACCGTTCATCTTGTACTGAACTATCTCTCTCCGGAAATTAATTCTACATTAGAAAACAATTTCTTTATTCAGAAGCTTAATTTTGAATATGGAAGTTCTTACTTTCTTTCAACACTTCAAAATATTTGGCAGCCGCCTAAAATAGGTTAACACATTAGTCTACAGCTAAAAGAATGTTCTTTTAGCAAACGTATTATGTTAATTAACTTATTTTAAAAAATGAAAACTTTGTTAAAAAGTCTTTGCCTATTTTCCCTACTCATTAATTCAATTATATTTGCTCAAACCACTACAAAATCTACTTTTCAGGTTAAGGGAAATTGTTCGATGTGCAAAGAAAGAATTGAAAGCGCCGCTAAAAAAACGGGTGCAAAAACCGCTAACTGGACCGCCGAAACTCAAAAATTAGAGATAGAATTTGACGCTACTACAACTTCAGCTGATGAAATTTTAAAAGAGATTGCTAACGTAGGGCACGATAACGAAAAATATAGCGCTACTGCTGCTGTTTATGAGAATTTACCCTCTTGTTGTCATTATGAAAGAGAACCTTCTTTTCTAAAAAAAGAAATTTCTGCAAAACCTATCAAACAGGACAATCAATTTTATGTTCGGGGAAATTGCGGTTCATGTAAGGCGCGAATCGAAAAAGCGGCAGCAAGTGCCGGTGCTGATTCTTCCAATTGGGATGCAGATACACAAATTGTAACCTTAAACTTTGACCCTGCTAAAACTTCGGCAGATTTAATTTTGAAGAAGATTGCGGAAGTCGGTCATGACAATGAGAAATTCACAACCAAAGATGCTACTTACAACAATCTTCCTGATTGCTGTCTGTATGACCGGACATTACCTTTAGGCGTAAAAAGTGATTTGGTTCATCATGAAGAAGAACCTGCACTAAAAAAAGATTTCTCCCAAAATGCCGATCATTTTGATAAATCTATCGAAGAAGTTCGGTTAACAAAACTGGAGCAGGCGACGGCTTTAAGTAAAAAAGAAACAGGTCTAACTTTTAATATCGGAACGAAAGAACTCTTAAAAGCCGCGTGTTGTAATTTGTCTGAAAGCTTTGAAACAAACGCAACAGTAGACGTTTCTTTCAGTAATGCAGTGACAGGAACGAAGCAATTGAAAATGCTCGGTTTGGACCAAAAATACACCTCGCTTACCAAAGAACTTCTGCCCTCCATTCGTGGAATCGCATCACCTTACGGACTGAATTTAATCCCGGGAAGATGGATCGGCGGAATCCAGTTAACAAAGGGTGGAAGCACCGTAGTTAACGGTTATGAAAGCATTACCGGACAAATTAACACCGAACTTTTGAAAACCCAGGAGCAACCGGAAACCGCTGTCAATTTTTTTGCAGATGTGCACGGAAGAGTTGAAACAAATATTACTGCTACTTCTCAACTCAACGAACATTGGAATCAGTCGGTTCTGCTGCATGGGAATGCAACATTAGGAAAAACAGATTCAAATAATGATGGTTTTTTGGATCAACCCACCGGAAATCAAATTAATGCAGCTTATCTGTTAAATTATAATGACTTAGAGCATTCAGGTTTTGGAACTCATTTTGGGATTAGTTTTGTAAAAGACCAGCGATTTGGGGGACAAACTGCTTTTGATAAAAAGACTGACCGTTCCCAACAAAGTGCTTACGGCGTTGGAATCGACCTTTCGCGTTTTGAAATCTGGAACAAAACCGGCTATATGTTTAAGGATAAACCTTATCAAAGTATCGGCTGGATGAACCAGTTTACCACGCACCATCAAGACAGTTTTTTTGGTCAGCGAAATTATTGGGGAAATCAGAATACCTTCTATTCCAATTTGGTATTTGAAAGTATTATTGGCAATACCAACAATAAATTTAAAACCGGAGCGAGCTTTTTATATGATCAATATGACGAAGATTATCTGACTCAAAATTATAAAAGAACTGAGACCGTTCCGGGCGTGTTTTTCGAATATACTTTGACAGGTTTAAAATATACTTTGGTTGCAGGTGCGAGAACAGATTTTCATAATTTGGCAGGTACGCAGTTTACACCAAGAGTGAATTTTAAATATGATTTAACTCCAAAAACAATTGTTCGTCTTTCCGCGGGAAGAGGTTTCAGAACAGCCAATGTTTTTGCGGAAAGTCAGCAATATTTTGCCTCCAACCGACAACTCGAAATTCTAGGAAATGGAGGCAAAATTTATGATTTAAAGCCGGAAATTGCGTGGAATTATGGTGCAAGTATTCAACAGGAATTCAAACTTTTTAACCGTAAAGCTACTTTAGTTGCCGACTTCTTTAGAACAGATTTCCAGGATCAGGTTTTAGCGGACTTGGACCTTTCGCCACAGAAACTGGTATTTTACAATCTCGACGGGAAATCATTTGCAAACAGCCTTCAAACGCAACTGGACTTTACGCCGGCGAAAAATCTGGAACTACGTTTGGCCTATAAATATTATGATGTACAGGCAAATTTTATCGGGGGAAAAAGAGAAATTCCTTTTATGGCTAAAAACAGAGGATTCTTTAACGCTTCCTATTCTACGGATAAAAATAATAAAGGTGCTTTCTGGAATTTTGATTCTACACTTCAGCTCATTGGAGAGCAGAAGTTACCTAACCTTAATTTCAATCCGGAAAACTATAGATTGCCGGAATATTCCAAAAGCTATGCAACGCTCAATGCGCAGATTTCCAGAACCTTTAACAAAAACATTCGTGTATATGTAGGCGGAGAAAACCTGACGGGTTATATGCAAAACAATCCAATTATTGATGTAGAAAACCCTTTTGGAAATTACTTTGATGCCAGTATGGTATACGCCCCAATTATGGGTGCAAATGTATATTTGGGATTAGATTTTACCTTTTAATAAAATTCCCTACTTTTGAAAAAATAGAAAACATGAGAATATTACCAATATTGATAACGAGCGCTTTTCTACTTTATTCATGTGATAAAAAGGAAACAGCTACTCAGGAAACTAAAAATATCACGGCACCAATTTCGGATTCGGTTCCTGCAACAGATGGCACCGCAGTCTCTGAAGTTCAAAATCCAGAAGCACCTGCGGCGGTCACAGCAAATTCGTCCAGCGACAAACCTGCGCTCAATCCTGAGCATGGGCAACCATATCACCGATGTGAAATTCCGGTAGGAGCGCCTATTGACAGCGCGCCGGAACAGAATATGGCACCACAACCAGCTCCACAACAAATGCAGACCAACACAGGATTCAATACCACCCCAATTTCACCTTCTCTGAGTCCTGCCACTTCGGTAGGTCCAAAACCTGCCACTAATCCGCCACACGGCGAGGCTCATCACCGATGTGATTTGCAGGTTGGTGCACCTTTAACATAAAGTTAAAAGATATTGATAAAAAAAATGCAGCGTTTAAATTCGCTGCATTTTTATTATTTACTTGCTGTTGTTTTCGAATCAGGTTCAAAATCCAGACTTACTGAATTCATGCAGAACCGCGTTCCTGTTGGTGGCGGTCCGTCATTAAAAACGTGGCCTAAATGTGAATCACATCGTTTACAAAGGACCTCTGTTCGTTCCATTCCGTAGGTGGAATCTCTCTTGTAGATTACCCCTTCTTTATCGGCTTCAAAAAAACTTGGCCAACCACAGGTTGAGGAAAACTTAGCATCTGACCGGAATAAATGATTCCCACAGACCACGCAGTAATATTCTCCCAATTCATCAAACTGGTTGTATTTTCCGGTGCCGGGTCTTTCAGTATCTGCTTCGCGCGCTACTGCGTAAACTTCCGGAGAGAGGATTTTTTTCCATTCAGAATTTGGAACATCGAGTTTTGTACGGTCGGTTCTGGAATAATAAGGATTTTCTTTTGGTGTTGTAGAATTTTCCATTGAAGTTGAATTTTTAATCGGGTTAGATTTTTCTGATTGCTTAACTTGTGAGCACATCTGCAAGGATAGACAGAATAGCATAAAAATTATTGGTTTCATTATTTTTAAATTGTTTAGTACGTTAATTCTGCTGTTCTTTTTCCTTCAATTATAAAACATGAAACTTAAAGGAATGAACCTTACAATTTAAAATACGATTATGAGCAACAAAAGGTTTGCCACGACTGGAACACGTTCTCAATATTTCTGTTTCGCGTTTCTTACAAGAAATAGCGCTTATCGAAATTGTGTTTGAAAAAGATAAATTTTAAAATTTTACACCTTAAAAAATTTAATTCCTTAAATTTGAATTAATGAACGACGCACAGAAAAAAATCCAATTACGAAACTATAAAATGTTTGCCACAGGACTCTTTGTTTTGATGGCACTTGTTTTTATACTCATGACCATATTAGAAAAGAAAAATCCTGCCCATTGGATCGGCTATATTCGTGCCTTTTCCGAAGCTGCGATGGTTGGTGCATTAGCAGATTGGTTTGCGGTTACGGCACTTTTCCATTATCCACTCGGCATTAGAATTCCACACACCAATTTAATTGAAAACAGCAAGGAAAGAATTGGAGACAATCTTGGCAACTTCGTGGTTGAAAATTTTCTCTCTCCTGAAAATATTCGTCCCTATATTCAAAAAATTAAAATTTCAAATTTCGTGGGCGACTGGCTTGCAAAAAAAAACAATCAGGAAAATTTAATGCGCGAACTTTCCAATATCATTTTAGATATATTAAATAAATTAGACGATAAGGAAGTGGTGAATTTCATTGGTAAAAAGGCGAAAGAAATGACCGATGATGTAAAGATTAACCAGATTATTGGCAATGGACTCCACTATATCTTAGACAAAGAAGACCATCAGCGCTTCATCACTAACCTTTCAAAACAAATCAAAGAATATGTTTTGAACAATCAGGATATGGTAAAGGAAAGGGTGAAGAGTGAAAGCTATTTTTTGATTCCGAAGTTTGTTGACGACAGCATTGCAGACAAAATTACAAATGGCCTTTCTAAATATTTTGAAGAAGTTGAACTGAACGAAGATCATTCTTTAAGAAAGGAAATTACGGACAAACTTTATTCTTTTTCAAAAGAAATTCAGACTGAAGAAAAATGGATGCAAGAATTTGCCACGATTAAAAACGATTTTTTAACCTCTGACAAAATCACACAATATTCTCTTGACATTTGGAATTCGATTAAAAAATCATTGTCGAAAGAACTCGAAGAGGAACATTCTGCTTTAAAAAATTACATTCAAAAAAATCTAAGTGAACTTTCTCAAAATCTACAGACCGACGAAAAGTTTCAGAATAAAATTGATGGTTGGGTTCGTGCCACAGCTTATAAATATATTCTGAAAAACACCCATCAATTCGGCGGTTTAATAAGTTCTACGGTGGGAAATTGGGAAGGCAAAGAACTCAGCGCAAAACTAGAGTTGGAGGTTGGAAAAGATTTACAGTTTATTCGTGTGAACGGAACTATTGTGGGTGGTTTGGTTGGATTGATAATTTATACGGTAACGGAATTTTTCATTTAATTTTCAATACTTTAGTCAAAAAATTAAATGAAAAAAATCTCTATTTTATTTACCATTTTATTATTCTGCTTTTCATTCTCCCAACAAATTACTTTGTCTAAGAGTGGACGGAGATTTGAAGTGAGCGGTGTTGAATATAAAATGTCTGAATACAAACAACAGTTTCAGAATCCTGCTGCAAAAAGTTATATCAAAGATGGTCGCGGTTTGAAAACAACCGCTAATATTATAGGTTTTGCTGGAGGCATATTAATAGGCGCAGGACTTCCAAACGCACTTTCAGAAAAAAACTCGGGAATTTATTATAATGCAGACACGGGACAAATGATAAAGTTCAAAGGTAAAAAACCCGGCTGGACTTTCGTTGGATTAGGAATTGGACTGGTTGCAGTAGCCGTTCCGCTTGCAATTATCGGAAACAAGAAAGTGAAGAAAGGGGTGCAAGCCGAAAACAGCTTTGAGCCCAAATCTCAAAATTACTATCAATTCAATTTTACTGGAGACGGTTTGGCGCTGAGCTATAATTTTTAAGAAGCTTTGCGTTGATCTCATGAATTAGCGCAGGTCCTTCATAAATAAATCCCGTGTAAAGCTGTACCAAACTCGCTCCAGCTTCAAGCTTCTCCAAAGCATCTTCCGCGGTATGAATTCCACCAACGCCGACGATTGGGAAAGCTTTTCCACTCTTTTCGGAAAGAAAACGAATGACTTCCGTGGATCTTTTTGTTAACGGTTTCCCGGAAAGTCCACCCGTTTCATTTTTGTTTTCTGAAACTAAATTTTCGCGGGAAAGTGTGGTATTCGTCGCAATGACGCCCGCAATTTTCGTGTCTTTCACAATATCAATAATATCTAAAAGCTGATCATCACTTAAATCGGGTGCAATTTTCAAGAGAATAGGCTTCGGATTTTTCTTTGTTAGATTCAATTGTTGCAGTGTTCCAAGCAGTTTTGTTAAAGGTTCTTTGTCTTGAAGTTCGCGCAGATTAGGCGTATTTGGTGAACTCACATTCACTACAAAATAATCAACGTGATCAAATAATTTTTTAAAGCAAATGATGTAGTCGTTCACAGCTTCTTCGTTTGGCGTGATCTTGTTTTTACCAATATTTCCGCCGATGAGCACATTTTTATTTTTCTTTAACCGTTCTACCGCCGCATCTACTCCACCATTATTGAAACCCATTCGGTTGATAATTGCAGAATCTTCTTTTAATCGGAACAATCTTTTTTTAGGATTTCCGTCCTGAGGTTTCGGTGTTAATGTTCCGATTTCTATAAAACCAAATCCTAAATCTGCAAGTTCGGTGAACATTTTTGCATCTTTATCAAAACCTGCAGCTAAACCCACGGGATTTTTAAACTTTAAACCGAAAACTTCTCTTTCCAGTCTTTTATCTTCAATGGGTTTGGGCAGAAAAATCTTTGCTAGAAAAGGAAAATTCTTTAATAATGAAAAAGTAAAATAATGAACTTCTTCCGGGTCGAACTTGAAAAAAATAGGGCGAATAATGGATTTGTACATGGTAAAATGAGTTGGTGTAAAAATACGCAAAATAGAATGTGTGTCGAAAATCTTTCTATAATTTCTTTTATTAAAAAGCTTTTTTCGCCGTTTTACTTGAAATTTATTTACATTCGTATAAATTAAATTGTTAAAATACTTTTGCAACTTACATCTGACTCATGTGGAATAAAAAACTAAATCTCTTTTCTTTTTACACGAGTCTCCTCGCAGTTTTGATTATGATCGTGGAGACGGGTTTTTTTGAGGAATTCCTCTTCCGAAGTCAAATCATCTATTTTTATGATTTCAGTTTTATTCTGACGCTTTTCAATATACTATATTACAATTTTTATAAGAAAAGTCCCGCTACCCGGAAGATCTGGCCCTTAGAAATTATCGTGACCACCTTAATTGTCGTGTATTATATGGCGCGTTTTGAATATAATTTTTTCTCTACGCGAACCTTTCAATTCTTTAATCTTCGGCTTTTATATGTGCTGATTGTACTGTGTTTCATTCGGGATTTTTCCAGTTTAAACATTAATTTTAAAAGGACTTTTATTAATCCGGCGCAGCTTTTCATCTTAAGTTTTCTATTTATTATTTTGTTCGGAACCGCATTACTTATGATGCCTAATGCGACGGTAAATGGCATAAAACCTTTAGATGCACTTTTTACTGCCACCAGTGCGGTATGCGTAACAGGATTGATTGTTTTGGATACCGCAAAAGATTTTACACTTTTTGGTAAGATTATCATCATTTCCCTCATTCAGATTGGTGGTTTGGGAATTATGACTTTTGCGAGCTATTTCAGTTACTTTTTCCGCGGCGGTTCTTCTTACGAAAACCAGATCAGTCTGGGCGAAATGACGAGTTCTGATAAATTGGGCGAGGTTTTTAACACCCTTAAGATTATCATTATCATTACGGTGATCGTAGAAGCTTTAGGCGCAGTTTTCATTTACTCCACTTTGGACCTTTCTCTACTGGATGGTTCGGTGAATAAAGGAATTTTCTTTTCCATATTCCATGCGATTTCTGCGTTTTGTAATGCCGGATTTTCTACGTTAAGCGGTAATTTGTATGAACCAGGTTATCAATTCAACTATGGTTTACATTTTACCGTAGCATCGTTGTTTATTTTCGGTGGACTTGGCTTTCCCATCGTATATAACGTTTACAAATATGTTAAACATTTGATCAGAAATCTCTTTCTCTCCTTTTTCAGCAAAGAGAAACTTCATCATACTCCGTGGGTGATCAATCTAAATTCGCGAATTATTTTAACAACCACTTTTCTGCTTCTTCTATTCGGGACCGTGTTTATTTATTTATTCGAATATAATGGAGCTTTGAAAGAGCACTCTACTTTTGGTGCCTTGATTGAAGCATTTTTTATCTCTGCGAATAACAGAACTGCGGGATTTAATACCGTAGATGTCAGTTTGATATCGGCGCCGACTTTAATGATCTGCATATTTTTAATGTGGATCGGTGCCTCGCCGGCTTCAACCGGAGGCGGAATTAAAACCAGTACTTTTGCGATCGCTGTTCTCAATATTATCAGTCTAGCAAAAGGTAAAAAAAGAACAGAAATTTATCGTCGGGAAATCGGAGAACATTCAATACGCAGAGCCTTTGCTATTATTGCATTATCTCTGCTTGTTTTAGGAATAGGAATCTTTCTTCTGGTTATCGTAGAGCCCGATAAAGATTTATTAACCTTAGCTTTTGAAGCATTTTCAGCCTTCTCTACAGTGGGTCAAAGCGTTAACACCACTCCCAATCTCTCCTCCGCTGGAAAACTGATCATTATCGCCATGATGTTTATAGGCAGGGTAAGCATGTTCTCTCTTTTGATCGCTATGATGAAGCGGGAGAAATATCATAATTATCAATATCCAAAGGAAGAAATTTTAATTAATTAATAAAAAAACATGAAATATATAGTCGTCGGTTTAGGAAATTTTGGACTTTCTCTCGCCGAAAAACTCACAAAATTAGGTAACGAAGTTATCGGAATTGACAACAGCATCGCCAAGGTAGAAGCCGTAAAAGAAAAGATTTCCTACGCCATTTGCCTTGATGCTACGGATGAATTCGCAATGTCCGGACTTCCCTGGAAAGATACCGACATTGTAATTATTGCCATAGGCGAAGATACCGGGGCGAATATCATGGCGACTGCAATGGTAAAAAAACTGCATCCAAACCGCATTATCAGTCGAGCCATAACACCAATTCATGAAACCATATTAGAGGCTATGAATGTAGAAACGATTATTCACCCCGAAGATGAAAGTGCCGAACGATGGGCGAAAAAACTCTCCCTAAAAGGCATGGTGGATTCATTTGAACTCAGCATGAACTTCAGTATTGCAGAAATCTCCATTCCTGATAAATTGGTGGGAAAGACAATTGAAGAGGTGGGATTCAGAAACAATTATAACCTTGTTTGTGTAACCATCATTAAAAAAATAGCGGATAAAAATCTCTTCGGGAAAGTAAAACGGATTAACCAGATTCAGGGAGTTGTAACTACCGATACCGTTTTAGAAGCTGCAGATATCCTGGTTATTTATGGGGATAATGAAGACATCAAAAAATTCATTAAAAGCAATTAATATAAATTAAAACCATTACTTTAGCAAAAAAAATATATGAATAAATTTCTACTTTTGGGATTGGCTCTTTCTTTTCAAAGTGTCTTTTCACAAGTTTCAATGTCGGGTCGGAAACTATCAAAAGATGGACAGACTTATAAAATATCCAAATACGAGCAAGTATTTGATAAGACCGAGGCAAGAAACTATTTCAAGAAAGGAAGAAGCAACAAAACTTTTGGCGATATTTTAGGAACTGTGGGCGGTTTCGGAATGGGGTTCACGTTAGGACAAATTATCAGCAGCCCAAAGGAAACAAAGGTGGAGGGACTTTTTGGAACCACCTATGTCTATAAAACTGATAACAGCGCGCGATGGACGGTTTTCGGAATCAGTGCCGGAATTGCCCTGGCTTCGATTCCGTTTTATTTAGGTGCTAAGAAAAACTTCGACAAAGCAATCCAAACTGAAAATGGTGAATCAACGGCTTTTCAACCCTACTTCAAAGTGGAAACTGCCGAAAATGGTTTGGCTTTAAGTTATAATTTTTAAATCGCCATAACCTTAAATACTAATGAAGACGGAAAGTGATTTCCGTTTTTTGTTTTTACAGCACCTCTTTTTTATGAATCCGAATTTAAAATAGCCCTGATCGCAACGGCATCCTTTTTTATTTTTCGGTGCGGGAAAAGCGGCGCAAAAAATAAAAAAGATAGAGTGTAGAGCAGGTTCCCGGCTCCTAAAAAATACAATAAAATTCCCTATTTTTGCATAAATTCTAAAAACGATGGCAAAACAAGAAGATGTTTTCAAAAAATTGATTTCGCACGCGAAAGAATATGGTTTTATTTTTCCTTCGAGTGAAATTTACGACGGACTTTCAGCGATTTACGATTACGGACAAAATGGGGTGGAACTGAAAAACAACATCAAACAGTATTGGTGGAAGGCGATGGTTCAGTTGAATGACAACATTGTGGGTATTGATTCTGCAATTTTTATGCATCCTACCATTTGGAAAGCTTCCGGCCACGTTGATGCTTTTAATGATCCATTGATTGACAACAAAGATTCGAAAAAACGTTTCAGAGCCGACGTTCTACTGGAAGATTATTGTGCGAAATTAGAAGATAAAGCCCAAAAAGAAATCGATAAAGCAGCGAAAAGATTTGGAGATGCATTCGATAAAAACGAATTTGAAAGCACGAATCCGCGTGTTTTAGAATACAGAGAAAAGCAGAAAACAATTCTTTCCAGAATGGCGCAATCTCTTGAAAAAGAAGATCTTGCCGACGTGAAAGCATTGATTGAAGAGTTGGAAATTGCGGATCCTGATACCGGTTCTAAAAACTGGACGGATGTTCGTCAGTTCAACCTAATGTTTGGAACTAAATTAGGAGCATCTGCAGATTCTGCAACCGATTTATATTTGAGACCGGAAACGGCGCAGGGAATTTTTGTGAATTTCTTAAATGTTCAAAAAACATCCCGTCATAAATTACCTTTTGGAATTGCTCAAATTGGTAAAGCCTTTAGAAATGAGATCGTTGCGAGACAGTTTATTTTCAGAATGCGTGAATTTGAACAAATGGAAATGCAGTTTTTTGTACCTCCGGGAACAGAATTAGGTTTTTATGAAGCTTGGAAAGAGAAACGTTTGAACTGGCATTTGGCGTTAGGTTTGGGTGCTAACAATTATAAATTCCACGATCACGAAAAACTGGCGCATTACGCAAATGCTGCGGCTGACATTGAGTTTAAGTTCCCATTTGGATTTAAAGAACTGGAAGGAATTCACTCCAGAACCGATTTCGATTTGAGTGCGCACGAAAAACATTCCGGCCGTAAATTACAATATTTCGATGCAGAAAGAAATGAAAATTATGTTCCTTATGTTGTAGAAACTTCGGTTGGTTTAGACCGTTTGTTCCTCGCAATTTTCTCTAACTGTTTGAAAGATGAAGTTTTAGAAGACGGTTCAGAGAGAACAGTTCTATCTCTTCCGCCGGCTTTGGCTCCGGTGAAAGCAGCGATTTTACCATTGATGAAAAAAGATGGTTTAGGAGAATATGGGGAGAAGATCTTCAATGATTTGAAATATGATTTCAACATGATTTATGAAGATAAGGACAGTATCGGAAAACGTTACAGACGTCAGGATGCAATTGGAACGCCTTTCTGTATTACAATTGACCACGACTCTTTAACTCATCACACCGTAACTTTAAGAGACAGAGACACGATGAAACAGGAAAGAGTTGCAGTTTCTGATTTACGTAGAATTATCGACGAAAAAACGAATTTCAGAAATTTACTTTCTAAGATTTAAGGTTCTAAAAAAATATTATTGAAGAAAAGTTCCGGAGAAATCCGGGACTTTTTTATTTTTAAGAATAACCGTTATAAATGCTAAATTTGTAGAAACCATTAACCATGTTTAAAAAAATTCTGAAAGGGCTTTTAGTCCTTATCGCAGCTTTGATCGCACTCGCCTATACTTTTGGCTACGATTATTTATTCAAGGGAATTCGCGAAACTTATTTGCGCGGCGAAGGTGGATCTACGATTGATGATGGCTCTTATTTTCCCTCCCACGTTATTGCAAAAGGAAAAGTAATTCCTTGGGAAAAGGATTCACTCTATAATAAAAAGTCCTTGCCGAAAAATTTAGTTGAAGATTTAAAAAGCTCCAATACTTCGTCTTTTTTAATTATTAAAAACGGCAAACTGGTCCACGAAGAATATTGGGACGGCTACAGTCAAAACTCTAAAACCAATTCGTTCTCCATGGCGAAAACGGTGACGGTGATGTTGGTTGCAAAAGCAATAGAAGACCAAAAAATAAAGAGTTTTAATGAACCATTTTCAGATTTCTTTGAGAATTATAAAAATGTAACTTTTGGAAAAGATTTAACGCTTGCTAATCTTGCAGAAATGGAAGCCGGCTTAAACTGGAACGAAAATTATAACAATCCTTTTCTGCCAAATGCCAAAGCCTATTACGGAAAGTCTTTGGAAGAAGCTGTTTTTATGCGTGGCTTTAAAGCTGAGCCGGGAACAAAATTCGAGTATCAATCCGGAGCCACGCAGCTTCTGGGTTTTGCATTAAGAAAAAGGCTCAACAAAACCATTGCGGAATATGCGTCGGAAAATTTCTGGCAACCACTCGGCATGGAGCAAAATGCCACCTGGAATACCGATGATTTTAAAATGGAAAAAACCTTCTGTTGCATCAATTCTACAAGTAGAGATTTTGCAAAGTTGGGACAATTGTTTTTAAATGACGGAACTTTTAACGGACAACAGATTATCAGCGCCACTTCATTAGCGGCCATTAAAACGCCCACCAAATTATCGCGAGGCGCTTATGGAAAAGGAATGTGGATCAATAATGACGCTGCAGTAAAACACTACTATTTCCGGGGATTGTATGGTCAATACATTATTATGATCCCGGAAAAAAACATGGTCATCGTTCGCACCGGAATGGATAAAAGGGAAACTGTAGATGCGAAAGAAAGACCAAGTCAGGTTGATTTTTACGTGAATGAAGTTGTGAAAAATTTTGATTAGGATTTGATGTCTTTTGAATAACTTTAAAGTCATCATTCTTTGTGCCTTTTCTGCTAAATAAAAAATGCGCTAAAATTTATTTTGAATATTTCTTCTCTAATCTCTTGTGATTAAATCTATAATCTAATAAAGACTATTCAATTTAAAATTTCGTAAATTTGAAGCATTCTAAATAAGCATTATGTTTGACCTACAAAATATTCGCAGTCAGTTTCCTATTCTTACTCAAACTGTTAACGGTAAACCTTTGGTCTATCTTGACAACGGCGCAACTTCTCAAAAACCAATTTCTGTCTTACAAAGTTGGGAGAAATATTATAAAGAAATCAACGCCAATGTTCATCGTGGAATTCATACTCTGAGTCAGTTAGCTACGGAAGAGATGGAAGTTTCCCGCAGAAAAGTTCAGAAATTTCTTAATGCGAAAAATGATTTTGAAGTTATTTTCACCAAAGGAACGACGGAAGGAATCAACCTCATCGCTTATGCAGTAACGAATTTGATTAAGAAAGACGACGAAATTATTATTTCTTATCTCGAACATCACTCGAATATTGTTCCTTGGCAAATGCTTTGTGAAAGAACAGGCGCGAAATTGAAAGTAATTCCAATGGATGAAAACGGAATTCTTCAACTCGATTTTTTAGATCAAAATTTAAGTGAGAGAACGAAAATTGTTTCTTTAAACCAGGTTTCAAACGCTTTAGGAGTCATAAATCCAATTGAAGAAATCATTAAAAAAACCAGAGCGAATTCAGACGCAATGATTGTCATTGATGGTGCACAGTCGGTTCCGCATTTTAAAATCGATGTTCAGAAAATGGACTGTGATTTCTTTGTCTTTTCCGGACACAAAATGTACGCTCCGATGGGAACCGGAATTCTTTATGGCAAAGAAGATATCCTCAGAAAACTTCAGCCTTTTCATGGCGGCGGCGAAATGATTGCAACCTGTTCTTTTGAAAAAACAACGTATGCAGATTTGCCTTTTAAATTTGAAGCCGGCACACCGAATGTTGGTGGAAATATAGCTTTGGGAGCAGCCATTGATTTCATGGAAATAATTGGTCATGAAAATATTCAGACTCATGAACACGCTTTATTAGATTATGCTCAGAAAAAGTTACTGGAAATTGATGGTTTAAGAATTTACGGTGAAAAGGCCAATAGAACTGGTGTAGTATCCTTCAACCTTGAAGGAATCGGGATTGCTTCTGATGTCGGAATGATTCTGGATAAACTCGGAATTGCGGTGCGAACGGGACATCACTGTACACAACCGATTATGGAATATTTTAATATTGCGGGAACAGTTCGTGCAAGTTTTGCTGTTTACAATACTTTTGAAGAAGTTGATATTTTGACAGAAGGGGTAAAAAAAGCCCAACGAATGCTAGGCTAGATTTCGGTTTCATGCAAATTCTTAAATATTTTTACGCAAACTAAATCGTTGAAGCTTTTTTTAACTTAATAGCGTATCAATTTTAACTTAAAACTTTTTGTGACTTTGTAATTTAAATTTTTTATTAACTACAAAAGTTGTTTTTATAGAAAATACCACGAATACATGAATTAAAATATTCGTGCATTCTTGGAAATATATTTTAGTCTTTTACGAATTTTTCAAAATTTGTTTCGCAGCTTCTTTGGTTTTTACCTTGTCGATAACGCGCGTACAAACTCCATTTTCATCAAATATAAAGGTCGTACGAACGATTCCCATATATTCTTTTCCCATGAATTTCTTCAGTTGCCAAACGCCGAATTTTTCTAAAATATCTTTGCTTTCATCGGCAATTAGTGGATATTGAAATCCAAACTTTTCGTGAAATTTCTTTTGAGCAGAAACCGAATCCGCAGAGATTCCTACTATTTCATAACCCTCTTTTTTAAGAAGTGAAATATTATCATTCAAATCGCACGCCTCCGCGGTACAACCTGGTGTATTTGCTTTTGGATAAAAGAAAACCACCAATTTCTTTCCTAAAAAATCGGATGACTTTACCTTTTCACCATCTTGATTTACACTTTCAAATTCCGGTAACTGATCGCCTACGTTCAACATATTGTTTATTTTTGTTCAAATTTAGAATTAAAATGACGAAAAAGCAAAGAGCAGAAATCGTAATGACCGAACTCGAAAAATTATATCCTACCGTTCCGATTCCGCTTGATCATAAAGATCCGTTTACTTTATTAGTTGCGGTGGCGCTTTCCGCTCAAACGACCGATAAAAAAGTGAATCAGATCACGCCTAAACTTTTTGAAGTTGCGGGCGATCCTTTAAAAATGAAAGATCTGGAAGTTGATGAAATTAAATATTTAATTAAAGAAATCGGTCTCGCTAATACGAAAGCCAAAAACCTAAAAAGAATGGCAGAACTCCTTGTAGAAAGACATAATGGTGTCGTTCCCCAAACTTTTGAAGAACTGGAAGCGCTTCCGGGAGTTGGACACAAAACCGCTTCAGTGGTCATGAGTCAGGGATTTGGCGTTCCTGCTTTTCCTGTAGATACGCATATTCATCGATTGATGACGCAGTGGAAATTAACCTCCGGAAAAAATGTCGTGGAAACAGAGAAAGATGCCAAGAAATTGTTCCCTAAAGAAACCTGGAATAAACTACATCTCCAGATTATTTTCTACGGCAGAGAATATTCGCCCGCGCGAGGAAATAAAGAGAACGATTTCATTACCAAAATGCTTTTCGATCATTAAAGAAGGATTTTTAGAAGGTAATACGGCCTTAAAACTATTGTCTAATGGAGGTTCTACTTTTTCCAACATACCACCATAAATAAAAAAATGGGGACAGAAATAATCTGCCCCCAATTTCTATCTACAGATTGTAGAATCGTAATTAGTAAATCTAAATTACTGTTTTTTTGACCAGTTTTCCATTTTGCGATCCAAGACATCTAAAGGCAAACATCCCTGATTTAAAACCTCATCGTGGAATTTGCCCAGACTGAATTTGCTTCCAAGTTCTTTTGTGTATTTATCGCGCAATTCACGAATTTTTAATGCGCCAATTTTGTAACCTAAAGCTTGTCCAGGCATCGCCATATAACGCTCTACTTCAGCCGTGGCAGATGCTTCATCATATGAAATATTGCTTAAGAAATATTTAATCGCTTCTTCGCGATTCATGGTTCCGGTGTGAATTCCGGTATCAACAACAAGCCGAACAGCACGCAGCATTTGATCACTCAAATAACCCATTTTTTGATATGGATCGGTGTACAACCCAAACTCCGGACCGAGGGTTTCACAGTAGTGTGCCCAACCTTCGCCATACGCACCGAACCAGCCGAAACGCATGAACTTGGGAAGTTTGGTATTTTCCTGCTGTAAAGAAATCTGGTAGTGATGTCCCGGAATTGCTTCATGTAAAAAGAGTGATTCCATGCCGGAAGTCACATTGAATTTCGTCGGATCTGGAATTGGAATATAGAAAATCCCGGGTCTTTTTCCGTCCGGCGTTCCCTGAATATACTCGGCACTTGCAGTAGCTTCTCTAAACTTCTCGGTTTGACGAATTTCAAATGGAGTTACCGGAGTTACTCCAAACATTGTTTTCAATTTCGGTGTAATCTTAGCCAGAATACCATTGAAACCTGCGAGAACTTCTTTACTTGTTTTATAAGGCATTGCTTTTGGATCAGATTTTACGTGCGTAATAAACTCATCCAAGGTTCCGGTAAAACCAACTTGCTGTTTTACTTTTTCCATTTCTCCGCGCAGCATTGCAACTTGTTCCAGCCCAATTTTATTGATCTCTTCAGGTGTTTTGGTCGTGGTCGTCCAGCTTTTCGTGTAGTAGGCGTAAACCTCATTTCCTTTCGCCAATGCATTTATTCCATCAGTGGTTCTGGCTTTGCTCAAATATTCATTTTCAAGAAATTCACCCATCTTTGTGTAGGCCGGAACTATTTGGTTCGCAATAACCTCGGTATATTTCTGAGTTAACTTCTGCTTTTGTGCACTGCTAAAGTTTTTCGGAAAATTGTTAATTGGTCCATAGAATATATTTTTATCAAGATCAGAACTCGTAAGTTCTTCCGCTTTCATCTGCGGAATCATTTTAACCACCAATTTTTTAGGCAGTACGATTCCTTTTTTAATTCCTTCGCGGAAGTTTTCCGTTGCGGTATTCATCCATTCCGGGAATTTTTCCATTCTCTTTAACCAATCCTCATAATCCTTTTCTGTTTTAAAAGGTTGACTTCCTTCTCCACTTCCCAACAAAGGAAAATCAAGCGGCAATCCACCAAATTGGGTGAACGGAATGTATTCAGGATGATAGGCATATCGTTCAATCTTATCCTTTAAAGTATAATCAAGAACATCATAAACCGTCTTATCCTCATCATTCAGTGATTGATAATCCAGTTTCTTTAATTCATTCTGAACCGAATTATAAAAAGATATTTCACCGGAAATAAAATCTTTATCAATATTAATGGGCAACTGATCATTGTAACGCAGATCGCCTTGGGAAGTAGCTTCTAAAGGATAAAGCTTTAAATACTGTTCGTAATAATTCGTCGCAATGGAATCTACTTCAACCGGTGTCACTTTAGTTAAAGGAGAATCAGACTTTTTACAGCTTGTAACTCCGCTCAAGAAAACCACTCCTAAAAAAGCAGTATATAGTAAGTTTTTCATTTTCCTATGTTTAAAGATGCTAAATTAATTTTTTTTGTTTAAAGTTTTACTATTGTAAATTAAACGGTCGATTTAGACAGAAATGAAATTTACAACAAATAATTTTGCGCAATCAATCTATTTTTTATCTTTGTTCAATCAGTTTCGCTATGAATTATATAACTCAATTTTTCCAACAGAAATGAAAGGGATTTTAAAAATCTATCATCCGGATGAAACCCTTAAATACCACATCCAGAATACTTATTGCAAAGCGGTTTACAGCAACACCCAACATTTTTTAGAAGTAGAAATCATTACCGATGATTCTTTGGATCATGTAGATGATGATTCTTTGCAATACAACTTCCCTCAAATTTCGATGAATGTTTTTGATTTTCCAATTGAAGACGCAGAATTGGTGGGGAAATCTTTTGACATTTCCGATGAAGACGCAGATAATTTCACCGGCGTGGATCTCTTTGACGATGAAGATGTTTTCCTTACCGACAGTAAACTCGTTTTCAAAAACGATGCTGAGGGAGAACTGGAACTTTTTTGGGAAGGAAATATTACCGATTTCTGTACGGGTTCAGGTGATCCTATTCCATTTAAACTGAAATGCAATTTCAAGCAGGACGAGATTGTAGTAGAAGAAGATTAATCCTGATAATTCATTCAAACTTTAATAAATCACCTTAAAATCTGTAATATTAAGGTAATTTTGACGTTCAATCTAAAAATCAAAAAATAACTCATGTTTTTACAAGCTCCAACGCAAATCATCAATACCACTACAGAAAAACACGTTTTTTCGCTTTGGGAAATTCTTTTCGGAGGCGGACTGGTCGGAAATATCATTATGATCGCCATTTTTCTTTTGGGAATTCTCGCGCTGTATATCTTTTTAGAAAGATATTTTTTCATTAAAAGAGCTTCCAAGCAAACTCCCAATTTTTTAGAAAACATCAAGGATTTCGTACAGGAAGGTAAGATTACCACTGCAATTGATTATTGTAAAACGATCGACTCTCCGGAAGCCAGAATGATTGAAAAAGGTTTGGCCCGAATTGGACGACCTATTTCTGACATTTCAAACGCTATGCAAAATCAAGGTCAATTAGAAGTTTCGAAACTGGAAAAGAACCTTAACATTTTAGCCTCTGCTTCAGGAGCGGCGCCGATGTTAGGATTCTTAGGAACCGTAGTTGGAATGATCATGGCCTTTTTCGAAATATCAAATGTAACCGGTGCAGTAAGTCCTAAATTATTGGCTTCCGGAATTTACACCGCCATGGCAACAACGGCGGTCGGTTTATTTATCGGAATTCCCGCTTACTTTTTTTATAATATTTTGGTAACCAATGTTGACCGTTTGGTTTTAAAAATTCAAACCCATGTGAATGAATTTCTGGATACCTTAAATACCCCGCTATAATGGAATTAAAGAGAAGAAATAGAGTCAATGCTGAATTCAGTATGGCATCGATGACCGATATTATCTTTTTGCTCTTGATTTTCTTCATGATCACAAGTTCTGCCATCACCCAAAGTGCCATTGAGGTAAAATTACCGAAAGCCGAAACTACGAATCCCAATGTTCAGGATCCCTCCGTAGTGACTATAAAAGAAGACGGCAAGTATTTTGTAAACGATAAGGAAATCCCGAAAGAACAACTAGAACAATATTTAGTCAACACCTTAAAAGGCGAGGAAAAACCTTCTTTTACCATTCGTGCAGACGAAAATACGAAACACAAAGATGTTGTTTTTGTGATGGGAATTGCAGAAAACCACCAGTATAATTTAGCCATTGCAACGACGCAGGAAAACTAAATTATTTATTCTTCAAAAAAAGGAACTTCAGAGAAAATGCATTACACCGTTCAACATAAAAGAAACGAAGACAAAGACAGAAGAAACAGCCTTATTTTGACGCTGCTTATTTCCCTGTTGATTTTTCTGGGAATATTCTTTTATAAATTTACCAAAATCACCGAAAAACCAGAAGAAGTCACAACCATGCTTCTTAACTTTGGGAACAACCGCCAAGGAAATGAAGTAGAAGAACCCGCTAACCAAGAAGGAAGTTTGGCTGCAAATAACGAAGTAACAGAATCCCAACCGGAAGTTGAACAGACAAAACCTATTGTTCCCGAAAAAATAATCACAGGAACAAATCCAGTAACTGCGGTACCAAAAGCTGAGAAAATAAGTCCAAAGAAAACACCGACCAAAGCAACGCCCGCTAAGACGACTCCTACAAAATCTACTCCTGCCAAAGCAGCTACTCCCAACTCCAAAACCGGCACTGGCGATGGCAAAGGAACTGCGGCCATAGGAAATCTATTGAAAGGACGCGGAACGAAAGCAGGAAATCAAGGAACCAATGGCACCACCGGAAATGCCGGCGATCCCTTAGGCGGAGAAGGAAACGGGGACAGCAAAATTGGGATCGACCGTAAATTGGTTGGTTTTATTCCGGGAACAATGGGACGTGGCGGCGCTCAACCGACAAATAATTGTACAGCCACCGGCACCATCAATGTTTCTTACACCGTAGATAAAGCCGGTAATGTGATTTCTGCCAGACGCTTGAGCGGCGTTTCCGATCCTTGCGTGGTTTCCAGTTCAGTGAGCTGGGTGAAGAAATATGTGAAGGCAGAAAGAGCAAACACATCTTCTACAGGAACGTACAGCATTACTTTTTAAGAATTTTTTGGGCGACAAATTTCCGCCTTCCACTCCCGCTTTTTCATAAAATAATCCACCGCATTTTTCCCTTCATTTATTTTATAAAAAGAGCTCCGTTTCAGTCGGGTCGCAGTTTGGGCACCTTTTAAGTAGCAGAACTAAAACGACCACTTTTCCCTCCTTAAAAATTTTAAGATTTTTGTAAGATGACAAATCAGCAATATCAACAAGCAATCGACTGGCTTTTCGCACAACTTGCGAATTACCAAATTGATGGCCAGAAAGCCTACAAACCAGGGTTGGACAATATTCGAAAACTCTGTGATTTATTTGGAAACCCTCAGAACCAATTAAAAATGATTCACATTGGTGGCACCAATGGAAAAGGCTCCACGAGCAATATGTTGGCTTCAGTTCTTCAGGAAGCGGGTTATAAAACAGGTCTTTACAATTCACCTCATCTCATCGATTTTACCGAACGAATAAAAATCGATGGCGAAAACTGTGACAAAGAATTCGTGTATGAATTCACCCAGAAACTAAGAAATCTTCCCCAGGAAATCTCGCCTTCTTTTTTTGAATTAACGACCATTATGGCTTTCGAATATTTTTATCAAAAGAAAGTAGATTATGCGATTATAGAAGTCGGTTTAGGCGGACGGCTGGATTCTACCAATATTATAAATCCAATAATTACTGCTATTACAAACGTCGCCTTGGATCATCAAGATGTTTTAGGAAAGACTATTGAAGAAATTACAACAGAAAAGGCCGGAATCATAAAGTCCCATATTCCCATCATTTCAGGTGCAGAAGATTCAGTAGTGCGGAATATTATCAAGGCCAAAGCATTAGAAAAAAATGCTGATTTCATTGATGCTACCTCCATAGAAAACGATTATGCTTCAGATTTAAAAGGTAATTATCAGCAGAAAAATATCAAAGTTGTTTTAGCCTTGGTAAAAGAATTACAAAAATCAGGACTTCATATCTCTGAAAAAAATATCGAAGACGGACTTTTAAATGTGCATCAAAATACCAAATTCATCGGTCGCTGGTTTGAATTTTCCCAAAACCCTTTAATTATTTGCGACACGGCACACAATCAAGCCGGTTTAGAACAGGTTTTTGCACAGATTAATGCCATACCAAAATCCAAACATATCATCTTAGGTTTCGTAGCAGACAAAAAAATTGAGGAAGTTTTGCAAATTCTTCCCAAGGATTCTATCTTCTATTTTGCGAAACCTAAGGTAAACCGGGGTCGTCATCCTGAAGATTATGAAGATTTACTAAAAAAATCGAAAATAAATTATAAAATTTTTCCAACCGTACAGGATGCGTATCTTTTTGCAAAACAACAACTTAAAAAAGAAGAAATGATTTTTATCGGTGGAAGCAACTTTGTAGTAGGAGAATTTTTAGAAAAAAATTTGGAGGAATAGATTTTTTTTGTACATTTGCCGAACCAAAATTTGACACATCAAAATGGTATCGGGCTCTTAGCTCAGTTGGTTCAGAGCATCTCGTTTACACCGAGAGGGTCGGGGGTTCGAATCCCTCAGGGCCCACCCAAGAAACCTCAGTTTATTCTGAGGTTTTTTTTTAATTTAGGGCGGTTAGCTCAGTTGGTTTAGAGCGTTGCGTTGACATCGCAGAGGTCACTGGTTCGAACCCAGTATCGCCCACCAAAACTTCTCAAGAAATTGAGGAGTTTTTTTGTTTAGGGCAACTACTTGTATTCTCTTACAATCATGAAATAGCACAACTAAAATCTTTTTTAGGTTACCCTCTAGGTTACCCACTGAAATTCTAGGTTACCCATTTAAACCCCCATTACTACAATGAAACTATCAATACTATTCCTTTTAAGAAGGAACAAGATTAATCTTAAGGGTGTCTGTCCAATCGAATGTAGAATAACATTAGATAAGAAGAGAAAGCCTTTTTCCTCCGGATTGTTCATTAATCCCAATTTTTGGAATGCTTCTAAACAGAAAGCAATCCCACGAGACACAGAGCACACTCAAATAAACACTCAATTGAGCCTGATTAAACAAGAACTTAATCAGGCTTTTTTATTGCTTCAAATCCAAGCAAAGGACTTTAATGTAGATGATATCTACAGTCAATACAAAGGAGAAAATATCAAGCAGGATAAAACTGTCATGGAAATGTTTAATCTTTATATTAATAAGCAAGAAAAGCTAATTGGAATCAGCACAACTCAAGGATCAGTAAGCAAGTTCCATCAGACTAAGGCTCACGTAAAGAATTTTATAAAGTGGAAATTCAATAGATCAGACTTTCTACTTCAGAATTTGAAGATGAGTTTTATTAACGAGTTTGAATATTATCTTAAAGCTGAGAAACAATTTGAACAGAATACCATTCACAAAACCTTACAGAGATTTAAGCAAATCATAAAACAAACCGTAGGGTTAGATTTTCTTGATAAAGATCCATTCCTGCTTCATAAGAACAAGAAACCTAAGAAACAAATAATATTTCTTACTACAGAAGAACTATGTAGTCTTGAAAATCATCAATTTGCATCAGCTAGGCTTCAACAAGTTGCAGATATGTTTATATTTTGTTGCTATACAGGACTTGCATATACTGAAATGGCAAATCTACAACCTAAAGATTTAGTTGTAAACTTTGATAAGAATATTTGGATCAACATCACAAGACAGAAAACAACTAGAACATATAGCGTCCCTTTACTAGACAAAGCAAAGATAATTTTGGGTAAGTATAAAAATGATTACCAGATCTTACCTTTAATTTCGAACCAAAAATTCAATGCTTACCTAAAGGAAATAGCTGATATCATTGGAATTAGTAAGAAACTCACTCATCACACTGCTAGAAAGACCTTTGCTTCTACTATCCTACTATACAATGATGTTCCTATGGAAATAGTATCTGAACTACTAGGACATTCTGAAATTGGAATTACCCAAGCACACTATGCGAAAGTTGTCCAGAGAAAGGTGAGTGAACAGATGGACAAATTAAATATTAAATTGAGCTAAATTTCTTTGTTTAACTGTGTTGTAGTATTTTTACAGCACAGTTAAATATAAAGATGGCATTACCAAACGAGCATTTCAAGGATTTCCCAATAGAATACAAACAACTTAATGAGGCTGACTTTAGCTATATAGATTTATTTGGGAACAATCCTGATGGCTTCGAAATAAAAAAAACCAGCCTTGAAATAGAGAAAAATGAGTATTTAAATGATTCTTTGCAGAAGGAAATTAATCTTGAAGAGAAGAATACAATTGTGATAAACTCTTCTGTAGGAAAAGGAAAGTCCTATGCAATCATTAAGACCATTAAAAGGTTTTATGATGATCCAGAGAAGTTCTTAATTATTGTGGCAACACCATTTGTTAGTTTAGTTGAACAGTACTGTAAAGATATTAATGAAGATGGTGATATACCTTCTAACCAAATATATAACTATGGTTCTCTAGGAAGGGATAAGATTCCATACATCAACAAAAGAGTTCAAGTTTTAACTGCTAATACCCTATTAGGTAATCCTGGAGACGACAGTTATAAGAACTCAGATATTAAGAGAGCCTATCTAAATGAACTAATTGCACACTGCGAAGAAAACAACATCAAAGTTGTATTTATATATGATGAAATTCATGACACTATAAAGAACTTCAAGGAAGAATTTATTTTCAATCTCTGGAAATGGAAAAAAGTAATTCATAAAAACTTTATCATCAGTGCTACATTTAGTGAAGCATCTAAAGTGGTTATAGAATATCTAGCTGAATTAACAGACAAGAAGATTCATATTATTGAAACTGAAAGGGATAGAAACATTTCGAAACAAAGCAAACTCATTCTTCATTATTCAGCTGAGCACAGGTTTACTACTAGTACGCTTGAGATAAGATCAGCAATAACTAGTTTGATAAAGAGTGATAAAAAGGTAGATGTTCTCTGTTACTCAAAAAAATTAGCCCAAGAAATAATAAAGGATAAAGAATTAGGTGGAAAACTAGCAGAGAAATTTGGTCCTATAAACGATTGCACCTCTGAAAATATAGATAATGAAAGGCCAGATAATGCTCCACCCCAGAATAGATTTGATAAGAGAAGATGTAATATTGGAACTAATTTCAAATCTGGCGTAAGTATAGAAAAAGAAAATCATGCTTTTGTAATAATAATGCCATCTAGACATACCATTGGAAAATTTAAAAACAATTATGGAATTTTCTCTGGTGGAATAAACTCTGTAATTCAAGCATTAGCTAGACAAAGAAAAAAAGGAGAAATACATATCATTTTATCAAAGCCAGATCCTTTTGACTATGAATCTCTTCCAAGAACTTTTACTGAGGAACAGGTAAGTGTTTTTAAAAAGCACTATGATAAGGTTAGCCACTATAAAAAGGATGTAGATAAGGTGAAATATTTTCCTCAAAGACTTCAGTTGTACTACCTCAAAGAGTTTTACGAAGATATTTTAAAGGATAATGTTTTGACAGGAATTGAATATTCTCGAGAGACTAGTAGAATAGGACTCGCAAGCTTAGATTTTCCAAGTTACAAAAACTTTGTTTTGAATAGAGGAGAAGATTATCTTGCTGATACTTATAGTTTTTTTGGAGGTGAACTATCTTCCTATATAACTTACTGTGCCTTCACGAATCAGTTTATTAATTGTAGTCTTTCCGAAATTAGCTATAAGACTAATTTTACATTTCAAGATAATGACATGCAATTTATCTTTGAAGAAGCTCTTAAAAGATATTGGGGTGAGGAATATTTTCAAACACTTAGAGCTAGATTTAATTTTAGATTAGCATATCTTGAGTTTCGAAATGAATTATTTAGAGTTGTAACACTACAATACAGAAAAGAGGAAGGAGAAAAAATAACTAAAATTAAATCTTTCAAAAATTCGCAGTTTGAGAAACAATTATTAAGATTTGTAGCCTTCATGTACTATGGTAATAACTACCATCTAAAAGAAGATTATAAAACTAGAACAGAGGATTTAGATTATAGTAGAAGTCAGTACTTCTTAGATGCTATAAAAAGTGCTAGTACAATTAATGTAGAAGATAGAACCTTTTCTGACGTAGATAAGCAGAGGATTGTTGCTTATCAAAACCTTGGATATTTTAGGGAGAAGATAATTTCTCAAAAAAGATCCTACAGTAGAGGGTCACAATCTTACGAATACCTTCCTATTAAACCTGACGATAATTTCATCACAACTTCAGAATTACCTAGATTCACTCAACTAATAAACTATCTAGTTGATGAGGATGATTTTATTAGTAATAATGTTTATGAATTTACTCGAAGAGTTAATACCCATAATATAACTAAAAACATAAACTCATTTTATTCAATTTTAGTAGAAGACTTTATAAATCTTGAGGATCTTCCGAACCCTAGGATAGAAATCAATGGCGAAAGAAGATATGTAATGATTGTTTCATCAATAAAATCTTTACCAATATCTAATAATCATATTAATCTAGTGCAACCAGCAGAATACTTGGACTTAATAAATTCAGATACAACATTTGAAGAGTTTGCTATAAATAATTATGGCAGTGTTGAAGGTTACAATAACTTCATGGCAAACTTTAAAAAGTCATTAACACTAGAAAATAAAAAAAGTGATCTTATTCCTAAAGCTGAAACTCCTTCAATCTATACAAAAAGCATTAAAGACCAACTTAAAAAGAAAGTTCAACCTGTAGATAAATCTACTGATGAGAATAAGGAAGAAATCAGCAATACTGCTAAAAATGAAGAACCTGCAAGCCTTCCAGGATTAATGTCAAAACTAACAAATGTTCCTACTCAGGATTAAAAGTGTCCATTTTTGGTTTACATTATATATACCTATACCGAAATTGGACACTTTTCGTCATTAATATTTATCTTAAATATTTTAAAGCTTGCTTTTACTAGATTAACAATCCAGAAATTATTTCAAGAATAATATTTTAAAACTACTAGGTAACTATTATCTTAATCTTCTACTAAACTAAATTAGTAAAAGGACTATAAATCAGTGCGGAATAGACGCAAGGTTTCTTTTTAAATCTTCCAATCCTTAAAAATCTTTGATTTGGCAACGCACGAATTCAGAGGAGGCCTACTTTAGGAGTATGTTAGTGTAGCAAATTGTTTGATACGCGAAGTTACTAAATTCCCAGGACAATATCAAGCTTTTTATCGTATTTATCACACTTTAGAGCTAATAGCCTTTTTGTAAAAGGGCTATTTTTTAATGAAAAATAACTAACCTTTTAAATATGTACAATTATGCAATTAAGACAATCAGAACGTAGACAAGCCAAAATCAAGATGGCTTTACAAGGATCAGCAGGATCTGGCAAAACCTTTTCAAGTTTACTTTTAGCTAAGGGACTAACCAATGGGAAGTTATCTAAAGTAGCCATCATTGACACAGAGAATGGAAGTGCAGATTTATATGCCCATTTGGGTAACTTCAATGTGCTATCATTACAACCACCATTTTCACCACAAAAATATGCAGAAGCAATACAAGTGTGTGAAGATGCAGGAATGGAGGTGATCATTATTGATAGTATTTCTCATTGTTGGGATTACTTGTTGGATTATCATAGTTCTCTTGCAGGGAATTCATTTACCAATTGGGCTAAAATAAAACCTTTAGAAAAACTATTCATTGAAAAGATACTACAAGCAAAAGCTCATGTAATAGCTACAATGAGAACAAAACAGGATTATGTACTGAATCAAAAAGATGGTAAGTTTATCCCTGAGAAAGTAGGTTTAAAAGCAGTGCAGAGAGATGGATTGGACTATGAATTCACTTTGGTTTTTGATGTTGATATAAAGCACTTTGTAGTGTCTAATAAAGACAGAACAGGCTTGTTTATGGGTAAGCCGGAGTTTACCATTTCTGAAAGCATTGGATTACAGATCTTAGACTGGTGTAATTCGGGAAGTGTTCCTGAGAAGAAAACTCAAGAAGTACAAGAAGTGACCAAGTCTGAACCCTTACCAAGAGTACAACTTGATGAAGCATTTCAGAAGCTTCCTTCTGACATAAACAACAACTACAGCGTTCCTGTGAAAGTGTCTGAAAAGGATGTTTACGAGGCTATCCAGAATTGTAATGTTATTGCTGAACTCATTGCATTATATAAACAGTTTCCACAGTTTCAGGAGAGTTTAAGAGTAGATTTTGAAGCAAGAAAATCTCTGATCACTAATTTATCAAACCCAAATAACTTCAGTCAAAATGGAAAATCAAGAATTCAATAATTCTGCTACAGTAATAGCTAGTGATAATACGAGCATGGACTTACGCACAGTAAGCTCTGGTAAAGAACAGCATAGAATGTCAATGCGTGATATTCTGTTGAATGATGAAAAAGATTTTGAAGATGCAGAAATCTATTATCCTAGTAAAATGAATAGTCATCAAGATAAAGAAAAGGTTGAAACAAAAGTAGTTCAGCCTTTTTTTATGCCTAGTAATGAGCTTGTTTTACCCGCTAGCGAACTAGATTCGGGAGATAGTCATGTTCCTAGTCCTTTTATTCTAGCCAATACAATAGAGGTTCCACTACAACACTTACAAAATGACTGCATTATTCCTGTATTCAGTAAAGACAATGAAAAGACTATTGCGCATCAAGAGTTTATTGAGGTGATTATGGAAGCTGTAACTAAAGTATTTCCCCATCATACTATTTCACCTGCAGAGATTAGAGTTTCTCATCAAATTAAAGGAAGAACACCAGATGCAATATACTTGAATGCTAAAGATTTATTAGATCATCAGAAAACAATTTATTATGAAAGAATGGCTTTTATCATTAGAATACCTAGTATTAAAGATTTCATTAATGGAAATGAGCTTTCATTAACTATAGGTGGTGTTAGAGCTTACAATCAGGAAAACCTTTATGGAAAGAAGAACATGGAAAAGTTTAGATTTTTTATAGGTTTTCAGAACAAAGTTTGTTGCAACATGTGTATTTCAACTGATGGATTTTTGGAAGATTTAAGAGCTTCAACTATTGAAGAACTTCAATCTAAAGCTTTACAGGTTATGCAGAAGTACAATGCAGAATTACATCTAATGGAGATGAAAGAACTTACGCAAGTGTATCTTACAGAGCATCAGTTTGCTCAACTAATAGGAAAGAGTAGATTATATCAACACCTTCCTAAATTTGAGAAGCAAAGAATACCTCTGCTTAACTTTAATGATAGCCACATTAATACCATAGCAAAGGATTATTATGAAGATCAGAATTTCTCTAGAATGGAAGATGGAAGAATAAATCTTTGGGATGTGTTTAATCTCTTCACACAGGCTAATAAGTCCTCCTATATTGATACTTTCCTAGACAGGAATCTGAATGCCTTTGAGTTCTCTAAAGGTGTCCAGAAAGCCCTCAATTGTAGCTCACCTTACAATTGGTTTTTGAGTTAGGTGATTCACTCCATAGAAATATGGAGTGGTTTTTATTGTGTCTAAAAGAACAGACTTAGTTGCTCTTCTTTTTGTATCAATGGATAAAAAACCCCTATAATAACAAATGGATTTTTGCCCCTTCTTAAATGCCATTCCTTTGTTGTACCAAGAAATAGATAAATGTCATTATGGTTGATAAATTGAGATTCATATCTTTCTCTCACCTTTTGAAGTGCTAAAATTTCATTACCCTCTGATGCTTTTAAGCAATTCCAATATAAAGCACCAATTTCCCAATCTTCTATCATTAATCTGCTACTAACACCTTCATCATCAAGAAAATTATAGTAAAATTTATAAGGCAACTTTCTAATTTGAATTTCAGTTTCTTTATCTTGGTCAAATAAATCACCCTGCTTTCTTAATTCTTTCCAAACTTCCTTCCATTCTCTTTCATCATCTACAATCTCAAAAGAAGTGATTTTTGATGGTTTGAATGTAACCAATGAAATATTGTTTGGTGCCTTTGAGTCTTCGATAAGTTTACCCTTATTAGTGTAAACATTTTTAAGACAGTAGTGTTTTCTTTCTTGCCAATTATTTTTGGTATTAACTTTACCTATCGACAATACCTTTGAGAAATCATAATCTGAAGGTGAATGACTTTCAGGTCTGAAATCATCCTCCCTTTTAACTAAGTCCATTTCTACCCAGTGATATTTAAACGAACTTAATTTCTGTCCATCCTTAAATCCTTGCAAAAATTTAAAAGGAACTGGATATATTCTTATCCAAGTGCCATCTTCTAAAACTCCTGCTGTACAAACAAGTTCATCATAACTTCGCGATGGAAGTGGATAAGTAGTGACAGTGATTAGGACTTTAGTTTTAGCCATTTAAATGTGCTTTAATTCAAATTTATTATCTGACCTTGCTATAATGGCTGTTGCCAAATCGCTTCTATGACATTGACAGTGACTAGCTTCAAAACAAGTCAATGCTATTCTTGAGTGTGTTTTGAGAAGGTCTAATATTTTATCTTGTATTTCAATTGTTGTAGGAATATTATTAGTCCTATATCTCAAGAATAAAGCATTATAGTCTGCTTGTGTATGTAATTCTTGCCTTTCATCAGATTGAATACCAACTTCAGGGAAATGCACATACTCCAAATCCAAAGCATTACAATACTTCTTCAATAGACTTTTACTAAATCCAAACTTCATACTTAATGGGTTTCTTCTCACATCGACAAGTACCTTGATATCATTTTTCAGAAGTTTAAGCAGATATTCTTCAAGAGATATTCCTTCATATCCAATGGTAAACAAGATTATCTCACTTGAAGAGGGTATAGCCTTGGAAACATTATCAAATTGTTCTGAACTTAGGATTTCTTTTGCTCTAAGACTTTTGGTTGCCCAAAATGGAAAATTGATATAGGTGTGCTTCATTAAACCCGTCACACTCAAATTTCCATAAAATTTCTTTAATTCTTCTATAATTAGTTGATCTTTTTTAATCAAAGATTTGAAGTAAATAGTGGGATCATCTTTCTTTAAGCCATTGTCAGTATCAACCAAAATACCTTTCTTAATCATTGTAGCAATGTCAGCACTTGCTGAAAACGAGTAACATCCAAACTTGTATGGGACAAAATCATAAGCTGGCTTACTTTGAACTTTACTCAATAAGAAAAGTAATTTTTGAAGTCTTACTTTTTCTATTTCATTTCCAAATACTTCTAAAATTGCTAAAATAACTTTTCTTCTATAAAACATTCTGCAAATTTATACCAAAAATATTAACTCAATGATTATTCTTTACAACCTCTTCAAAACCTCCAAAATATTCCCCTCATTATAACACCCTTCAACATTTGCCTTTTCAAATACCATGAAGTACTTGTAGTTAGAACCTGCTTTATCTATCCACAGTTTTCCTAACTTATTCTTTTCTTTAGTATCATTATTTACCAAGTAATCTCCTTTAGTCTCCAGCAATATCAGATTATTTTTACTGGTGTAGATAATGAAGTCTGGATAATGGTTAGAACTGTACCCATTGATGAAGAAACCTTTACCTCTAGTCATGTTCCTGTGCCAGAAGACCACATTGTCCATAGAAGATATTTCTAAAGCCATTCTATGCTCAAAGTTATTCATAGTATCTTCTTGATGGTACAATGATTTTGAGATTGGTTCAGAGGCTATAATTGGAGTAATAGATTCACCAAATTGAAAATTAGGTTTTACTGTAATTTCATTGGAATCTAAAAGCTGTACAAACTGTTCTTTGGCAAAACTGTCTGTCAGGCTTTTTATCTTTTCTTTAATTTTGTAGGTGTAGAGGTAATCATTGTTGATGATGTCTCTAATTTGTTCAGAAGTAAGATTCTCAAAAATTCTGCTTACATATTTTTTTAAGTCTTGGTCAGAGATTGGAGTCATATCTCCCAACTTACCTACAATGATGCCTGCAACTTGTCTTATCTGACTGTCTTTAGGCTTAGCAAGTATGGAATCTGTCAGAATATCTACTGCTTTTTTGGACAGCTTATTCATCGTAGATGTACCTTTACTTTCATCAAAATCTACTTTATAGACTTCTGCTGCTGCATCATCAAAATTAATTTGAGTGTCACAGTTCAGCAAGTTAAACCCATCCAATAAGTTTAGCTTATTGAGTAGTGTTTCTTCTTGCTTCAATTCATCAAACAAAATCCCATCACCTATTTCATCATTTACTTTGATGAAGAACTGGGGCAAAGTAATGTCAGAAACTATGCTCTTATATTCTTCTTCCATCACATACCTCTTAGGAGTTTTCTTCATTACTTCTGTCATTAAGGTTACGTTATTATCTAGGTCTAGATTTTCAATATTTTGTTCAAAAGTAGTGGCTTCAACAGTAGCCTTTTCTGTGAGTTGACTGATAGCAGAAAGTCCTTGCTTGGTTTGGTAATCTTCCAATGTCACCTTCTCATTTGGATCAAAGTCTACCTGTTCAACATCAAACTGCTCTTTTGGATCAGGTTCCATTTCTGGTTCATCATTACCAAATAGTTCTTTTTGGAGAATTTCTTCTCTTGTTTCTGGAATTTCCTGTGCCTCTTCTGCATAATAATCTTCTTTACTAAACCCGGCATCTTGCAATCCTTTGACAATATTCTCTAAAGTTTCTTTGAACTTTGATGAAGCTGTTAAAACAAAGGACATATTCAATAATGGCTCTTGATGTTTAGTAACATAAGGTTGCCTTAAAACTCTTCCTAAAATCTGTTCTACCTCTACAGCAGAAGATTTATCTGCCAAAGATGCTAAGATATAGGCATTTGGACAGTCCCAACCTTCTTTCAAAGCATTCACAGTAATAATGTACTTGACTGGACAATTTCTGTCCATCAAATCAATGCCTTTTAACTCATCAATACCACTTACCTTGATTTTTATCTGTTCCTCTGGAATCTGTAGTTTGATAAGCTGTTCTTTAATTTTCTGAAAAGTGGTGTTGTCTTTTCCTTTGATATTGGATTGTGCCTGGAACAAAACTATTGGTCTTATATACCTACCAGTAATTTTCTCTTCTTCTTTTGCATGTAACTCCAGTTTTCTTTGTAGATGTAAAGCACTAGAGATCACCTCTTCTTTTCTGTGATGATTAAACACTACCACTGGTAACTTAACCATGTGCTCTTTCTTCAACCTCAAAGCACTTACAAAACTGATGATGTTACTGTTCTCTTTGGGAGTAGCTGTAAGATCCAGTACCATACTTGGATTTAGATTCTTGAGCATTTCCACACTTAGATCACTTTCAGCATTGTGGCTTTCATCTACCACCACAATAGGGTTTAAATTTCTAATGATATTAATGAGTGCTGTTTCATCTGTACCTTCAAGACTTAAATCTTTATCTGTCCAATCTCTGAAAGATTCTAATGCACCATTCTCCTGAAATATCTTCCTGTCTTCTTTCTTAGCCTTGTCAATTCTCAAACTGCTAAAGTTTAAAATAAAAATATTCAACTGCTCTGTAGCTGAACTGGGATTGAAATTAGCACCTTGTAGTAATTGGTCTTTTTGATATACCTCCACCTTATTTCCAAACAGAGAATTTAGTTTTTCTCTATAAGGGTGGTTAGGATTAGAAAATGCGTTATAAGTTTGTTGCAGTAGATTTGACCAAGGAACTAACCAAACTACTGCTTTAGGATTTCCTTGGTTAAAGTATTTGTTGAAAGACTGCAAAGCATTAATGGCAATGAAAGTCTTACCACCTGCTGTAGGAACTTTTACTGCAATGTGTACAGCATTTGGAATGTTATTTTTATAAGGCTTCATTCCACTATTGGTCAATGGATTATACTCACCTATTCTGTCCTTCCAATAACTGTTAAAAGCTTTTGAAGGGTTAGAATTTTGGTTAAGATAGTCCAGGAAATTTTCCAGGTCATTGATGACCTCTTGCTGGTATGATTTAAGCTCCATTATCTGCTTTTCAAAATATTTAATAGTCTATGGTTCACAAAATAATAACTTTTCCCGATCTTAATTTTAATTAAAAATTGATTTTCATCATTTACTAAAGAATTTAGATAACTACTTGCTGTATTTCTATGGATGTTGAGTTCTCTTTCCATAAATTCTATTTTAGTGTAAGGATGCTTAAACAATGTATTGATTAGATCATGACTGTAGAATTTGTGATTGGCTCTTATTTTAATTTTATACTCATCCATCAAGTTTTTTATTTTATTAACAACAATGATGGTCTCTTTTGCAGTTGCTTCAACTCCTTTTAACATCCATATAATCCACTCTTCCCAACTGCGCTTGGTTCTAACTTCTTGTAATAATCTGTAATAATCTGATTTGTTTTTTATTACATAACTACTTAGGTACAGAACAGGAATATCTAAAAGACCTTGTTGCACTAAATACAGAACATTCAGTATTCTGCCAGTTCTACCATTTCCATCATAAAAAGGGTGAATGCTCTCAAATTGATGATGGATAATTGCCATTTTTATGATACTGTCTACATCATGAAATTCTTTGTCATTGATATATTTTTCAAGATTGCTTAATAAGGAAACAATTTGGGTGTGATTTTGTGGTGGTGTAAAAACAACTTCTTGGGTTTTGGGGTTTTTTAAAACTGTTCCTGGAAGCTTCCTAACAGGGTGATTAGGAGATACAATTTCTTGAATCTTCTTGATGTCATTGATGCTTAAAATTCCTTTGGATTTTATTATTTCAAACCCAAGTTTTAGAGCTTTAGCATAATTCACTGCTTCCTTTGCTTCATTAGAAATATTATCTGGCTCTATAGATGCTTGATAAAGCTCGTCATCAGTTGTTACTATATTTTCTACTTCATTACTGTCTTTTGCTTCTTGTAATGATATGGTATCAATAAGTATTTGAGAGTTGGGGATCTTTTTAATCTCACCTTTTAATTCTCCTAATGCTCTACTAGCACTATTTAGAGCTTTTAATATATTAACAGTTTCAACATCAACTCTTGGTGGTAACTGAGGAATATCAAATTCATTTTCCATATTTCTTGTGTATATTCAATTGTATGTGCACACAAAACTACATCTTCTTGTGCATATCATACTCGTTGTGCACACTCTTGTTTAGTATTTTGTTTACATCTTTGTCATATAACTATCTTTCTTCACTTTCTTATGTATGTTAAAATCTTGTTATGTCTCTTGGAATCTTTTTGAAGATTATATTGTACTTCTGCATCAGTTCCTTTGTCAAAAGGCAATTATCTGCATAGATGATGTACTGACTAGCTTTGGTCTTCAAGGTTCTTAAAAAGCTTTCATCAAGTGTGGTAATACTGTTTGGATCATAGTAGAAATAATAAGCAGTTTGGTCTTTAGTACCCAATAAATAATTTTCTTGCTGTGCTTGGTAGGGTAGTTTGGTCTCACTGAACCACACATACTCTTCAATCTTTTCTTTGCCTATTTCCTCATTGAGCATTTCATTGTCTAGAAACACAGGTTTCCCTAACACATAATAACTAAAATCTCCACCAGTACCTTCAACTGCTTTTTTCTCTTCACCATAACCAGTGATGACTCTCTTGACTCTTTCAGCAGTAATGGTGTCTGCATAGTCTTCCATTTCTATGAGGATAAACTTTCTATTGCCACCATCTTCTTTGTTGAGGTTTAAAACTGCATGTGCTGTGGTACCTGAACCTGCAAATGAGTCTAAAATAATGGAATCCTGGAGTGTTGCTATTTTGAGTATATTTTCAATGAATTTGGTTGCTTTTGGAGTTGGGAACAAACTCGTAGTAGCAACTTCAGGAAATATACTTTTCAAGTCATATTTTGCTCTTCTAGTATGACTGGTTTTTTCTAAATCTATCCATAGATTTGATGGAGGCAAGCCCTCTGATTCATTCAAATAAGTTCTTCTAATTAATCTTTTTTCATCTGGAGAAAATCTTAATTCTCCAGTGCTTAATTTTTCAGCAATGGTTTCCTTTGACCACCTCCAACCATTTGGAGGATGTTTAATGATTTTACCTGATGGTGTCTCAATGTTGTATTGAAGATTAACCCTAAGTCCTGGATTATTAACTGGATTTCCATCAAACCATGGACCTTTGGGATCATTATCAGGGTTTTTAAAATGTTTTCTCTTGTCAACATCATTTAAAAAATTTGGTTTCCAGTCATCTTTTTTTGAGTAAATCAAAGTGTGGTTGTAATCCTCTGAAAACTTTAAAGTATTATTATTACTATTATCACTGTGTCTCCAAACTAAGTCAGTTACAAAATTTCTACCTCCAAAGATTTCATCGCAAATCAACTTTAAATTGGCTTGTTCATTGTCATCAATAGAAATAAAAATAGCACCATCTTCTGCTAAAAGCTTATGCAAAAGTTTTAATCTAGGATACATCATGCAGAGCCACTTATCATGCCTAGATAAATCTTCACTTTCTTTGCCTACAACTTGTCCTAACCATTTTTTAAGTTTAGGATCATTCACATTGTCATTGTAAACCCAGCCCTCATTTCCTGTGTTATAAGGTGGATCTATGTAGATGCACTTTACTTTCCCTTCGTACTCAGGCAGCAAAGATTTTAAGGCTTCAAGGTTATCTCCATGAATGATTTTGTTCTCAGAAGGAGCATCACTTTCTTGCCCATCTTTGTAGGTGTATTGCTTCTCTAAAATTCTGTAAGGAACATCTTGGTGATGATTAATGACTTTGTCTTTTCCAATCCAATGTAATGTGGGCATTCTAAATATGAGTTTTAACAAAAATAGTTAATTTTATTAAGTTTAAATTATAAATTTGACCCAATAAATTTTCAATTACAGTAAGTCGTTTAATACAAATATTTAGTTCAAATATGAACATAGAAATTCTTTTTCAGAAGTTGTTTTATGACGAACCTCAAAACATTGATTACTATTTAGAAAGTGTCTTTGGGCTATTGCATGATGAAGCTAGTAAAAGAGGCATCGAGTTTGAAGGGTATTTTATAACTAAATGGACTGATTCTGCAAATACCATAATCAATTTTGATGAAGAATATTTCAGTAATCTAGACCGAAGAAACCTTTATGTTTACAAGGCATCAGCAAGTGATCCCGAGATATTTACACTGCTTCAAAAGGCATATAAAATAGCTAAGCTCAGAGTTCCCCAAATTAATGATATCCATCGTGAAATATTTGAACATGGGGAGAAAGGTGTAAAATTTTAAGATAAAGTTAAAAAACAATTATGTGTTACTATATTTCAAACAATCTAACCAAAAAAGAAATAAAGGATTCCTTTGGAGTTGAGTATAATGCTCCGGACTTTAAAGGATCTGGTTTTCTCAATGGCTTTTCTTTTCCAAAAACACCAATCATTATGGATGAAAACCCTGATGAAGCAATATTGGGAGATTGGGGTTTGATACCTTTTTGGGCAAAGAATAGAGATATTCAAAAGATGACTTTGAATGCGAGGATTGATACTCTCACAGAAAAACCAAGTTTTAAAAATTCAGTTTCTAATAGATGCTTAGTTTTAGTCAATGGTTTCTATGAGTGGAAATGGTTGGATTCTAAAGGCAAGAATAAGGAGAAATATTTCATTCAATTAGATAATGGTAATGAACCTTTTGCACTAGGAGGAATCTACAATATATGGACTGATAAGGACACTAATGAAACTCTTACCAGCTTTTCTATTGTGACTTCAAATGCCAACGAACTAATGTCTGAAATCCACAATACAAAGGACAGAATGCCCTTAATCCTATCAAAGGAAGCAGAAGAAGCCTGGCTATCTGATAGACCAGTAGATGACTTTGCTTTTCCTCATTACAACCCCCAATTAGTTGCTTTAAATTTAGATGCGGGAAATCCAACAACACTTTTTTAGTTCTTATAAGTAATCTATTTGGGATAGAATAATGAATAAAAGTCATTTTTGCATCTGTACTACAGGCTTTGCTTTTGAACATATTAAATAAGTGAAATAAGACTTCTTTCCAATTTTCTCATCTGTAAAGACTTCACTTTTCCATTTAATTGTGAGTTCCCAAATATCCCATTTTCTTATTCCTTCCCTATAAGGATCTAAGTCATAGAATAGCACTTCAAAAAGTTGCTTTTCCTTATCTCCAAAAAATTCAACTATTACAGATTGTGGTGCAGTGCCATTCTTCATATCAACAGCTTCTTTAATTCTAGCTTGTAGTTTCATTGGTCAAAAGTAGATAAGATTTGTACTAACTAGCAAAGGCATATTGCTATAATTTGTATCAATTAGTCAGTTAGGATTTGTGCGTAGTTAAAAAATTAAAAAAAAAAATTACACACCACTTACTCGCACGCAGCTCCCCCTCAACATGTACCCCCACCTGTTTTTGGATGGGGAAATACCCCCGCCACCTTTATACAGAATCAGAAAATTTCAGGCAGATTAAATTTTAGGTGAAAGCAAAAATTAATGTGTAGAAGTGAACTTGTTCTTTTAAGGTTTTTCTAACTCAAAAACTTAAAGCAATGGTTACAATTATCAATTACAAGACACGTACTAAAGAAGATGGTACAGAATTTTATCTTCTAGAAGTTCAGGGTGGACTAGAGATGGTACAATCCAAAACTACCAATCAGTATTATGCAACTGCTAAAAAGGCTACCTTATCAACTACGTTTGATGAAGGAACGTGCAAAGCACTAATAGGTACTCAAATGCCAGGGAAGATTACTAAGATGTCTACAGAACCTTACCAATACACAATCCGTGAAACAGGTGAAGAGGTTACTCTAAATCATAGACATGTATATCTACCAGAGGGTGTAGAAAATGATGAAGAGGTTTTGGCAATGGAACTAGAATCAGCATTTGAGCTGTAAACACAATGGAAAATCCAGTGAACATGACAGTCTATAATTAGACTAACTAATTCTCACTGGATTTTATCTTTTTCATTAAAAGTGTCCATTTTCCGCACAGGTATATATAAGTAATACCGATTTTGGACACTTTTATTAATTTAATCAATCTACATTTTTGAATTTTGGTGTGTTGGTAGTTGCCAACAACTTATATCATGTAGTTATTTCCCACCTAATTATATTTTTTAGCATGAATACAATAAACAACGTAGCAGAGATTCAGGTTTCATATTATCCAAGTATCCTTAATAATTTTCAGATTAATGATAGCAAATCATCTTTTGAATTATTGTTAGAAGGGTGGTGTAAAAAAACCTTAGAGATGCAAGAGGAAGTCAAAATATTACTACTCAATAGAAGTAACAAAGTATTAGGAGTTTATCCTCTAGCAAAGGGAGGACTAAATAGCTGTGAGGTTGATATCAGGATTATTCTATCTGTAGCATTGAAAACTCTTTCTACAGGTATTATTCTAATACATAACCATCCTTCCGGTAATACTAAACCTAGTAAAGCAGATCTAGCAATAACAGAAAGATTAAAATCTGCATGTGACATAATGAACATAGTTTTACTAGATCATTTGATCATTACGAAGTCTGATTATTACAGTTTTGCAGATGAAGGACTTCTATAATAAAAGTGACAAAGTGCTATACAATTAGTATTAGCTAGTTGTAAATGAATATTATTTTGGAATATAGTTATAACGCTAATATCCCAAGGTGTTTTAGGTACTTTGTCATTTGTTTATTACGCAGGTGTGAAGGAGTTGAATATGTAGTAAATCTCTATGATTGTAGTTATAAAATAAATTATACTACATATATACTATAGCTTTTTTGTGAATAGTTATATGAAGGAGTGGCTAGTTTATTTGAGTCTTTAACTATACTTTTTCTGATCTATTCTATATAGCGGAGTTTTGATGCGGTTTTTACGTGTTTATGGGGAATGTATGAGGGATGTATTTTGGGGTGTATGGGGGATTTTAGCTTCAAGTAACTAATAGCCAAATCTTAATTATCTTTGAAAAAAATATTACTTGAAAGATTTAGGAAAGTTCGCAACAGCTTTTGGATTACAGTATGAGATTTTAGAATACAGTTATACAACTGGACACATGAATATGTTTGCATTTCCTAAAAATGCCTGCTTCTTCTTTGATCTAGATGAAACTATTAGTACTGTAGAATATTTGGAACACAATTATGATAACATCATCGAAGCATTTAAATTTACTAACAAGAGTTTTATCTTTCTTCCAAAGGAGGTTAATCTTTCTAACCCAGTAGAAACTTATGAATACTATTTACCAAGGCTTAGCAGTTTACATGAGGCTTTGGATATTGGATTAAAGAGAACAGCTTCTTTACCTTGTAAGGAGCTGTACGGAAGAATCTTAAAGAGTATTGGATATAAGGGACTATCAAGAACAGGATTTATCATTAGTAGTAATCATAATTTATATGTGCTAGGTGTTGATCATATCAACTTCTTTCATAAGGATGGCACTATTGTAGAAAACCTTATAATGTATCTCCGTAATCAGGCAGTTGCAGAAAGTCATGCCAGAGATGCTTTTGGTTCAATAAATTATATTCTTGAAAATGTGGATCAGGAAACTAAAGATAAAATCAACCAAATTGAAACACAGCTAAAACAGTTAAAAAAGTCTGGACAATTACTTTTGGTGTTACCTGTTTTGCAAGAATTACTTTCGGAGCACACAGAAATTAATCTTAATACTGTTAGTCAAATTCATATAGATTCAAATTATAGTATCACATTACCATCTTTCAATAACCTTGAAGTGAAAATGAGTCACCTGACGAAATCAGTTTATATCTTATTCTATTCGAATCCTAAAGGAATAGATCTCAATGATCTTAAAAGATTCAAGAACATTCTTTTTGAGATCTATTTAAAAATATCACCTTTATCTGATCTAGATAAAATCAATAAAAGTGTTGAGGATATTGTCAATGTAGAGACCAAGGCAATTTACACTCATATTTCAAGGGTTAAATCTGCATTTCTAAAATTGATGGATTATGAATTTGCAAAGCATTATATTATAGATGGAGAGAGCCACGGAAGCTCTTTTAAGGGTATTAGTATTCTCCAGAAGGATAGTGATAGTTAAAAAAAGATAGATTATGCATCATTAAATTTGCAAATTTGCAACTAGTCGCAATGACTTTGGGATACATTTATATTTGTAGAATAATTAGTAGTACAAAAAAAAAGTGAAGATACTAGTGGTGAAAATGAAGATCTAGAATAATATTATAAAATTTAGTTATTCCCAGATGAGTCAAGAAAATGGATTTAATAGATAGACAACTTTTCATTAATTTCACTACCAATAAGTCCAGTGACCAATGAAGGAATTAATTTGAAAATTTCATCAGAAAGAGTTCAGAAAGAGAGATTTCTAATGCAATTGAAATTCTATAGAGTGTTATTATAGTTGGGTTAGTTCTACCAGATTCTATGCGAGAAATATTAGTAGCATCAATATTCCCTTCCATTCTACCCACAAGTTCAATTTGAGAGATACCTTTTGATTCTCTCACTTCTTTAATTCTTTTACCAACTTGTATGAGAATTTTAGATTTATCCAACTTGACTTATTTGACAGGTCAAAGAAAGAGTTTATATTTACTGAGTGTAATGCCATATATGGCAATAATAAATAATATAAAATGACTTTATGAAAAAAATAATTATTTTCTTACCTATTCTGCTACTAGGTGTTATTCCAATTGGTACAAAAGCCCAAATTAAAAAGAAAAAGAATACTGTGTTAAAGACTTCACAACAACTAACTCCTTTTGAGTTAGAAATAGCTAAACATAGAAAAGAAAATCAAGAATTCTATAAAAAACATATAGAGGGTATAGCAAGTAGCACCAGCAATACTGGTGTAGATTATTCAAATTTCAAAGGTAAAAACTGCTCTGAGATTGCAAAGAAAGAAAATTGGTCACAATGGAGTCCTCCCATAGATGCTGATAAAAAATGTGAAAAGTATCAGAAATTGAAAAAAGTAAAAAAAGTTTTATTATACCCTTTAAATAAATAAATATGATTTGGATTGTTATTATCGTAGTAGGACTTATAATTTATTTCATGATAAATAAAGAAAAAGAGAATACACAAAACACTAATACAAATATTCCTAAAAAGAGTATTAAAAGTGAAAACTCAAATAATGAAAAGGATGCTATTCTACAAAAGGTAGCTAAATACTCAGATGATGAAATGACACCTGAAGAATTTGAAAACTCTGTAGAACTTTATAGAATACTACAACCAATAGATGTTGAGCATTCAAATCAGGAAGTAATAGTACAAAATTTTGATAACAAGGTTTTGAATATTGTTCATAATACATTTAAGCACGGTGTCTGGAGAGCCAATGACAAAATGATTGCAGAGAAATGTTTTGAAGATAAAGAATATATACAAAAACAGCAAAGTCTGATGATAAAGGATTTTGAGCTTAATTTTGAAGATTCATATTCAAGTGGAGTTGATCAAAAACAAGCGCAGAACTTTATTAAAAAATGGGGATTAATATTTAAAAATAATGCTCTAGATAACTTCCAAACGAAAAAACTGGATTCTAGGATGATATTTACCTTTGAACAGCAAATGTTTGTAAATGGTTTTGTAGCAGGTCTAGAAGGTCTTTCAAATAAAAGAACTCAAGTACTAAATTATAAAAATGATCAAGATTCACAACTGCTAGCACAAAGTTATTTCCATGGAATTTTTGCAATTGCGTTAGATAAAATTGAAGATTTAACTATTAAAAACAGCTTCACGTCTGATAGAGATTATTTGGGACAGAAAATAGACAGCTTTACTCAACTTATTTCTTCTATACTGAACAGTAAAAATACCTTTGTTGAGATATCTAAAATTGTAGAACAATGGCTCAGCAATACCCTTTCCGAAATAAATCATAAAGCTGAGTCTCTTTCAAAAAATAATGATGAAAAAATGGACTTTTTAGTTAACGATTTTAGTGATGTAGTGACTGTAGCTAAGGCTGAAAAGCTTTATAACGATGGTACCTTATTATTTTCACAAGGTAAATTTGAAGAGGCAAATAAATACTTTGAACAAGCTGCTGAGCTGAATGATAAAGATGCATTATATCAATTAGGGAATTCATTTTTAGAAGGCAAAGGGGTTAAACAAAATGATGTGAGGGCATATGAGTGCTATTTTAAGGCAGCAAACTTAAATCATATGAAAGCGCAGTATAATCTGGGACTTTTCTTACTACAAGGAACTTTAGGTGAGGCTGATCTAACTGAAGGAAGAAAATGGATTACCAAATCAGCTTTAAATGGTTACTCCGAAGCTCAAGATGTACTAGATTATTTAAACAAAATGAAATAAAAGATAATGGATAAGAAAAACTCAAAGTGGACTATTGTTTTCTGGCTTGTAACAGGACTTGCAATACTTCAATATATTTTTATTGTGGTACCCCGCATTCAAGATAATCCTGATGTTGGTGGAGCTTATATTCTAGGAAGCATTATACCCAATGCAATTATGATATTCATCTTTTGGATGATAAAAAGGAAAGCAGAAAAATAAATGACTTACTATATCGTGTGTGATCTTTATGATTTTGTGGAAATATATCGCAATCAAGAAGGGCATTTAATTATTTGAACAAATAAATAATAAGTTTAATTGTTGACACTGGCTATTAGTGACTTACTAAATCTTATAAATGCAATCACCCATTCAATAAATAAAATTTAAAGCCATAACTAAGGGAGATGATGGAATATGCTGTTTTGTATGAAACTGGTGACACGGGGTGCTTTCTTGGGAAGTTTAGGAAGTATCATGAAGCAGATTTACTGTTTGATAAGATTGTGAAAGATTTATCACAAACCATTCAAAATCAAAGTGTAAAAGACACTTTCTTTGAAATGTATGCTGTTTTTCAAATACCAGCCTTATGCATGGAATATGATAGATATAAAATAACAAACCATAAAAATCAGATACTTAAACCCAAAATGATTTGGAGTACACCAGATTACTGTTTATACATCGTAAAAACTTGTAATGACTTTAATGTAAACAAATTGAAACGAGCTCGAAATCATTTTTTCCACGAAGAAAGCAAATATTTCGAAGGACAAATCAACTTAATAATGAATTAGCAAAATAAATAAAATATGAAAAATATAAGAACAATCTTGTCATTGGCAGTAACTACTATAGGCTTTGAACAATATATTTGAAGATAAAAACAACCTTGCTTATGGCAGTCCAAAATTAATTAGTCAACTATTTCCGAAGTGATGCAAAAAAATTAAAAAAGGCATGCTTTTAGGAATACAATAGCAAGCACAAACTGATAAGTCACTAATTACCAATCAACAAAGACAATAGGTTCGAATCCCTCAGGGCCCACCCAAGAAACCTCAGTTTATTCTGAGGTTTTTTTAATTAAGGGCGGTTAGCTCAGTTGGTTTAGAGCGTTGCGTTGACATCGCAGAGGTCGCTGGTTCGAACCCAGTATCGCCCACTTATAAAAATCTTGCTTTTTAGTGAGATTTTTTGCGTTTATTCACCCTTCTTTCATTTACGTTTGCAGTTCCACCCCATTCTTTTACCGGAGATTGATATTTATTTATTAAATTTAACTCAAAACACAGCCTATGTTAGTAAAAGTTTACGGGAGCGCGATACACGGAGTTTCCGCTCAGACCATCACCATTGAGGTCAATGTAGACACAGGTGGCGTAGGATACCATTTAGTTGGCCTTCCCGATAATGCGATCAAAGAAAGCAGTTACCGGATCTCAGCAGCTTTGAAAAACATTGGTTTTAAAATCCCGGGCAAAAAAATCACCATCAATATGGCGCCGGCAGATTTGCGCAAAGAAGGTTCGTCTTATGACCTGAGTATCGCTTTGGGTATTTTGGCAGCCTCCGAGCAGATTAATGCGGAAAATATCGGCGATTATATTATCATGGGAGAATTGTCACTCGATGGCGGTTTACTGCCCATAAAAGGAGTATTGCCGATTGCCATTAAAGCAAAAGAGGAAGGATTTAAAGGGATTATTTTACCAAAGCTCAATATTCGGGAGGCCGCGATTGTAAGCGATCTTGAAGTTTACGGTATTGACAATATTAAAGAAGTAGTTGATTTTTTTAATGAAGGAATTCCGCTGCAAAGAACCACGATCGATGTACGGAAAGAGTTTCAGGAAAAAATACATCATTTTCCCAATGACTTCTCGGAGGTTAAAGGTCAGGAAACAGCGAAACGCGCTATGGAAGTTGCCGCGGCAGGTGGTCACAACATCATTCTCATTGGCCCGCCTGGAAGCGGTAAAACGATGCTCGCGAAGAGAGTTCCGACCATATTACCACCTTTGACGTTGCGGGAAGCGCTGGAAACCACAAAAATTCATTCGGTGGCGGGCAAAATAGGAACAGAAACCTCTTTGATGACCGTTCGTCCTTTTAGAAGTCCACACCATACGATTTCAGATGTCGCACTGGTGGGAGGAGGCAGTTACCCGCAGCCCGGAGAGATTTCCCTGGCACATAACGGCGTATTATTTCTGGATGAAATGCCGGAATTTAAAAGAACGGTACTCGAAGTAATGCGACAACCGTTGGAAGACCGCGAAGTGACGATTTCAAGAGCGAAGTTTACCGTAAATTATCCCGCCAGTTTTATGTTGGTGGCAAGTATGAACCCGAGTCCGAGTGGTTTCTTTCCAGATGACCCGAACAACACGTCTTCTCAGTTCGAAATGCAGCGTTACATGAATAAACTATCAGGACCGTTACTCGATCGAATCGATATTCATATTGAAGTTCAAAAAGTAGAGTTCGAACAGCTTGCCGACAAAAGAAAAGGGGAACAAAGCGATGCGATTCGGGCCCGGGTATTAAGAGCCCGGGATATTCAAACAAAACGATATCAAAATTCCGATATTCATTATAATGCTCAAATGGGACCTCGCGACATTGAAAAATTTTGCGAACTGGACGAAACTTCGAAAACCCTCATTAAAAATGCAATGGAAAAACTGAACCTTTCCGCAAGAGCTTACGACCGGATTTTAAAAGTCGCCCGAACTATTGCTGATCTTGAAGGAGCACCGGAATTAAATTCTGCACATATTTCCGAAGCGATTCAGTACCGAAGTTTAGATCGCGAGTTCTGGAATGTGTAAACGTGACTTTGCCGCTCTATTTAGCTATGAAAGGCTTAATCATCTTTTTATTCTTCTCCTTGATTTCAAAACCAAAGTTATATAAGAATCCAACGCCAAGAGATTGCTTCATCTGCAGTTTTTGTAATTGATCGTGGTCGTAAAGAAGATCAAGACTCACCGTCGTGGTAATGAATTTATTAAATTTAAAGTTGAGCGTTCCGTTGTAAGAAATATCAACACGTTCCGGATGGAAAATGTAGTTGCTAAAGAAATTGACCTGATTCACAAAGCTGATATCTTTTAAAATTTTAACCCGATACAGAACGTTCACCAAGGCTCCTAATTCCGACCGTATCGACTGTCCATCTTTTTCTAAACCATACCGCCCTGCTTTCTGCAGATAAGGATCCGTCACAAAAGTAAATTTACCATTGACCGGACGAAATATGACTTGAAAGTTTTCATTCGGATTGTACAAGATCCCGACCCCGGCGTAAAGATATCCCGGCGACATAAATCTGGAAATACGGTCTTCAAAGGTAGGATCCGGAGTTTCACTATAATTATAACCGGCTGAAAACTGAGAAAGAAACTGAAATCCTGTGGACAGATAAAAATTCTGACCCACATCGTAACCGTAATTACTCATCAAATTAATATAATCTTCTGTCTTTCGGGAAGATTCGCCCTCAGCTGCCACAAAACCGTAACCCAACTGAATATTATTATCTAAAAAATTTCGGCCGTTTTTATAACTGATGGTATAGTTTACTTTTCCAATGATTCCAATGTTATTATTCCCTCCGGAGTTCCAGTTGGAAAATGAAGACTGATTAAAAACAACATTATTCTGACCGTAATAAAACCACTTGATCGGATCTTTAAGCTGTAAAATATTGTACGGAGTTACGGGAATATTTTCTTCCTGATCAGCAAGAGGAATTCTGTTACGAATAACAATAGTATCTTTAAAATGAACTTCAAACTTCTCAAACTTCGGATCAGCCAGACTGTCTAAGTTCAGCGCAACGGCATTCCAGCTATTTTGGGAAATGGAATCAATTTCAGCCGCGACCTCAGTATTCTTCTGCGAGAAGAGATTAATGGAATAAAGGAATGAAATAAAAAGTAACATCTTTCTCATAGTTGGCAAATTTAAGACAAACAATTATATCTATAAAATGGTTTTTAGAATTGATTTCTTACTTTTTGGCTGATTTTATTTATTTTTATTAAATTATTTAGCCATAATTGCTTGAAATTAATTTTGGTTACAACTTTGACCAAAAACATTTATGTTCAAAAACGCTATAAACTATAACGCCGTCCTTTACGCAGTCCTCATGGTTGCGGCGATGTGGTTGGGGTTTTTACTGCAGAATCTGGGTTGGTTCAGCGGATGTTCGGGTGCAATTATTCCGTTGAGTCCCTACGGATTGAAAGGCATTTTTCTATCTCCATTTCTGCATGGTGGACTGGAACATATTTTTGGTAATTCGGTTCCCATCTTTGTCTTGATCTTTCTGCTTTTTCAATTTTATCCTTTCATTGCAAAAAAAGTTTTTTTCCTGGGTTGGATACTGACCGGATTTCTGGTCTGGCTTCTTCCTTCCATTGACATTTACACAGGCGACTACAACCAAGTCTGTATTATCGGTGCAAGTGGAATTGTTTACGTTCTCGCATTTTTTCTTTTCTTCAGTGGTGTTTTTCGGTGGAATACCAAATTTCTTACCGTCTCCATGGTGGTGGCATTATACTACGGAGGTTTAGTATGGGGCGTCTTACCGGAAGAACTGTTCTCTCACCTTGCAGAACCCAGCAGAATTTCCTGGCAGTCTCACCTCTCCGGAGCGGTCATTGGGATCATCATGGCCTTTATGTTTCGGAAAGCGGGGGAGCGAAAAAAAAAGTACATCTGGGAATTCCCAAATTATTACAGCGAAAAAGACGATAAACTTTGGCAGCAATACAAAGAGAATCACCCCGAAGATTTTTTGGAACTTCCCTATAAAAAGAAAGACAATGTTTGGGAACACTTAGATGAAATCCGAAAAAATGGATAATTTTTGATAAATTTGGTAAAACAACTTTATGCGTTCCGAAGAAGTACTTTACGCTCTTGCATTGCGACATTGCCCATTGATCGGAGATATCATCTTCCGAAAGTTGGTGGCAGAAGTAGGCTCGGCTAAAGAAGTTTGGGAACTTTCAAAATCCGGATTGCACGATATATTTGGGATCGGTAAAAAAATCGCGTCAGAAATAGGAAATCCTGTTCACCTACAATTTGCCGAAAATGAAATGGCGTTCTGCGAAAAACACAACATCACTATTAATTTGCGTCACTTGGGAGAACTGCCTTCCCTCTTAAATGAGTGTGAAGATGCACCCGCCATTTTATATCAAAAAGGAAAATATAATACTGCCTTAAAACCAATAAGCATTGTAGGAACACGCAATATGACTTCCTATGGAAAACATTTCATTAATGAATTTCTGGAAGCGGTTAAAACCCAACAGGTTCAAACGGTAAGTGGCTTGGCATTGGGAGTTGACGCTGAAACGCACTTTACTTCAATCGAAAACAAAATTCCTACCGTTGCTGTTTTAGCCCACGGTTTTCATACGCTTTATCCGTCGAAACACCGAAAACTTTCTGAAAAAATACTGGAGGAAAATGGGGTGCTTTTTACCGAATTTAACACTTCACAAAAGCCGGATCGCGAAAATTTCATTCAGCGCAACAGAAATATTGCCGGTTTAAGTCCTGCAACCATTGTCGTAGAAACGGCTTTTGGTGGCGGATCCATAAGTACCGCAACTTTTGCAAACAATTATAACCGGGAAGTTTTTGCATTACCTGGAAAAATTACCGATAAATACAGCCAGGGATGCAATCAACTTATTTATCAAAATAAAGCTACAGTAATATCAACGGTTCCCTCGCTCATTGATCAGTTGGGATTCCGCGCTGAAACTGAAAAAACAGGTGAACTTTTCCCAAATTCAGAAATGAAGATCCTCTTACCTGATCATCAGCAACTAATTCTAAATCAATTGCATAAGTCCACGCCTTTTTCTTTAGATGAGATTTCCGCTCATTTAAATATTCCTACTTATAAAATTTTACCTGATTTGCTTCATTTGGAAATGATGGGCTACATAAGAGCACTTTCGGGCAGACAATATTTGGCATTGTGATAAATAAGCGTTTTTAAAAATATACTATTTTCATACATTACTTGAGCTTTTAATAAGGTTAATGTATAAAATTTTGTTTTAATAAAACAAAAACTTAAATTAATTAAACATTCCTAAAATATTAAACTTTTTATTGTCGGTTTTAAAAAAAAAGTAAATTTGTTACAACAATATCAGCCCATTTATGGAACACAATAACGTAGAGCAAAGAATTCAGGAATTTATCGACAAAATTGAATCTAAAAATCCCCACGAGCCAGAATTTCTACAAGCGGTAAAAGAAGTTGCTTACACCGTAATTCCTTTCATAGCCACTCGTAAAGAATATGACGGAATGAAACTCTTGGAAAGGATGGCAGAACCAGAAAGAACCATTATTTTTCGCGTTCCTTGGGTAGATGATTCGGGAGAAATTCAGGTCAACAGAGGATTTAGAATCCAGATGAATTCTGCAATTGGTCCTTATAAAGGGGGAATCCGTTTTCATCCAACCGTGAATTTATCTGTTTTAAAGTTTTTGGCATTCGAGCAAACATTTAAAAACTCTTTAACTACGCTACCTATGGGTGGCGGAAAAGGAGGTGCAGATTTTGATCCACAAGGAAAATCCGACATGGAAGTGATGCGTTTTTGCCAGGCATTTATGACGGAATTGTGCAAACATATCGGTCCTGAAACCGATGTTCCTGCTGGAGACATTGGCGTAGGAGCAAGAGAAATCGGATATTTATTCGGTCAGTATAAAAAAATCAGAAATGAATTTACCGGCGTACTTACCGGAAAAGGAATTGCATATGGTGGATCATTGATCCGCCCGGAAGCAACAGGATATGGCGTCGTTTATTTCTGCGAACAGATGTTGAAAACCGTAGGAGAAAGTATTAAAGGTAAAACCTTTGTGGTTTCCGGTTTCGGAAACGTAGCTTGGGGGGTGATTAAAAAAGTTACAGAACTGGGTGGAAAAGTAGTCACTATTTCCGGACCTGATGGTTATGTATACGATAAAGACGGAATTGACGGTGAAAAAGTTGATTATTTATTACAACTTCGTTCTTCCGGAAATAACAGAGCCGAAGATTATGTGAAGAAATTCCCAACTGCAGAATTTTTTGCAGGAAAACGGCCGTGGGAAGTAAAATGTGATGTTGCAATCCCGGCAGCTACACAAAATGAATTACTACTCGAAGACGCTAAAGCTCTAGTTGCGAATGGAGTAATGTGTGTAACTGAAGCAGCTAACATGCCCTCAACACTGGATGCGATCAACTATTTCTTAGAAAACAAAGTATTGTTTTCTCCAGGGAAAGCTTCCAACGCCGGCGGTGTTGCCACATCCGGTTTGGAAATGACTCAGAATTCCATCCGACTGAACTGGACCTCTGAGGAAGTTGATGCCCGACTGAAAGAAATTATGATTGGTATTCACAAAGCCTGCAGAGATTACGGGAAAGAGGAAGACGGCTACGTCAACTATGTAAAAGGAGCAAACATTGCCGGATTTGTAAAAGTTGCGGAAGCCATGTTAGCACAAGGCGTTGTATAAAAAAAAATAAAGTCGGAGGTATGCTCCGACTTTTTTAATAAAACCTGTCCCGGGATAATGGGAAAAAAAAGTAAAGTGAAAGGATGAAGCCGTCTCAAAATAAAATTTGAGGCGGTTTTTTTATTTTCTGTTGTAAAGCGTTAAATTTTGATTATTTGTGATTTTTGCACATTAGGATAAAAATGTGCTCTTACTTAAGCACTCTTTTTTCTTAGATTGTGTGCTAAAGCGTGTAATCCGAACTCTAATTCCACTTTTTCTATTCCTTTGTGTGTAAAACGCTTGAAGTTCCGATTGGATTTGATATGTGCAAAGACGGGTTCTACATCCGCCGTGCGTTGTTTGCGTTTTATTTCTCCGATTTCACTCAAGATGTTTTCCCGAACTCTCTCCTTATGCCGTTCTAAATTTTGGTTGCGTTCTATTATTCTGTTTCCCTGGGCTTTATGGCAAGCCCCTCGCAGCGGACAACCGGTGCAGTTTTGAGCCTGGTACAGTGAACTTGTCTGAGCATAACCGCTTTTTGTTTTTCGATTTCGGTTGGTGATTTTATTCATCGGTTGCCCCATCGGACAGATATACTGATCGTTCTCTTCGTTATAATAAAGTTTATCGCGGTGAAAGTCTTCGTTGATTTTCTTTCTTTTCGATTTTAAAATACCCTGTTCCTTATCGAAGGTGTTGTATTTTACGAAGGTTTCTATATTTTTCTCTTCCAGAAAATCATAATTTTCTTCACTGCCGTAACCAGCATCAGCAGTAAGTTCTTCCGGCAAAAACTGATAAAGTTCTTCAAAAGTATTGAGATGTGGTTTAAGCGTATTTAAATCATTGGTGGTTTGGTGTAAAGTATAATGAATAACAAACTGGGATTCAGAACTTACCTGCACGTTGTAGGCGGGTTTAAGTTGACCATTCTGCATATGATCATCTTTCATGCGCATAAATGTGGCATCGGGATCGGTCTTACTATAACTGCCACGTCCGTCCAAAACCTTTTCCTGCTCCTGGTACTTATCCAGGTTCTGAGAAAAATTCTTTTGAATGTATCTTAATTTTGCCTTTGCTTTGGTGGATGCCTTCGGGTTTTTGCTGATGATCTCTTCTATTTTCTTGGCGGTCTTCTCTATTTTATCTTTATCGATGGTTTTAAACTCCGGTGGTGTAGGATCGCTGTCTTCTTCCTCAGCAATGCTTTGGGCATAGTTCCACATTTGTTCAAGTTGTTCTGCCATCTTCTCTTTTCTGGTTTTAATGGCATTGCCCCAAACGAAGGTATATCTCCCGGCAATAGACTCTATCTTAGTTCCATCGGTAAAAACTTCTTTCAAGCTAACGAGTCCTTCCTCTGCTAATAACAGGACGACCTGTTTGAAAATGTCTTTGAAAATAGTCTTGAGTTTCTTGCTCCGAAAACGTGCGATGGTGTTATGGTCTGCGACCTGTTGAGCGGACAACCACATAAAATTAATATTCTCACGCATCGCTTTTTCGATCTTCCTGCTGGAATACGTATTATCCATATAAGCGTAAACCATCACCTTAAGCATCATCTTGGGATGAAAGCTCGGTTTGCCATCTTTACTATACTCTTCAATGAGCAATCGTAAATCCAGTTGTTCAATAATTCCATTAACGACCCGAACGGGATGATTTTCTGGAATCAATTCCTCGATTGATGGTGGGAATAACCAATTTTGTTGCTGGTTATAATCTTTAAATTTAATACTCATATAATTGATTATCAATACTTAAAGATAGTAAAACCCTTTAAAACTGACAAATGTTAAACACAGAAAAAACCGCCTCAGTATTGAGACGGCTTCTTTTTTATACTTCAGGAAGTTTACTCCATTTGTTTTCTTGCCTTTTTTACTTTTTTAGTTTCCGGGGAAGCTTCTGCTTCTTTTTTTGCATTCATTTCCGCAGTTTCCATTTCTTTCATTTTTACATTTTCTGCCTCCATCTCAGCGGCCTTGGCTTCTGCTGTGGAATCCATTTTTACCGACATCTCATCCTGCTTAACGGTATCAGTTACTGGTGCTTGCTGTAAAGTATTTTCGTTCTTCGTAGTTTGTGCCGTAGCGAAGGTAATTCCTCCTGCAATAAGCACGATTGCTAACAATGACTTTTTCATAATGATGTAATTTTAAGTTAATGATACCACCATAACGAAGAATTTTAGGCAATTGCATAGGAGCGACCAAAGTTTAACGAACTTTATAAAAGTTTAAGAAAATGCTACTTCTTTGTTAAATTTTCCTTCATTTTCTCTACAAATTCATAAGCAGCAGGACATATCAAGGTGTTTTTCAGCGTAAGATGGTTGATCTGATAGATTTTCTTCCGGTCGGTATGCGGAAATTCACGACACGCTTTGGGACGGACTTCGTAAATAGAACACGTATTATCATCAGCTAGAAACCAACAGGGAAGATTTTGCAAAACTTTATCCTGATCTTCATCGGTTTGTAAAAATTTCTGCTCGAAATCTGAAACTTTCATTTTCAAATGTTTAGCAATCCTCTCGATGTCTTTTTCTGTAAAAAGTGGTCCGGTCGTTTTGCAGCAGTTGGCACATTGCAGACAATCTATTTTCTCAAAAACCTGTTCATGGGTTTCCTGCACAAGATAATCCAGATTTTTTGGAGGTTTTTTCTTGAGACTCTCCAGGAATTTTTTGTTTTCTTTCTGTCTTAACAGAGCCTGGTTTTTATAGAATTCTAAATTCATTTTGCAAAAGTAAGTGAATTTACTTTTTAAATCAGAACTTTCTAAAGATGCAAGACTGCGGCCGAGATAGAAGTGGTTACCCCGCAAGGAGCCAGCGGAACGAAGTGGAGCTGGCGACTGAGGAGTAGGAACGGATAGCGCGAATTGTCCGCCCAAATATAAATGAGTGACCGAAATCATAAAGGCATGCTGAAATTTTTGAGTAATTTTGAAGTATGAAAAAATTAGAGTCGCGGCAGGATATTGAAGATTTGGTGAATGGTTTTTATGCGAAAGTGCAAAAAGACGAAACGATTGGATTTTTCTTCAGTGATGTTGCAAAGGTTGATTGGTCGCATCATTTGCCGAAAATGTATTCGTTTTGGGAAACGCTTTTGTTTGGGCAAATTTCATACAAGGGAAACCCTATGGCTGTACACTTTCCCATTAATTCTGAGGTTCCGATGGAGAAATTTCATTTCGACCACTGGATTAAATTGTGGACCGAGACCATAGAAGAAAATTTCACTGGAGAAATGGCAGATCTTGCCATATATAAAGCCAGAAATATTGCAAATCTAATGGCTCACAAAATGGAAATGGCGCGGAAAATGAAGTAATGGCGCTGACGACTCCGCTTACTTCATGGATCGATAATATTGCTAGACACTAGAAAATAGTTTCGCCTGTGAGTGTGGTGAATTTCTCGAGAAACTTCATTCCACGGTAGGAATTTCCTTTCGGATTCAGTTTCGGGCTCCAAACAGCGATGCAATATTTCTGCGGTAGAATAGCGATAATTCCTCCTCCAACTCCACTTTTTCCGGGTAAACCAACCAGGAAGGAAAACTCCCCAGATTCATCATAAAAGCCACAGGTTAACAAGATGGCATTAATCCTTTTGGCTTTAAGAAAAGGCAAAACAGAAGTGTTATCCGATGGTTTTTTACCGCCATTTGCCAGATATAAAAAACTCTTGCTCAACTGTTCGCAAGTCATTTCTATAGAACAAAGATGACAGTAAAGATCGATAACTGCAGTTGGTCGCTCGTGAATATTTCCAAACGATTTCATGAAATTACACATGGCCGTATTTCTGAAACTGTTTTCCATTTCACTTTGAGCGACCTTTTCATTAAAGAAAATCTCATCATCTTCCGCAAGATTGCGAATAAATTCGAGCATTTTTTCTTTCGGCTTATCGCAGATCTCCAATAATATATCGCAAATAACCAGCGCACCGGCATTAATAAAAGGGTTTCGCGGAATTCCGTGGTCAGCCTCTAATTGAAGTAGAGAATTAAAGGGATTTCCGGAAGGTTCCACATCAACTCTTTTCCAGAGTTTTTCTCCCAGTTCTTCATAGACATAGGACAACGCAAAAACCTTAGAAATACTTTGAATAGAAAATTTTTCCTGAAAATCACCGCATCCGAAAGAGTTATCGTTTAAATCTGTATAATTAACTCCAAACTTATTCTCCTCAATACAGGCAATCTCAGGAATGTAATCCGGCACTTTTCCAATATTTTCCTGAGTCAAAATTTCAGCGTAAACTGTTGAAATAACTTTTTGGTAATCTGCATTCATCACGTAAAAATGGGATTTATTTTGGAATTAAAAGTAAAAAAAATGCTTAAAATAAATTAAGCATTTTTAAAATAGTAAGCTTTTGCTTTATTCTTCTATTTGTTCCTCTTCATCATGATATTCAAATAAGAAATCATTGTAAGGGAATCTTGCAGTATGAATTTTCAAAACCTCATCATAGATCATTTTCTTCATTTCAGGGAAGTTCTCTTTGTTTAAAGCAGAAATAAAGACGGTCGGAAACTGAGATTTAGACATCCAGGTCTTTTTCCATTCATCCAGAGAAATGTTCTTTCTGGTTTCCGGCGTTAGATCATCTTCTTCTTTTTTCTCGTACGCAAATGCATCAATCTTGTTGAAAACCATAATCATCGGTTTTTGATGTGCATCAATCTCCATTAATGTCTGATTCACGGAGTTGATGTGATCTTCAAAACTCTCGTGCGAAATATCAACGACATGAATCAAAAGATCAGCTTCCCGAACTTCGTCCAGAGTTGATTTAAAACTTTCCACCAACTGGGTCGGAAGTTTTCTGATAAATCCAACGGTATCCGTTAATAAAAAAGGCAAATTTCCTATGACGACCTTTCGAACCGTGGTATCCAAAGTTGCGAACAGTTTGTTTTCTGCAAAGACGTCAGATTTAGAAATTGCGTTCATCAAGGTAGATTTTCCAACATTGGTATAACCGACCAACGCCACACGCACCATTTTCCCACGGTTCTGTCTTTGGGTTGCCATCTGTTTATCGATGGTTTTTAATTTCTCTTTTAATAAGGAGATCCTGTCGCGAATAATCCTTCTGTCGGTCTCAATTTCGGTTTCACCGGGACCACGCATTCCAATTCCCCCTTTTTGCTTATCAAGGTGAGACCACATTTTGCTCAGTCTTGGGAGTAAATACTGATACTGAGCCAGTTCTACCTGCGTTCTTGCGTAAGAAGTTTCGGCTCTTTGTGCAAAAATATCCAGAATTAAATTGGTTCTGTCCAAGATTTTAACTTCCATTTCTCTTTCGAGATTCTTTAATTGAGAAGGTGAAAGTTCATCATCGAAAATCATGGTTCCGATGCCTTTATCCTTTACATATTCTTTTATTTCCTGGGCTTTTCCACTACCAATAAAGGTTTTGGAATCTGCCTGTGTTAATTTCTGAGTGAATCTTTTATCGATGGTTGCTCCGGCTGTTAAAGCCAAAAATTCGAGCTCATCCATATATTCGATGAGCTTTTCTTCACTTTGATTTTGCGTAATTAAGCCGACTAAAACGGCTTTTTCGTATAGATGTTCTTTTTTGTCTAGCATAAATTTCCTTGTGGCATTTGTACAAAGATAATACTTTGATCTTGCCCATTAAAAAATCTCAGATAAATATCGGAGATTGAAGTTATTATAGTATAATTTTTAATCCCAGTCTGAAGCGACGAATTTCATTACTTTTCCACTTGAGTTGCTTAGAGTAAGGTAATGTCCCTCAACTTTATAATTGGTCATCGTTGGCAATTCTTTTCCGAAAGCCTGTTCTAAGTCCATCGCTCTGTCACAAAACATCATGGTACTTCCTATTTCAGAAAATTTTACGGTTCCATCTACATTAAAGCTGACCTTTCCAAACATATTATTACAGCCCATATTTGCAGAAAATTGATTTGTTTTTTCTTTATTAGAAAGATCCAGACGTGCTTTGTTGCTCGTCATTACATCCTTGCTAAAATCCTGAAATTCAACCAACATCCATTCTCTTTGAATGTTTTCCGGTGCATTGGTTTTTTGGGTGGTACAATTTGCCAGTATTAGCAGTCCGAAAATGGCAATAAAGCCCGATATTATTTTTTCCATTTTTAATTTTCTCTTCCAATCCCATTTCTGTGCCATCAATTTTCTACATTGAATAGAATTACCTTCACAACAAAAAATCCACTTTTCTTTAAACCAACGACTCACAACTAAATTTCTACCACAATTTAAACGGTTAGGCTATTGGAATTTTCTCATCCGTTTAAAAACAGACGGTACCAAAATAGGAAGCATAGGGATTTCTGCGCGGGCAGGTTTAGAGGTTCATGATATCGGTTTTTCATTTTTTACCTCATTTTAAAGGCAAAGGATTCGGTTTTGAAGCGGCTTCCAAACTACTGGAAACTTCATTTTCCGAACTGGGATTAAAGAAAATATCTGCTATAACGACAAAGGAAAATGTGGCCTCTCAAAAACTCATCATAAAATTGGGTTCTTATATCAGTCCGTTGTTCGTCTACCGCATGAGGATGTAGACTTGTTGTTTATGAAATAGAAAATTATCAATAATAAAAAAGAACGTTTCATGTGAAACGTTCTTCTAGATATTTTAAGCTCAAACCTTTAGTTCGGTTTCCAGTCGACTACAGCTCTAATAAATGCTTCTGCATTTTCCAGAGGAATATTGGGTAAAATTCCGTGTCCCAGATTTGCAATATAGCGGTCTTTGCCAAAACGGTTGATCATTTCATTCACCATTTTCTTTATGGTTTCAGGAGAAGAGTTCAATCTGTTTGGATCAAAATTCCCCTGTAATGTCATGGTGTGATTGGTTAACGTTCTCGCCAACTCCGGTCTGATCGTCCAGTCAACTCCTAAAGCCGAAACTTTTGATAAAGTCATTTCTTCTAGAGCAAACCAACAACCTTTACCGAAAGCAATCACATGAGTTAAAGGACTTAATGCTTCAACAATTTGATTAATATATGGCCAGGAGAAAATTTGATAATCATCCGGTGATAAAGAACCACCCCAAGAATCAAAAATCTGCACTGCAGAAACGCCTTTCTCCACTTTCCTTTTCAGATACGCAATGGTAGTATCAGTTATTTTCTGTAATAATAAATGGGCCGCTTCTGGATTTCTAAAACAGAAACTTTTTGCAACATCCCAAGCTTTTGATCCTTTCCCTTCAACGCAATAGCAAAGGATTGTCCAAGGTGAACCGGCAAAACCAATAAGTGGAATATCGTTATCTAATTTATGAAGCGTCATTTCAATTGCATCGAAAACATACCCTAAAGTATCATTAACATCAGGAACTTCAATGTTTTGAACAGCTTCTAAAGTACGGATCGGATTTTCTAACCAAGGTCCAATGCCTTCTCTCATCTCGAAGTCCATTCCCATGGCTTGCGGAACAACTAAAATATCAGAGAACAATATCGCGGCATCCAAAGGATATCTGCGAATCGGCATCATGGTAATTTCCGACGCCAGTTCCGGGGTACGACATCTGGTGAAGAAATCATAATCATCACGCATGGCACGAAATTCTGGCAAAAATCTTCCGGCCTGTCGCATCATCCATACTGGTGGACGTTCTACCGTTTCACCTCTTAATGCCTTTAGATATAAATCATTTTTAATCATAATCTTAAAATAAATTCCGGATCTGAGTCCTAATATATAGGAAGCTTTATTTGCCTTCCTGTTTTATGAGTTTGAGCAAAGCACTTAAATCATTGTCTTTGCCTATAAATATTTTTTGTGAAGTATGCTTCATCACTTCGGAAGCTGTAGTTTCTCCGATGGCAAAAATCTGTTTAAAATTCAAGGGATTATTTGCTACAAAACTACGTACACCGCTTGGAGAGAAAAATGCGATGGCATCGAATTCCTCTTCCACTTTCGGATAGATCAGTTCGGTTTCGTACACGACTACTTTTTTATAGCCAATATTTTGAAGGGGTAATTTTTCCTGAAGAATGTCCAAGGCCAGGTTGCCACAAAAATGAATGAACTTTTCTTTGCCACAATTTTCAATAATGAATTCCGAAAGTTCCTTCGCGTTTTTCTTCATTTTGAAAACGCCGAAGCCGTGTTTACGCAACTGGATTTTGGTCTTTTTACCAACACAGTAAATTTTGTTAAAATTTCTTTCTGCAAAATTATCCTGAGGTTTAAAACCATTTTTAAAGAAGGCTTCTACTCCATTAACGCTCGTAAAAATCAAGGATTGACTCTTTAAAGGAAACGAGGGAATCTGTAGAAAGTTGATCTTGATGACTTCTAAAAAAGAAGGATGAAACCCAGCTCCTAACTGTGTTGCCACCTCATTTTGGTCAAGTTTTTTTGTAAAAAGAATTTTCATTAAAAATAAATAATCCGTAAATACTACACTATTGCTGCTTAGGAGATCTGGCTTTTAATCTCTTCCATCAATTCTCTGCCGCCGTTCTCTAAGACTTTTTCCGCCATTGCTTCTCCGAAGTTCTCATGTTCGTTCCACTTAAAAATCTCGTCGGTTTCGATGCAGTTCTTCCCATCCAATGAACATAATCTTCCGATAAAACGCACTTCGTCTTCTTCATTAATCTCTGCAAAAGCGCCAATTGGGGCAGTACAACCTCCTTCTAAAGTTTGAAGAAAATTTCTTTCAATATCAATGCATATTCTGGTATCCCGATGATCAACTTCTTTAAACAACTCTATAATTTCCTCATCATCAGATCTTCCGCAAACCGCGACAACGCCTTGAGCTGGCGCAGAAATCATCATCGAAAGATGTTCGTATTCAACAGGTAAACCCATTCTTTCAATGGCTGCCAACGAAAACAAAGTCGCATCGAATTCCTGATCTTCGAGTTTTTGTAACCGTGTTTGTACATTACCGCGAATATCGAAAAATTGCGTGTCTGGATACGTTTTTGCCCAGAAAGCACGTCTTCTTAAACTGCTCGTCGCAATTTTTAAATCATGAAGTTCTTTATTTTTAGCACCTGCACTGCGAACCAAAACATCTTGCGGATAATCACGTTTAAGCACGGCAATGATCTCAATATTTTTTGGTAATTGTGTTGGTATATCTTTTAAAGAATGCACCGCGATATCAACTTGTTTGTTGAGTAAGGCAATATCTAAATCTTTAGTGAAAATACCGGTGATTCCCATGGCATAAAGCGGTTCTGTCAGATTTTTATCTCCTGAAGAAACGATCGGGGTAATGTCGGTTTTATAATTTCTGTTTTGCAAATTTCGGGCTACTTCCCTGGCTTGCCATAAGGCGAGTGGTGAGTTTCTCGTACCTATTTTAATGCTTCTCATTGAACTCATTATTTGGTTGTTCTACTAAAATTTCATGCATTAATTTGCTAATCTCCTCTGCTTTCCAGGGATTATCGATAATATATTTTGCGAAACGGTTGGTAATTTTCTGAATCATTTTATCAGAAAGTTTCATATCATTCACATCTACATACTTATGTTTCTTGTGAATATTATGCATTTCGTTACGCTCCATATTTTTCAATACGGCTTTGAAATGATGAATGTTCGGTGCCAGTTTGCGTTTTTTCTCCCATTCCAGGAAATCTTTCGTCATCTCTTTGATGATTTCTTCCGCTTTGGGAATTTCCTTTTGACGCTGCATCATTGTTTCGTTAATGTGAAGCGAAAGCTGATCAACATCAACCAAATTTACATTGGTGTTTTCGGTAATATTCTTCTCTACGTTGTTTGGAATGGACAAATCAATTACCAAAGTTTCCTTTCCATTCGGAAAATGAGTTTTGTTGATAATGGGATGCTGTGCTCCAGTAGCGACGATTAAAATATCTGTTTTGCTCAATTCCTCCTGGAACTCATCAAATTCAATATAGGGAATTTTATACTTTTCGGCGATCTTCTCTGCTTTGTCGGAAGAACGGTTTGCAATTTTCACTTTGGGTTTGTAAACATGCTTCACCAGATTTTCTACCGTATTCTGGCCAATTTCACCAACGCCTAATAAAAGGATATTTTTATCTGAAATTTGAACCTGATTTTTTAAAATATAGTGAACTGCTGCATAAGAAACCGACGCGGCACCGTTTGATATTCCGGTCTCATTCTTAATTCTTTTCGAGATTTGAATCGCGGAGTTGATGGCGCGCTCCATAAATGGATTTGAATATCTTTTTTCTTTTCTGAAACGGTGATAGGCATTTTTGATCTGACCAATGATTTCGAAGTCTCCGATAATCTGACTTTCTAAACCTGCCGCAACGCGGAACAGATGATTCAGGGCCTCCTCATGTTTTAAAATATTCACATACTGCATGAAATCTGTAAGACTTACGCCCACAATTTTACAGTATAATTCCGCTATTAAGAGATAATTTTGAGTTGTGGTATAAATTTCTGTACGGTTGCAGGTAGAAACCACAAAAGCATCTCCCAAATTCAAATCATGAATTTGGTTAACAAAAAGTTTTACATTGTCATCAAAAAAGGCAAATTTTCCCCGTGTTTCGGCATCTGCTTTTTCAAAACTGATGCTGAGAACGGCGAAATTACTCGTTTTGTGAATGTTCGTATCCTTAATCATAGACCAACCGCAAATTTAAGATTTTAAATTGACTTGGTGAAGCTTCTAATATATGAAGATTATCATCAAAATCAATGATGTAGCTTTAGTGGTTTCTAAATTTACATTAATAATGAAATATTTTAACAATTAAAAAGTTATGAGAGAATAATTAGGAATTTTAATAAAATTTTAACCAAAAATAGTGGCAATCTAATTTTTAGAACGGTTCTAAATTTATATCTTTGTACACTTTAAAAAATTAGCATAAAATGGGGTTATTTGATATGTTCACGCAGGATATTGCGATTGATTTAGGAACAGCGAACACACTTATCATACACAATAATAAAATCGTCATTGATCAACCATCAATCGTAGCGATAGAACGTTCTACAGGAAAGCCAATTGCAGTGGGTGAAAAAGCCAAACACATGCAGGGTAAAACCCATGAGGACATAAAAACAATCAGACCTTTGAAAGATGGCGTAATTGCTGATTTTCATGCATCTGAGCACATGATTAAGGAATTCATCAAACAAATTCCGGGGATCAAAGGAAAACTTTTCCAGCCAACTTTAAAAATTGTAATCTGTATTCCATCCGGTATTACCGAGGTGGAAAAAAGAGCCGTAAGAGATTCTGCTCAAAAGGTTAACGCAAAAGAAGTTCGTTTGATTTACGAACCAATGGCTGCTGCAATAGGGGTTGGAATTGATGTACAAAAACCTGAAGGTAACATGATCATCGACATAGGTGGTGGTACTACAGAAATCGCCGTAGTTGCTTTGGGAGGAATTGTGTGCGACAAATCTGTAAAAATTGCAGGTGATGTCTTCACAAATGACATTGCCTATTACTTAAGAACACATCACAACTTATACATTGGGGAAAGAACTGCGGAGAGAGTAAAAATCGAAGTAGGTTCTGCCGTAGAAGATCTTGATGTTGACATTGAAGATATTCCGGTACAAGGGCGTGATTTAATTACGGGTAAGCCAAAAGAAATTATGGTAAACTACAAAGAAATTGCCCGCGCTTTGGATAAATCAATTATCAGAATAGAAGATGCGGTAATGGAAACCCTTTCGTTAACTCCTCCGGAATTGGCAGCTGACATTTACAAAACAGGAATCTATCTTGCTGGTGGTGGCGCTTTGCTAAGAGGACTTGGCGATCGACTTCATAAGAAAACAGGACTTCCGGTTTTTGTAGCAGAAGATCCACTAAGAGCAGTTGTTCGTGGGACAGGTATTGCTTTGAAAAACATGGATAAGTTCAACTTCCTCATTAAATAATTTTAACTTTCACGAAACTATCGAATGGGATTTTTGCTGAGGTTATTTTCAAAGAACGGTTTATTTGTGTTCTTTATATTTCTGCAACTCATAGCTTTGGTATTGATTTTCAGTAGAAATTCAATGCAACAGTCGTGGATTGCGGGACAGTCTGCAGCCTTTAATTCTTGGGTTTCAGGATATATTGACGAAGGCGCCTCTTATTTGAAACTAAAGCAGACCAATGATCAGTTGGTTTCTCAGAATAAAGCCCTTATGGAGCAACTTTACGGCAAAAAGGCCGGTTCTCATCCTGAATTTAGAAAAGTTCATGACACGATTGGAGGTGGCCAGATCTATACTTTTGTGGATGGTGATATAGTATACAACAGTATCAATAGAAAGGATAATTATTTCACCATCAACCGGGGAAAACGAGATGGTGTTTTTCCGAAGATGGGAGTAATGGCACCCACGGGAATTGCCGGAATCGTAATCAATACAACAGATTCGTATGCGCTCGTTCAATCCATTTTAAGTGTTAATAAAATTAAGATCAACGCCTCGCTGAAAAGCTCCGGGTATTTCGGTACACTAACCTGGCCGGGGACTGATTCCCGCGTGATGCATTTGGCGGATATTCCAAAGTACGTTTCCATAAAAATTGGCGATACTATCGTAACTGACGGCAAATCGGCCATTTTTCCGCAAGGCGTGATGATTGGTAAAGTCGCAGGCTATGAGGTCGACAGTAAGACTGGATTCTGGGATATTTCGGTAGAACTCAGTGAAAAGATAGGAAACTTAAGTAAAATTTTTGTGGTTAAAAATCTTAAGAAAGCAGAAGTTTCTAAAATCGAAGATACCTTACAAGCGACCATAAAAAGAGAGAAATGATAAGTAGAACCCTTTTTACAGATATCTTGATCATTGTTTTGCTCATCGCATTACAGATTTTTGTTTTGAATCGTATTACGCTTTTCGGTAAATATACTCCTGTAATTTATCCTGTATTTGTCATGTTTTACCCATTTTTCAGAAACAAATATCAGTTTCTGCTCTTAAGTTTTATTTTAGGTTTGGGTATTGATGCGTTTCTGTACACCTGGGGAATTAATGCATTTGCGACAACCATAATCGCTTATTTTAGAACCTTAATATTCCGTACTTCTACAGATACTTCTACGGATTTCTTTTCTTTCCAATCGTTACAATGGAGCCAGTTTCTGCTCTTTATCTCGATGAGTATTTTTATTCACCAATTGCTGGTACAATTTATTGAAATCTTTAAATTTAGCAGATTCTTTGATATCTTTCTGAATGTTTTGGCAACGAGTGCCATTTCATTTGTATTTATCATCATATACGCACTGGCATTTAAAATCAAACAAAAAGTTTGAAACCACAATTTTTAAAAATCACCGTTTTTATCTCTGTAATTGCTATCATATTTGTGGCAAGGCTTGCTTATTTGCAGCTATTTACAGACCGATATGCTTTGAATGCAGCAAATACATCGATTAAAACAGAATATATTATTCCACAGCGCGGAGTCATCTTTGACCGGAACGGAGTTATCTTGGTAGGAAATCAGCCTGCTTATGAAATCTCTTTTACGGAAGCATTGATGAAGCCTGATTTCGATACTTTGGATTTCTGTAATTTGGTTAAAATTCAGAAAAGCGATTTTATTAAAACCATCAACGCCATTAAAGCTGAAAAATATTATTCGAAGCTGACTCCAATGACTTTCATGAAAAATCTAAGTCGGGAAGAAATCGCCAGAATACAGGAAATTATTTTTAAATATCCAGCCTTTAACATTGTTTCCAGACCGCAACGTCAATACGAAGTTTCAACTTCAGGTAATTTGCTTGGCTATACGAATGAGGTGAATGACCGTGACATAAAAAAAGACTCGGTCTACTATCTGCCGGGAGATTTCATAGGTAAAACAGGAATTGAAAAGTCGTATGAAAAGGAATTACGGGGCGAAAAGGGAATTCAATACATTCAGAAAGACATTCGTTTAAGAAATATTGGTCCTTACAAGAATGGAACATTAGATAAAGATGTGGTTACGGGAAAAGATATTACTTTGACCATCGACTATGATCTGCAGCGAATGGCTGAAGAAATGATGGTGAATAAACAAGGCGCCATAGTTGCAATCGATCCTTCCAACGGAGAAATACTGGTTTTAGCAACAGGTCCGGATATTGATCCTAATCTTTTCTCCGGTCCGGAAAAAACCAAAAATCTTTATCGTTTACAAATGGATACGGTTTATAACAACCGTCCTACTTTCGACCGATCGCTTCAAGCGGCATATCCGCCCGGATCTACATTTAAATTGTTAACCGCAGCAGCAGCCATGCAAATGGGTGTGATGGATGAAAATACCGTTTTCCCTTGTGGTGGTGGTTTTAATTATCGGGGTTTAAGAATTAAAGGACACGGTGGAGCAGATCCTTTGGTTCCTGCCATTCAGGTTTCAAGTAACTGTTATTTTTCTTACGCCTATATCGCGATTATGAATAAATATCCGGGAGACCCGACGCGGGGCGTGAACGAATGGAAGAAAATCATGAGCAGTTTTGGCGTGGGAGAATTTCTTAATAATGATTTAGCTGTAGGTTCAAAAGGCCGTATTCCTTCCGGGGAATTTTACGAAAAGAGAAGCGGTGGCAAAAAAGACTGGACTTCAGCATACACGATGAATGGCTCTATCTTTAATGGAATGGGACAAGGAGATGTTTTGTTAACACCGCTGCAAATGGCCAATGCTGTAGCTGCCATTGTAAATAAAGGTTGGTATTATACCCCACATATTGTAAAATCAATTGACGGAAAGCCTAATCCAGATCCTCGATTTAAAGTTAAACATAAAACTTTGGTGGACCCGAAGCATTTTGGTCCAATCATCAAAGGAATGGAAGCGGTGGTTTTAAATGGAACGGCAAGATCTCTTAAATCAAACGACTTTACCATGCTTGCAAAAACGGGAACTGCGCAAGTTCCACAGGGGAAAGATAATTCTATTTTTGTGTTGGCAGCGCCGGCAGATAATCCAAAAATTGTAATCGCAGCCGTAATGGAGCATGCGGGATTCGGAGCAACCTGGGCGGGACCAGCTGCCGCCGTAATTGCAGAAAAATATCTTACAGGAGATTTAAAAAGGCAACATCTATACAAAAAAATGGTTAATGCGAGTTTCATGCCTGAATACAAAAGACAATGGGACGCCGAGCTCAAGAAAAAAGGACTTTATAAGGAACCAAGTAAAGATTCAATTAATCTGGAAAAGTTGAATATTCAGTTAAAAACTGCCAAAGACGGTGAAAAAACGCAATTGATGTATAAAAGAGATTCCATTCTTCTTAAAATAAAAAATTCTACAAAATAATGAAGTGGATGGAAGGAATTGACAAACTGGGATTATCACTGTATTTTTTACTGTGCCTGTTTGCCGTGGCTAATATTTACAGTGTGGAACCCGCAAGTGGAATACGACAAGCGGTCTGGCTGGGTGTTTCTGTATTTGTGGGAATGATCATTTTTATGATGAGAACAAAATTCTTCGAGAATATGGCAGGAATTATTTATTTGGTAGGATTGTTTTTGCTCATCGGTCTATTTCCTTTTGGTACAGAAATTCTGGGTCAGAAAAACTGGTATAAGTTCGGACCTGTGAGTTTGCAACCGGTCGAATTTGCTAAAATTGGTACCGCCTTAATGTTAGCCAACTATGTGTCAGGACCAGATTTCAATTTAAAACATAAAAAGTCGCTTTGGACCTCCATTGCTATTATTGGGATTCCGGGTATTGTGGTTTTATTAATCCCCGATGTGGGATCGCTTCTTGTATTTATTGCCTTTTTTATTGCACTCTTTAGAGAAGGATTATCGGGTTGGTTTTTTGGTGTAGGTTTTATTTTCGCTGGTGTGTTTCTGGTGGCTTTGGCCGTAGATCCTATTTATGTTGTCATCGCAATCGCAGTAATAACTAGTTTTGTTCTGTTCATTAATTCAAATAGAATCCATTGGAATATTATGTCCGTTTCTGCAATCGTAGGGATTGTGGGGGTGCTTTGTGGATTGGCGTATGGCGCTCCAACCATTTTAGAAAAACTTCCGAAGCACCAAAGAGAAAGAATCGAGGTTTTATATAAAGGAGAAAAAGCTTTTCGCGACACTTCCGGTTACAATCTGCTGTATTCTAAAACGGCCATTGGTTCAGGTGGATTTTTTGGTAAAGGATATCGTGAAGGATCAGTTACGCAGGGGAAATTCGTGCCTGAGCAAAGCACGGATTATATTTTCTGTACAGTAGGTGAAGAATGGGGATTTTTGGGCAGTGCCTTACTCGTTATTTGCTACACTGTATTTATCGGAAGAATCTATTATCTCTCTGAAAAACAAAAGTCCGCTTTTAACCGGGTCTTTGGCTACTGTTTCGCTTCCATACTCATGATTCACTTTACCATTAATTTGGGAATGGTCATGGGACTTTTCCCTACAGTTGGGATTCCGCTTCCTTTCTTTAGCTATGGCGGAAGTTCTCTCCTGGCCTTTTCTATGATGACTTTCATCTTTTTTAAGCTGAATTATGCGGATAGAAACAGTTTAGTATAAGAGCGGGCGTTAGGCGTTAGGCGTTAGGCGTTAGGCAAATTTGAATCCTTGATCTTAAAAGGGAAATAATTTTCGAGGAAGGAATACAATGGTTTAGCTTATCGATGTACAAAAGCGGGAAAATATAGGACTATGTTCAGCCAGGACGGCTAATCATTCGGTTCATAATTTCAAAATCATTAGACTTCAACCTTACAAATCAAACCGTTTTACGGCTCTAAATCCCTCATTTAAGCAAGCTGATAAATCTTGAATACTTACCACTAATAATCTTCTTTCAAAGGGGAAAATGACTGATGTTTTAGCCCCGATGGAAGTGGCATCCCGCGAAACCGCGACAGCGGTGAGCGGATAGAACGGACAGCGGGTCTGCTCTTCAAAGGAATAGCACTCTTGCCTGCTCCTAATCATGAGAATTACCTACACAAAAAAAGCCACCTTGAAAAGGCAGCTTTTAATTAAAATCAATTATCTATTTTTAATTATTTGCGAAGTTGCTGTTAAATGCTTCCTGTGACAAAACTCTTTTTGCGAATCTGAATTTTGGTCCCCAATACGAATCATTAAGGGAAGAAACCATCACTCCTCTGGAAGTCGCAGCATGAATAAATTTAACGGTACCATCTTCGCTCACGCTTTCCACAATTCCTACATGAGAAATTCTACCTCTGCTGTGTGAAAAGAAAACCAAATCTCCTTTTTGAAGCTCACTTTTTTCAACTCTCTCCCCTTCCTGTGCTTGAGAAGCAGCTACTCTTGGAAGATTTAATCCAGCACTTGCACCGAAAACAGACAGTACAAAAGCGGAACAGTCAATTCCATTTCTTGTGGTACCACCATATCTATAAGGGGTTCCTAAATAGGATTCAGCTTCAGTTAAGATATCATCAATTTTTTTAGAAAACCGAAATGCCTTTGCAATCTCCTCATTCTTTACAATTGTTTCTAAAGTCTTGGTTGCAACGGCTTGCTCCTCTTTGAAACTGCTAACTAATTGTTTTTTTGCGATTTCAAGTTTCTTACTATCTATAGAGGCAAGTTTGGCATTTGATTTGTATTCACTGGTATAAGAAGTTGGTGCGGAAACTACGTAATTGGTTACACAAGATTGTAAAGAAAATGTAGCAACTACCGAAGTTATATAAAACAGAACTCTTTTCTTCATATATATTGATTTTCTGTGTTAATTGTAATATTTGTTTTAAAAAGCAATACAAAAGTAAGTATTCGGGTAAAAGAGACGGTGAAAACACCTATTGTTACCTAAGCATTTAACACTTTTTAACATTATTATTTGTAATGTTAATAGAATATGAACCGCAAACGCCCTATTTTAGGACTTGCGGTTTTATTTTTGTTATGATTTGTTAACATTTATAATCTACATCTATCACCTATATAAGATTAGTCTATAGCCTTTCGACTAAAATCACAAAAAAACCCCACATCAGTGAGGCTTTCTTTTTTTAATTTTTAACGCTATCTTGTAAACAACAGCTCTCTGTATTTTGTTAAAGGCCAGAGTTCATCATCGACCATCATTTCTAATTGATCAGAAGAATTTCTTATTTTCTCAAAGAAAGGAATGACATCATTACAGAAAGATTCTGCCATTTTTCTGGAATCATTTTTATCTTTTGCCGCTGCAATTGCATTTAATAAATTTTCTACTTCTACTTTAATAATTCCAACGTGTTCAGAAATGCCACGAATTAAACTCATCTGCTCTTTTGCCAGGACTTTAAATTCCTCATTTTCAAAAATTTCTTTAATGCCTTTTACATTTTCTATCAATCGGTTTTGATATTTTAAGGCCGAAGGAATAATATGGTTTCTCGCAATGTCGGCAAGCACTCTGGCTTCTATAGCGATGGTGGTTGAATATTTCTCCAATTTTATCTCATTACGGGCTTCTAATTCACGTTCGGTGTAAATGCCGAGCTCTTCGTACAATGCAATAAACTTAGGATCTAATTCATGACTTAACGCTTCCGGAGTTGTTCTTAGATTGTTAAGACCTCTTTTAGCGGCTTCAATTGCCCATTCTTCTGAATAACCGTCTCCTTCAAACAAAATGCTTTTAGAAACCTTAATATATTCGCGAAGAACATTAAAGATCGCCTCATCTTTTTTCAAGCCTTTATCAACCAAAGCATCAACTTCTAATTTAAATGTTTTAAATTGCTTCGCTGCGATGGTATTCATGACCGTCATTACTTCCGCACAGTTTGCAGACGAACCCACCGCTCTGATTTCGAACTTATTTCCTGTAAAGGCAAATGGTGAAGTTCTGTTACGATCCGTATTATCTAAAAGAATATTTGGAATTTTTCCGACCACATTTAATTTTAAATCGGTTTTTTCTTCCGGAGACATTTTCCCGTCTTTTACTTTTTCAAGCTCTTCTAACACGCCAAATAATTGCGATCCAATAAAAGCAGAGATAATTGCAGGTGGCGCTTCATTGGCACCCAAACGGTGATCATTCCCCGCGGAGGCGATACTTCCTCTCAAAAGATCGGCGTAATCATGTACTGCTTTCAGCGTATTTACAAAGAACGTTAAGAATTGTAAATTCTTTTTCGGATTTTTTCCCGGACTTAAAAGATTTTCTCCCGTATCGGTCGCCAAACTCCAGTTGTTGTGTTTACCGCTACCGTTTACTCCGGCAAATGGCTTCTCATGGAAAAGAATATGGAAATGGTGTTTGTGTGCCACTCTCGCCATTAAGTCCATTAATAAGGAGTTATGGTCCACCGCAACATTCACCTCTTCAAACATTGGTGCTAACTCAAATTGATTGGGCGCAACTTCGTTATGTCTTGTGGTCACAGGAATTCCCAGCTCAATTGATCTGATCTCTAATTCTTTCATAAAGTTCATTACCCGCGTTGGAATAGATCCAAAATAATGATCATCTAGTTGCTGACCTTTCGCCGGTGAATGCCCAAGAAGTGTTCTGCCGGTAATAACTAAATCAGGTCTGGACTGATACAATGCACTGTCTACTAAAAAGTATTCCTGTTCCCAACCTAGAGTCGGACTAACCTTCGTTACATTTTTATCAAAATAAGATTTACAGATATCAGTTGCCGCCTGATCTACTGCATGCAAAGCTCGCAACAAAGGCGCTTTGTAATCTAATGTTTCTCCAGTATATGAAATAAAGATGGAGGGAATACAAAGCGTCGTTCCCATAATAAAAGCAGGAGAAGTTGGATCCCAAGCGGTATAACCTCTGGCTTCAAATGTATTTCTAATTCCACCATTCGGGAAAGAAGACGCATCAGGTTCTTGCTGAATCAACATTCCTCCAGAGAATCGTTCAATTGCACGGTCACTTTCAAAAGGGGTAAAAAAAGAATCGTGTTTCTCCGCTGTTGATCCCGTGAGTGGCTGAAACCAGTGCGTGTAGTGTGTTACTCCTTTGCTCAAAGACCAATCTTTCATGGCTACGGCAATTTGGTCGGCGACATCGCGCTGTATTTTTGTTCCCCATTTGATGGCATCCTGTATAGAAGTAAAAGCTTCCTTGGTTAAATATTCCCGCATTGTTTCTTCCGAAAATACTTTTTCACAAAAAAGTTCCGACAGCTTACTCGGTACTTCAACTGCGTTTTCTTTTCTATAATCCTTTTGAGAAAGTAATTCTAGTGCTTTAAATCGAACATTTGACATTTGGTATTGTTTTTAATGGGGTAAAATTACAAAAAATATAAAAACAAAATGAAAAACATCTATTTTTTATGGGGTCATTGGCAAAATTTTAACTTTATGTAAATTAACCACATTGTATTTTTCTCTATTGATTGAATATTTCTTCATCTATTTAAATGGTATTTCTTGTTTTAAAAGCAATTATAATGAGATGAACATTTCATTATATTTTAGAGACAACCGCTGTGACAAATGCATCTAACAACAAATTCCTTATATTTGTATGAAATTTTACAATATGGTAAATTCACGTGCAAGAGAAACCACTGAAGCAATCGAAAGACTTTATGTTTCTATGCGACACTTATTCTATCGCGGTTTTTTCAAACCGGCCGGCATCTCCGGAGAAAGCCTTCGGTCTTTACTTATGACCATCAACCCGGAAATTTATGGAACCATGGGCGTTCCCAACAAAGTGGAGTTAGACGGACTTCTTTACGTTCTGGATCGATTACCGGAAGGAATCGAAGAATGTTCCTTTATTCATCTTACTTCTGATGAAGGTTTTGAAAAGGGAAGCTTTGAAGTAATTGTTCCTAAAAAGAGAAGAAGAAACTGTTATCGCATCGATGAGCATCAAATGAACATTGAGGTTCTTTTGGGCCGTTCCGAAATCTATGATATACTGACTCACCTCACCTTCTTATATATAGAAGCCGATAAAATCCGCAAACTCGCCTTTATTAATGATGAAAACGACAAGCCAACGCGCGCCTGGAAAATCATTGAAGAAGTAGCGAAAGGAGATAAAAAACTGAGTAGAAAAGAAAAAGAGGTAGCCTTGATCCACTTATCTTCACTTTTGGGAAGAACGTTCGACGAAACTTTGAATGCTTACAATAACTTTGGAGATGATTCTAATCCAGACCGTCTTTTCAAAATTATGTATCATTTAGGGAACGAAAGTTTTAATGATTATAAGAAGATTCGAGAACGTGAAGTTCATTTCTCAGCTATCTTAAGAGAAAGAGTGGGACATCATTTCTTCGGGGAAAAATGGGCAAATAAGGTAAAATCAGTTTTAGCTGAAAATAATATGCAAATGAGACCCTTACATATTATTTCCGCCAACATGCACTCAGTTAAGAATATGTTGTACGCCAACGATTCTATTGGAAAAAAACCAACGAAGAAGGTTGACTTTAAAATGTTTGAAGAAATTTCTAATAAGAAATCGCTGCAGGAAAAAGTATTGGCGCATTCACAAGAAGCTGGATTGATTTATATTGATGATCAAAGCGGAAGCAACATCGACGTTCAAATTATTGATTTGGCCAAAACCGATTTATCAAACACTCCTTTCGCCGACATGAAATATTCGGGAGAAGATGTGATTATGGTCTTTGATTATGCTTTTGGAGAACAAGCCTACGAAATTATGGATGAATTATTACGTCCGTATGAATATGGCGGCGAAGTATATACGATGAAGGTGAAATCGATATCGATTATGGGTAAAGCCGGAATTCTAATGGGAGAAAAAGGAGACATTATGATCCCAACTTCCCATGTTTTTGAAGGAACTGCAGATAATTATCCTTTTGAAAATGCTTTAAAATTAGAAGATTTCGAAGATGATGAGTTGCAGGCATTTGAAGGTGGAATGGTAACCGTTTTGGGAACTTCACTTCAGAACAAAGACATCCTGAAATATTTCATGGAAACTTCCTGGAAAGCAATCGGCCTGGAAATGGAAGGTGCACATTATCAAAAAGCCATTCAGGTCGCATCGAAAATCCGTCATCATATTTCCGAAGATCTCTTCGTAATGTACGCTTACTATGCTTCAGATAATCCTTTGGAAACAGGCTCAACCTTATCTTCAGGAGGCTTAGGTTTAACAGGAGTGAAACCGACCTATCTGATTACACTACGAATATTAGAGAAAATTTTGGCCAGCGGAATGAATTCTTAAAAGAGTTTATTACCACTCTAAACTTCACCCTTTTAGCAACTCAAAATGCTGAAAGGGTTTTTTATTAGCCTAACATCTTCCATAAAAGCAAAAATTCTTATCTTTCCATCTTTAAATTAAAATTACTATGAACAAAGGGTTTATCACGATTCTAACTTTACTTTTCAGTTTCTTGTCAGCTCAAAAGGGTCCGTACTATCAACAACAGGCGAAGTACAAAATGGACATTGACGTAGATGCGAAGAATTTTACATACAACGGAAACCAAACTTTAACGTATACCAACAATTCTCCGGACGAGTTAAACGTGGTTTATTTTCATTTGTATTGGAATGCCTTTAAACCTGGCTCCATGATGGACCAAAGAGTAGCACGTCAGGGAAAAAACGGAGATTCACGTTTACAAAAGGATGGAATTTCCCGCTTGGCTTCAATTCCGAAAGAGGAAGAAGGCGCCCAGAATATTCACTGGATCAAACAAAACGGAAAAGATTTGAAATTTGAAGTTCAGGAAACGGTAATGAAAGTGTATTTGGATTCTCCTATAAAACCAAATACATCAACAAAATTCACCATGGAGTGGGATGCCGTAATTCCTATGCAGATTCGCCGCGCCGGAAGAAACAATTCCGAAGGTGTCGATATGACGGTCACCCAATGGTACCCGAAAATAGCAGAATACGATTACGACGGCTGGGCGACTTTTGATTATGTAGGAAGAGAGTTTCATGCGCCTTTTTCGGACTTCGAAGTCAACATTAAAATCGATAAAGATTATGTAATTGGTGCCGGCGGAACTTTAGAGAACCCTTCTGAAGTAAAAGGTTATGATCCTAAGGCCTCACTAAAAGCAGATAAAAACAATAAAGTAACCTGGAAATGGACCGCTAAAAACATGCTTGACTTTGCTTGGGCAGCAGACCGCGACTATACCGTAGAATCGTTTGTCGTTTTAGATGGGCCAAAAGTATATTTCGTTTATCAAAAATCTGAGAAAACTAAATATTGGTCGGAGTCAAAACCTTATGTGACGAAATTTTTCCAAATAATGAATGCGACCTACGGAAGATATGTTTATCCTTCCTACTCCTTCATTCAAGGTGGTGACGGTGGAATGGAATACGGAATGTGTACCATGATTTTGGGTGAAGCGAAAAGTGTGGATGGATTAGTTGGTTTGATGGTTCACGAAGGTGGACATTCCTGGAATCAGCAAATAATGGCCTATAACGAAAGTGTAAGACCTTGGATGGATGAAGGTTTCACGAGCTATTACGACGATTCTATTATGTATCAGTTATTTCCTCCAAAAACTCCAAAAGCGAATCCTTTTACTGCAACTTTAGACCGATACCGAAATTTTGTTAAACGGGGAATTGAAGAACCAGCAGGTTGGTTAGGTGATCACCATGATAATGGAACCGCGTACTCTTTCGCCTCCTATTACAAAGGTGAATTGTTCCTGGTTCAGCTAGGATATATTATCGGGGAACAAAATTTAGCTTTGGTGATGAAAGAATTTTACAACCAATGGCATCTTAAACATCCGACCGATCGCGACTTTATGCATATCGCGCAGAAAATTTCCGGGATGGATTTAAAGTGGTTCCACCATTACTGGATCAACACGACGAAAACCATTGATTATGCAATTAAAGACATCAAGTACGGTGAATTTGCCACAACGGTGACTTTAGAGAATAAGGGATCGATTCCAATGCCTATCGATTTTTCGATTTTAACGACGGATAAGAAAGTAGTCAATTATCAAATCCCTTTAAATATGACGCACACCTGGAAACAAAAAGATATTTACGGTGATTTCAAAACTGAAGCTTACTGGCCGTGGACACAGAAGGAATATACTTTAACAATTCCATACAATAAGTCCCAGATTTCGGCTTTAGGTATTGATTTTTCTCAAAGATTAGCAGATGTTAATCTTGAAGACAATTTAGTAGAAGTGAAATAATTTCGGAACAGAGTCTGAAAAATTTAGTAATAATGCAGTTGGATAAAATCCAGGTAAAATAAAGAAACAGATGAATTCCATCGTAATTAATATAGGAAATACCAATATCAGATTTGGCTTGTTTGATGATGACAATTGTGATATTTCCTGGATCCTAAATACAAAACCTTACCGCACGAGTGACGAACTGCAGATGCAGTTTATGATGATGTATCAAACTCATAAAATTGAGGCAGACAAGATTGATAAAGTGATCATCGGGTCTGTAGTTCCACAATTAACGTACGACGTTTCCCGCGCGATTCAGAAAATCCACGGGAAGAAACCGATCATCGTTGACCGGGAAACCGCGTCCGGCGTACAGCCTAAATCCAAACAGATGGGAACAGATATTTACGCCAACCTGGTTGCTGCGCATCATTTATATCCCGCCGATAAAAAGAAAATCGTTTTTGATTTTGGAACCGCACTTACGGCGAGCTGTATTAATGAATCTGGGGAAACCATTGGGGTAATTATTGCACCCGGAATTATAACAGCGCTGAATTCTTTAATCCACGACACCGCACAATTGCCCGAAATAGAATTGATAAAACCAAAGTCGGTTCTGGGTTTAGACACTGTTTCCTGTATGCAGAGCGGAATGGTTTATGGCTATTTGGGCATGGTAGAAGGTTTTATCGACCGTATTAACCATGAAGTAGATGCAGATTGTTTCGTAATTGCAACCGGCGGAGTTTCGCATGTATATAAACCGCTGACGGATAAAATACATATCGCAGATCGACTGCATACCTTGAAAGGATTGTATTATTTAGGTAAAGATTTATAAATGTGAACTGCGTTTCTGTGAATTGGGAAGGGAAATGAAATTTTCAAATCCGAAGACATCGTTAAATTGGAAAAAATTCCTTTTAAAAAATCACTGTAAAGAACTAATTTATCTTTTACTTTTAAAAAATTCTTTTACGATTATAGAGCATTCATTTTCAAGAACTCCCAGAACAATTTCTGTTTTTGGGTGAAGAGTCAATGCTTTATTAATAAACCCTCGCTGTTCATCTCTTGCCCCAATAACGACCTTCGAAATTTGGGACCAATTGAGCGCACCCGCACACATGACACAGGGCTCCAACGTAACGTACATCGTACAATTTTGCAGATATTTACCTCCCAGGAAATTTGCCGCAGCGGTAATGGCCTGCATTTCTGCATGCGCGGTTACATCATTTAAGGCTTCCGTAAGATTATGGGCTTTAGCGATGACGCGATTATTACCTACGATGACGCAGCCAATGGGAACCTCATCTTTTTCAAAAGCACTTTGGGCTTCCTGCAGCGCCATTTTCATAAAATATTCGTCCGTAAACATATTCATTTTGGGTGATTATCATTTAAAATAAAAAGGTTCAGTGTAAAACTAAACCTTTTATTAAATAGTTTTTACTTTTTAAAATCGGTAACCAATTCCAAGCATTCCTTTACCTGTGATTGCTGAATCATAGTCGCTATCCATTCCGAATCTTCTGGCAATTCCAATACTTGCTTCGAAAATAATATTTTTTCTAGCAACCCATTTTCCACCAAAACTAACACCGATACCAACGGTTGTATTTTTTTCCGGTACAAAGTAACTTTCGAAATAGCCGGGACCTACATTGTAATTGTACCTACCATCATTTGAAGTGGTAATCGGCACAAATCCTTCTACAAAAAAGCCCGAGGCATATTTTTTACCAAAATACATTCGGTAATAAGGGGAGATTTGTGATTGCAAACCAGAATCATCGCCGGCGTTATCTAAAAGGTAAGCCACATTTACTCCAATACCAGAATTTTCATTAAGAAGTCGCTCGTATGAAATATTAAGGGCGGGCCCGGCAATTAATTCGATGGGACTGATCATAACGTCATTTTGTCTTTCACCCGACATTTCCTGACCTTGAACGCTAAGAAATCCTGCACCGAATGCTGCAATCAATAAAATTTCTTTCATAAATATTTTTCTCAAATATAAACTTAAAATCAACACGAAACCAATTCGGTACTAAAATAAGTTTTTAATCGAAATTCATGGCTAGAGGCAATCGGAATCGGTATCTTACCGCAGTTCCTTTAACATAGGCGGGAGAAAATTTTTCCGGAAGAAGGTATAGCGCAATCTCTGCCTGTCGGTTGAAGGTGAAATTATCGCCATCCGCTTTTACAGAACTGATCGATCCATCTTTTTCTACCACAAAAACCAAACTGGTTTTCAGGACTTTTTCATTTGCTAAAATAGCATCACTATAGAAAGACTCTACGAGCTGTTTGCGCATGAGTTCAAAACCTCCGGGATATTGTGCATCGCTGCTCAGATCAGATTTTTTAGGGCTTGGTGTTTGTTTGGTATTGGTATTTTTTAATTGAATCCCGTTAAGATCCTCTCTTATTTTCACCCGCACTAAGGCATTTAACAACGCCGCATTCTGAATACTGTCTAATTTCAGCATGAACTCTTTAAAGTCATTCTTTACGGTCATTTTCTGTTCAGGACTTACCTCCTTATCGAATCTCTTTTTAAACTCATTATTGAGCATGTAGCGTTGATAGTCGTAGAAATTCTTGACTTCTTTAAACTCCTTATTCTGCTGTCCGAAACAGAAGGATAAGAAAAGCAGAAAATAGAGATGCAGGAGTTTTTTGGTCACCGTAATTAATTATAGAGTAAAAATAATAAAAATAATGAACTTCAAGATTGCTTTTGAATTTTAATACGTCTGCAGTTTATGATATCACTTAAAAAAAGAAGCCGTCTCAATACTGAGGCGGTTTTTTCTGTGTTTAACATTTGTCAGTTTTAGAGAATTTTACTATCTTTAAGTATTGATAATCAATTATATGAGTATTAAATTTAAAGATTATAACCAACAACAAAATTGGTTATTCCCACCATCAATCGAGGAATTGATTCCAGAAAATCATGCCGTTCGGGTCGTTAATGGAATTATTGAACAACTGGATTTACGATTGCTCATTGAAGAGTATAGTAAAGATGGCAAACCGAGCTTTCATCCCAAGATGATGCTTAAGGTGATGGTTTACGCTTATATGGATAATACGTATTCCAGCAGGAAGATCGAAAAAGCGATGCGTGAGAATATTAATTTTATGTGGTTGTCCGCTCAACAGGTCGCAGACCATAACACCATCGCACGTTTTCGGAGCAAGAAACTCAAGACTATTTTCAAAGACATTTTCAAACAGGTCGTCCTGTTATTAGCAGAGGAAGGACTCGTTAGCTTGAAAGAAGTTTTTACCGATGGAACTAAGATAGAGTCTATTGCCGGGAGATATACCTTCGTTTGGGGCAATGCCATTAAAACCAGAAAAGAGAAGATGGCAGAACAACTTGAACAAATGTGGAACTATGCCCAAAGCATTGCTGAGGAAGAAGACAGCGATCCTACACCACCGGAGTTTAAAACCATCGATAAAGATAAAATAGAGAAGACCGCCAAGAAAATAGAAGAGATCATCAGCAAAAACCCGAAGGCATCCACCAAAGCAAAGGCAAAATTAAGATACATTCAAAAGAATTTTTCTCAGAACCTGGATAAGTACCAGGAGCAGGAAAAGGTTTTGGACGGACGTGGCAGTTATAGTAAGACCGATCCCGATGCCACATTTATGCGCATGAAAGATGATCATATGCAGAATGGTCAACTTAAACCCGCCTACAACGTGCAGGTAAGTTCTGAATCCCAGTTTGTTATTCATTATACTTTACACCAAACCACCAATGATTTAAATACGCTTAAACCACATCTCAATACTTTTGAAGAACTTTATCAGTTTTTGCCGGAAGAACTTACTGCTGATGCTGGTTACGGCAGTGAAGAAAATTATGATTTTCTGGAAGAGAAAAATATAGAAACCTTCGTAAAATACAACACCTTCGATAAGGAACAGGGTATTTTAAAATCGAAAAGAAAGAAAATCAACGAAGACTTTCACCGCGATAAACTTTATTATAACGAAGAGAACGATCAGTATATCTGTCCGATGGGGCAACCGATGAATAAAATCACCAACCGAAATCGAAAAACAAAAAGCGGTTATGCTCAGACAAGTTCACTGTACCAGGCTCAAAACTGCACCGGTTGTCCGCTGCGAGGGGCTTGCCATAAAGCCCAGGGAAACAGAATAATAGAACGCAACCAAAATTTAGAACGGCATAAGGAGAGAGTTCGGGAAAACATCTTGAGTGAAATCGGAGAAATAAAACGCAAACAACGCACGGCGGATGTAGAACCCGTCTTTGCACATATCAAATCCAATCGGAACTTCAAGCGTTTTACACACAAAGGAATAGAAAAAGTGGAATTAGAGTTCGGATTACACGCTTTAGCACACAATCTAAGAAAAAAGAGTGCTTAAGTAAGAGCACATTTTTATCCTAATGTGCAAAAATCACAAATAATCAAAATTTAACGCTTTACAACAGAAAATAAAAGACACTGTCCCGCAAAGTGTGTAAGTTGAAAAGTTTAAGACTTGAGTTTTTTATAACTTGAGCCTTTCTTCAAATATAAGCATAAATTGATTTAATACGATTCCCCAATCTCGAATCGGCATTGTCCATTTTTTTGTTGCTTCTCTTAAGGCAAGGAAAACTGACTTTAAAACCGCATCATCAGTAGGAAAAGACATTTTATTTTTAGTATATTTTCTTATTTTTCCGTTGAGATTTTCTATTAAATTGGTGGTGTAAATGATTTTACGGATTTCCACCGGAAATTCGAAAAATACCGTTAATTCATCCCAATTATCTCTCCAGGATTTGATGGCATACGAATATTTAGATTCCCATTTTTCTGCAAAATCATTTAAGGCGGCTTCTGCGGCTTGCTTGGTGGGAGCGTTGTAAATGTGTTTCATGTCGGAAGTAAAGGCTTTTCTGTCCTTCCAAACTACGTATTTACAAGCATTTCTAATCTGATGCACCACGCAGATCTGAGTTTGAGATTGTGGGAAAACACTGCGAATAGTTTGGGTAAATCCATTGAGATTATCCGTTGCAGTGATCAGTATATCTTCTACGCCACGTGCTTTTATGTCAGTTAAAACGCTCATCCAAAAACTGGAACTTTCGTTTTTTCCAAGCCACATTCCCAGAACTTCTTTTCTTCCATCCCGTCTTAAACCAACGGCAAGATAAATGGTTTTGTTGATAACTTTTGAGTTCTCACGGACTTTAAAAACAATTCCATCCATCCAAACAATGAGGTATAAATCCTCTAGTGGCCGATTTTGCCAAGCGACAATCTCACTGGAAACCGCATTGGTAATCCTGGATATTGTGGATGTTGAAACATCAAAATCATACATTTCCTTGATCTGATCTTCAATATCACTTACACTCATTCCTTTGGCATAAAATGAGATGATAACATTTTCCAAACCTTCAATAATATTATGCCTTTTGGGAACTAAGGCTGGCTCAAAAGTACTTTCCCTATCCCGCGGAACTTTAATTTCATCTTCGCCAAAAGAGGTTTTTATCTTCTTGGTTTGATGGCCATTGCGATAATTTCCGTCTTTTGTTTTTTGATGTTTCTCGGTATCCAGATGGTCATCTAATTCGGCTTCGAGCATATGTTCTACGGCTCGTTTGTGCATTGTTTTGAAGAAAGAGGTTAAATCTTCTCCACTCTTGAAGGATTTGTAGAAATCCTTGTTGTTTAATAATTCTTCTTTGTCGATCATAACTGTATAAAGTTTAAAAATAGTAAAAAGTTATTTCCGAAAAAGTTTTGAGCTTTTGAAGGCTCAAAATTTTTCAGAATAACTTTTCAACTTACACAGTTAGTGAAACACTACCAAATAAAAAAACCGCCTCAAATTTTATTTTGAGACGGCTTCTTCAATTTTATAGTGAGAACTATTTATTCAGCACTTGTAGCATCAGCTGCAGGAGCATCTCCTTCTGCTGTAGCAGTTTCTTCATCATCGTCATCTGCAGCAGCAGCGCCACCTTTCATTGCAGTTCTAGACATCTTAACAGCTACTACAACTGCGTTGTCTGGATGCATGAAAGAGAATCCTTCCGCTTTGATATCGCCAACATAAAGTTTGCTTCCAATCTTTAATGGAGTAACATCTACCACGATTTCGTCTGGCAAGTTTCCTGGGATTGCTTTTACTTTCAATTTTCTGAAAGACTGTCTCATTGCACCACCGGCAACAACACCTTTTGAACGTCCTGTAAGTTTTACCGGAACCTCCATCACTACTGGCTTATCATCTGACAACTGATAGAAATCAGCATGCAAGATCTTATCTGTAATTGGGTGGAATTGGATGTCCTGAAGAACAGCTGGAATGGTTTTTCCGTCAACCTCAATAGATACCGTGTGTGCTTCAGGAGTATATACCAAACCTTTGAAAGATCTTTCTTCAGCAGAAAAATTTAAAGTTTCAGCACCTCCGTAAACAACACAAGGAACTAATTCAGCATCACGTAAAGCTTTAGTAGACTTTTTGCCCACGCTTTCTCTTTTTGTACCTTGAATTGTAATTGATTTCATTATAATATATTAAAAAATTTTAAGGGTGCAAAGATATAAATTATTATTTTAAATAATGAATTTATCACTAATTGATTTGTGCTGATGAACCATTTTCATCACATCTGCAAAAAGTTCGGCACAAGACAATACTTTGATCTTTGATGATAATTCTGTTTTAATCGGAATAGTATCGGTCACGATCACTTCCGAAAGTTTTGAATTCTGAATGTTTTCATAGGCTTTTCCGGAAAGTACACCGTGGGTCGCCATGGCACGTACACTTTTTGCTCCGTTCGCCATCAGAATGTCTGCCGCTTTGCAAAGTGTTCCTGCTGTATCGATCATATCATCAATAAGGATTACGTTTCTTCCTTCAACATGACCGATCAAAAACATTTCTTCTACAACATTTGCTTTTTTTCTTTCTTTGTAAGCGATTACCACTTCGGCACTCAAGTGACTTGCGTAGTTTTTCGCTCTTTTCGCTCCACCCATATCTGGTGACGCAATGGTAAGGTCTTCTAAATTTAACTGCTTAATGTAATCGATGAAAATTGTTGAAGCATACAAATGATCTACCGGTATTTCAAAGAATCCCTGAATTTGATCTGCATGCAGATCCATAGTCATAATGCGGGTTGCTCCTGCTGCGGTAAGAAGGTTTGCGACTAACTTCGCACCGATTGGCGCTCTGGGCTGGTCTTTACGGTCTTGTCTTGCCAAACCGTAGTAAGGTAAAACCACCGTGATGCTTTTCGCAGATGCTCTTTTAGAGGCATCGATCATAAGTAATAATTCCAAAAGATTGTCTGCCGGTGGAAAAGTGGATCCAATCAAAAAAACCCGTCCACCACGAACAGATTCATCTAATACGGGCTCGAATTCCCCATCACTAAATTCCTGGAAATTAATTTTCCCCATTTCCTGCCCATAAAAGTGAGCAATTCTCTCTGCCAAAACTTTACTTGTCCTGGTAGAGAATAGATAACTTGCCTGATCAGCCATTTTTACTTTTTTTTAGATGTGCAAATTTAAAAAAATAAAACCACTCGAAGGATTCAAGTGGTTTTATTATTAAATGATTTTTAACAAACTGTTATGGGAATGTTACTCCGCTATAGCTATTAACATTTACCATTGGTAAATTAGAATTATACTTCTTGTTAATCTCTTTCATAAATTCATTAGCAATTAAGGCATATCCTCTTCCTGTAAGATGTACTCCATCTAAAGAGAATGTTCCACCGGTCACAAATTTAGAGGTATACCTAACACCATCCCACTGGATTCCGGAGGCAGATGCCAACTCAATCATTTTCGCATTCGCATCAACGAAAGCATAACCTTTACCATCTGCGGCATTTTTGATCACCTGATTATATGCTGCAATGGTTGTGTTTACCTCTTCAACCTCTGTTGAAGTTAATACATATTTGTCTGCAAAAGGATAAGCAATTCCTCTTGAAGCTAAAGATGCAGGAATTCCTGGAGGCAAGGTTTCTAATGTTCCCAGTGCTGCCTTCGTAGTTAAGGGGGTTAGATCGCCAGGTTTCGTTTGTCTCGCCTGTCCGTAAACCGCACCTAAATATCCAGCCAAAGCCATAAGCGTTGGATTACCAGAAGCTGATGCTGCTGCAGTAATTTGTGCACCCAGGTTTGGAAGGCTTTCATCCTTAATAAGCATTGGGTTAGCTCCGGTTTTTGACAATGGTTTAATTCGATCTCCTGCAGAGAATGCAGTTAAAATTTGGTTCAATGGGCCGTACAATTGTGCATTTAAAGCGTCAATATTTGCTTCACCCGCTGCAATATCTCCTTGCCCTAATACCTTCGCAGTTAATGGATTGTAAGGGAATGTAGTTAATGATGGAATTGAAGTTACATTTGGGATATTAGCAATAACACCTTTCGCAGTAGTTCCTGTAGAAATTTGGTTAATTACCATATTGTAATACGTTGCGAACTCCGCAGCTGGAGTTAAAGCCTCTATAGTCGAATCTCCACCTGCCAAAGCATAGAGCAAGGCATCGTTACTTCCTATCCATAAAGAGAAGAAAGTCGGACTTTGCGCTACAAAATCGGCCAGAATTGAAGTATTTGGAGACGAAGCAAATCTTACGAAATAAGGATTTGCAGTCTTTGCCAAAATACCAGCAGGATTTCCATAACCGGGTGCGAGTAAATGCGACACTCTTGCGCCAGGTACCCCCATATTATTAAAAGGACCTGTTAAAACCGTATTTACTAATGTGGTAGCAACATTGTTATTCGCGTTCTTCAAATCTGGAGCACCATCTATAAAATCGTTAATATATATTTTTGTATTAGCGATCTGAACTGTTCCGGCACCTGTATTGAAAAGAAGGCCACCATTATTGTCAGCCATTAAAGGTTGTGTAAAAGCTCCACCTCCTGTTAACATCATCTGTTGAGCGATCATACTTGGGTATGATTCCATTTGACCGTCAGCATAAAGTGCATTATCTCTGTAACCAGCTGTGAGGGAGTTTCCTAAAGCAACATACTTTGAAAAGTCAGCATCTCCGTTTGTCACAACAACATTGCTTACGTCGTTATCAAAATCTGTGTTACAGCTTACTGTAAAAAACAATGCTGAAACAGCAATTGTTGATATTAATATTTTTTTCATAATTAAATTAAATCTTAAAATGCGTTATATGACAAACCTAAACCAAAGTAATACGCTTTCGCTTTCGCTTGTCCGTAGAAATCAGTATTACTGTTATTCACCAGTCTGCTTTTTGGGAATGCAATTCCACCGGCGATATCTACTCCAAATCCTTTCATAAGGTTGATTCCTACCCCAGCGGTTACAACATTAGAGTCGAAAGATGGTGTTTCTGCTTGAAAATTTTCATCAGTATATGGTGACTCATCATAATAATATCCTGCACGTGCTGCAAACATATCGTTGATTTGATATTGAGTACCCACTCTCCAAGTCTGTGTGCTTTTGAAATTCTTCGGACTTACTAATACTGTTGGATCAGTCGGCTGGTTACCGATTGGTGCATTTGCGAAATCTAAAGTAAGTTTATTGTATTGATCCCAACCACTATAATTAAAGTCTCCGGAAATCATCCATTTTGGCGTAATTTTATAAGTCGCTCCAATTGTATACTCATCTACCAAAGGTAAAGTTGCTTTAAAAGAATCCTTACCGGAAGCATCAAGACCTAAACTTGGATATAAAGCCGGCGAAATATTAAAACTCACAACTCCTTTGTCCGCCTCCATATCGATCGGGGAGCGGTATGCGATGCTCACATCCAATTTATCGTTTGGCTGAAAATAAAATCCTAGACCGAAACCGCTTCCTGAAGCTTTATCATCCGTAAGATTTAAGCTTCCTCCCAATTGGGTCACTGCTTTATCCCAGTTCACACTTCCTTTTGCATAAATATAACTCCCTCCGACTGAAGCCCACGGTGCCAATTTAAATGAAACCATTGGTTGAAAATAAAATGCTTTTAATTCTAACCGCTGAACGATTTCTCGACCGGACCAATCTGAAGGCCACTCTATCGTACTTCCAAATGGGGTAGAGAAATTGAAACCGACAGAAACATTATCTAACACTTTATAAGCGACTGCTGCATAAAGTGGAGTTCCTAGTGGATTATCGGTATCAAAAGATTCAAGGGTTGACAAATTTTGGTAAGTAACGCTGGATTTCGCTCCGAAACCACCCGCTGCAATACTTAACTTAGCCGGAATAAAAGACATTCCTGCAGGATTAAAGAAAGTAACACTCGCGTCCTCTGCATGAGCACTGGTGTGAGCCATTGCTAATTGCTTAACGCCTTGTAAAGAAACTCTAAAGCCTCCAGCTTGCGCAAGAACACCAGCTAACAATGCTGTTGTTAAAACTATTTTTTTCATAAAATCATTATTAATCTTCCAAATATAAAATTATTTTTTAAACAAATGTTAATTATTCATAAATTATTTTAAACAAATATCATTTCAGTAACAATGTTTAAATTAGCATTGTCGCAAAAACCTTTATGAAACCTTTATTAAAAGTAATTTTTAATTATTTGTCAAATAAAAAAAATCGACCGTTTAAATTAAATAAAATCACTAAAATCGCTTCATATTTCCATTTTTTTAATTGTATGATTTGCATAATAAACCTAATATAATTAAATAATTCACAAGATTTAGGTAGATTCTGTTAAAAGTAAAAAATTAACACGCTCAAATAGGCATCCTTTGAAATATACAAAAAAAATTATACTAAATTTGCATGATATAATTAAAATATAAATATGAGTTGTGGATGTAAAACATCCGGCGATTCTGCCCATTCATGCGGAACAAAATCCGCTGATGGCTGTGCAAGTGTAGATACGTGCGGAAATAGCTATAAATTAAGTGTTTTCGATTGGCTCTCAAATATTAACAGTCCTGCTCAATCAAATACTGATTTTGTAGAAGTTAGGTTTAAGAACGATCGTAAATTTTTTTATAAAAACGTTAATAAATTACCGCTTCATATAGGAAGCGTTGTCACAGTAGAATCAAGTCCGGGTCACGATATAGGTGTAGTAAGCCTCTCAGGAGAATTGGTTAAAATTCAGATGAAAAAAAAATACGTTTCTGAAGAAAACCCTCTAAAAATTTACCGATTAGCCAACCAAAAAGACATTGAAGTTTGGCAGGAAGTCAGACAAAAAGAAGAAAGTGTAAAAATTCAGGCGCGTAAAATTGCTTACGCCTTAAACCTGGATATGAAAATTACCGATGTGGAATATCAAGGAGATGGTGGAAAAGTTACCATCTACTATACCGCAGATACCCGCGTGGATTTCCGGCAGTTGATCAAAGAATATGCATCTTTGTTTAGAACTAAAATCGATATGAAACAAATCGGTTTCCGGCAAGAAGCCGCAAAAGTCGGTGGAATTGGTTCATGTGGTAGAGAATTGTGCTGTTCAACATGGCTCACCGATTTCCGGTCAGTTAATACGAACGCCGCGCGTTATCAGCAATTAAGCATTAATCCGCAGAAATTAGCAGGACAATGTGGAAAACTGAAATGTTGCCTGAACTACGAGCTAGACAGTTATTTGGATGCATTAAGTCATTTTCCTCCTTCATCAACAACCATTGATACCGTAAAAGGAAAAGCTTTTTGTATTAAAATTGACGTTTTCAAAAAAAGAATGTGGTTTGCCTACGTAGACCATTCCATGTCATGGTATGATTTGGATGTTCAGGAAGTGAAAAAACTCATTGATACCAATAAAAAAGGGGAAAAAGCTCCACCTTTGGAAGAGTTAAAAATCAATGATATTCCGGTAAAATCGGTTGATTTGATTCAGGAAAACAATATGGACCGTTTCGAAAGGAAAAATAGACCTGCCGGAAAAAACCAGAACAAAAGGAAACCAAACAATCAAAATAAAACAGAGGGCAAACCTAATGTTAATCAACCGCCAAGGAATAAAAAACCACAGGAGAAAGCAGCGGGACAAAACGTAAAGGCTAGTCCTCAAAATCAAGGTCCGAAAAAATTTAAAAAGAAACCACAGCCAAAACGTGATGACAATGCATAAGATCATAGGCGTTTCTTTCTTTTTGTTTTTTCTTTTCAGCTGTAAAAACAGTGCCGAAGAAGTGGTGATGAATAACCTAAACGGCAAATGGAATAAAAAATCGGAGCAAAAGTTTGACTTTAAAATAGCAGATGCACAGACTCCGAAAAACATTATATTTGTTGTAAGAAACAATAACGATTATCCGTACAGTAACATCAGATTGATCGTTAATTTTTTGAACCAAAAAACAAAACAGAAAAGTACCGATACCTTGAATTATATTCTAGCGCAACCAAATGGGGCGTGGATAGGAAAAGGTTTCGGTGACACCAAAGAAACACTTTTCCAGTATAAATTAAATTATAAATTCCCCGAAAACGGAACGTATTCCATTGGAATTATTCAGGCGATGCGCAATGATAATCTGCCTGGGATTGAAGATATTGGTGTAAAAATTGAAACAGCAAAACCGTAATATTATTTATGGAAAACACACAGAATAAAGGAAATAAACCTCAACAAAAATTTCCACTTCCTCCTAAAAAGGTGAAAAATACGGGCTGGAAAAAATGGGTAAAACTGGTCTGGACTGGTCTGATTATTCTAATTATTGGAATAGCAGGTACCTTTTTTGCAGTGTCCCAGGGATTTCTTGGTGACATGCCCGATGTAAAAGAGCTGGACAATCCCGATATATTTGTGGCTTCAGAAATCTATTCCTCAGACGGAAAAATGCTGGGGAAGTTTGAAAAGGAAAAAACCCAACCTGTCACTTACAAGGAACTTCCACCGTATCTTATTTATGCACTTCAGGCAAAAGAGGATGAGCGTTTTAAAGAACATTCGGGAATTGATTTACAATCTGTTGCGAGAGCAGTTGCATTTGGTGGAAAACGAGGTGGTGGTTCTACCATTACACAGCAGTTAGCCAAACTTTTATTTACCGGAAGAGCCTCACAGAACACCTTACAGCGAAGTTTTCAGAAACTGAAAGAATGGGTAGTTGCAGTAAGTCTTGAGAAGAGATATACGAAAGAAGAAATCATTACTCTTTATTTCAATAAATTCGATTTTCTTTATAATGCCAATGGTATTGAAATGGCTTCGCGAATATACTTTAATAAAACAACCTCGAAACTCACCCTTCCCGAAGCTGCAATGTTTGTTGCCATGCTGGAAAATCCGGTGAAAAATAATCCGATGAGAAATGAGGAAAGAGCAAAGAGCAGAAGAGACGTTGTTTTAGATCAAATGTTAAAAACGGGTTATTTGGATCAGCAAACTTTTCAAAAAGCAGTAGACTCTCCTATTGCACTTGATTATCATCCCGTAAAATCGATTGATGAAGGTTATTCGGCTTACTATAAATTTTACTTAAGAAAAGAGATTGACGGTTACATCAAAGATTATGAAAAATCGACGGGTAAAACGCTTAATATATTCAAAGACGGTTTAAAAATTTATACCACCTTGGATTCTAAAATGCAAGGATATGCGGAAGAGTCCATAAAAGAGCACTTAACAGATCTCCAAAAAAGATTTGATGCGGAGCAAAGAGGTAGAAAACAAAGACCTTTTTACTTAATTAACGACAAGCAGATCAACTCCATCATGTTGAGTGCGATGAAGCGAACAGGACGATATAAGCAGTTAAAAAGTGCTGGCGTGTCCGAAGATTCCATTATGCTTGACTTCAAAAAACCAATTAAAACTTCAAGATTTACCTGGGCCGGTGAAGAAGAAGTGGAAATGTCACCATGGGATTCCATTCGGTATCACAAACAAATTGCACAGGCTGGTTTAATGTCGATGGTTCCAGGAACAGGCGAAATTAAAGCTTGGGTTGGGGGAATTAACTGGCAGCATTTCCAATATGATCATATTAAACAGGGGAAAAGACAGGTTGGTTCAACCTTTAAACCATTTGTTTACGCTACGGCCATCATGAAGTTGGGAATGACTCCTTGTTCAACCGTTTCCAATGCTACCTATACTAAAGGATCATGGAGCGTTAGAGGTCGAGGTGGAATGCTGACATTACGAGATGCTTTGGCACAATCCCAAAACCCGGTCGCAGTAAGATTAATTGAAATGACGGGTGTGAAAAGTGTCATTCAAACGGCCAGAGATCTTGGAGTTACTGAAGAGATCCCGAACGAGTATGCCGTTGCACTGGGTTCTTCTGATATTACAATTTATGAAATGTTAGGTGCCTACAGTACTTTTGCGAATTACGGAAATTACATCAAGCCCGAAATGATCTGGCGTATAGAAGATGGAAATTCCCGCTTAATTAAAGAAGTGAAACCGGTGACCAAAGAAGTCATGAACGAATTGTATGCGTACACCATGATTGATCTAATGAAAGGGGTAACAGAATTCGGTACCGCTTCTGGTGAATTGGGACGAAGAGGAGTTCCAAAAGGAATTGAGATCGCCGGTAAAACCGGTACAACACAGAATAACTCGGATGGTTGGTTTATGGGAATTACACCAAACCTTGCCACAGGAGTTTGGGTTGGCTGGGAAGATCGAGCCACGCATTTCTACGGAACAGGCGAAGGACAAGGAGCAAAAATGGCGCTACCGATCTGGGCAATTTACATGAAGAAAGTCTGGGCAGATAAAGAATTAGGAATCTCTCCGGAAGATAAATTTGTAAAACCATCCAATTGGACAGGAAGCTGTGCGGACTTACAGGGACTTGGTGGATATGGTGATGATGGCGGTTTGCAAACCATCGACCAGATTAAAAACCCAACGGTTTCTGAGCCGGTGAACACCAATAAAAAACCACCGGCTAGAAAAGAAGAAAACGTTAACGAAAACATCAATACCGGCGACGATATCGATTTTAACAAATAACATCAATATATATAATAAATGGAAAACATCCTTTCAAACTTTTGGAAGGATGTTTTTTTTAACGAACTTTGAATCATGAATTTAGATCAAATCACGCAACAATATTTATCCCTTTTCCCTGCCGACCTTTCCGGGAATCCAATGCAAAGACAAACTCCAAAAGTTTTATCTTCAACTACGGAAATTGCTCACTTCAAAAACCCTGACCTTATTATATTTAATGAAAAATTATCCGAAGAAATAGGATTAGGTAAAATTGAAAAGCAAGAAGACACCGATTTTTTAAATGCAAAATCACTTCCTGCTGAAATGAAAACTTATGCAACTGCGTACGCTGGACATCAGTTTGGAAACTGGGCTGGGCAACTCGGCGATGGCCGCGCAATTTTCACTGGTGAGATTAAAAATGCTGAAGGTCAGAAATCCGAAATCCAATGGAAAGGCGCCGGAGCAACTCCATATTCCCGGCATGCTGATGGACGCGCGGTTCTTCGTTCTTCCGTTCGGGAATATCTGATGAGTGAAGCGATGTTTCATTTGGGCATTCCCACGACTCGAGCCTTATCTCTTTCTTTCAGTGGAGAACAGGTTGTTCGAGATATGCTCTACGACGGAAATGCCGCGTACGAAAAAGGAGCTGTCATGACCAGAACTGCTCCAAGTTTTTTAAGATTTGGACATTTTGAATTGCTTTCTGCTCAAGGCGAAATTGAGACTTTAAAGAAACTTGCTGATTTTGCCATTGAAAATTATTTTCCAGAAATCGATATTGACAGTCCAAATAAATATGCGGATTTCTTCAAAACAGTTTCAGAGAAAACTGCGGATATGATTGTGGATTGGTTCCGCGTTGGATTTGTTCATGGCGTGATGAATACCGATAACATGTCCATTTTGGGATTAACGATTGATTACGGACCGTTTTCTTTCTTAGATGAATATGATTTGAATTTTACGCCGAATACAACCGATTTACCGGGTCGCAGATATGCTTTTGGAAATCAGGCAAAAATTGCACAATGGAATCTTTGGCAATTGGCCAACGCTTTATTTTCTTTAATTAAAGACGAATCCAAACTGGAAAAGATCCTGAATGATTTCAACACTACTTTCTGGATCAAACATGATGAAATGATGGCGAAGAAATTTGGATTTGATCAAGTTCAGGAAGGTGATGATGAACTGTTTACGAATGCGCAACAACTCATGCAGGATTTAAAAATCGATTATACGTTGTTCTTTAAACAGTTAGAAAGCTATGACGAAAATATCGATTATAAAGTTCATTTTAAAGAAGTATTTTATTCAAGAACGACAGAAGATCAATTTGAGAAACTAAAAGAATTTCTTGGTCTTTATCAAAATCGATTAGCAAAGAACAACATTTCAAAAGCCGATTCTTTAACGTTAATGAAAACCGCCAACCCTAAATTCATTCTGAGAAATTATTTACTTTTTGAATGTATTAATGAACTGAATGAAGGAAAAAAAGATTTACTGAATAAACTTTTAACTGCTCTGGAGAATCCTTACGAAGAAATCTATCCTGAATTTTCTGTCAAAAGACCCAATGAATATGATGGCCAAACAGGCTGCTCTACCCTTTCCTGTAGTTCTTAAAATTCCTTACTTTTGCCGAAATTAATGACCTTGAATTTAAAACAAAAATTTACAGATTTTCTGAAAACTGTTTTCCCGGAAACAAGATTCGAATTGTTTTTATTTCTGCTGTTCCTTACTGCTTATGGTATTTTGGGAACGGTGATTGCGTTGGATTATCGAATTATTTTTGATAACCGAATTCCGTGGGACGCATACTTCAGTTTTGATAATCGAGCGATTGTAATGACCGGCGGCGGATTTGAAAGACATCCTTTATCCAACTATTTTTTCAACTGGATTAAGGAGTTTGCCTTATTGTTTTCACATGGCAAAAAAGATGAAACCTTCCGACTGGTTTTGGCTTGGTGCAGCAACTTTGCGGTGAGTTTGAGCTTAGTTCAGGTTTATAAATATTTAAAGAACATCATCACCTTACCGAAAAAAATCTCTTTATTAATTCTATTCTTTTTCTCCTTTTTCAGCACGCCGATTTTACTTTCTTTCACGCCTGAAACTTATACTTATACCTTATTATTTTTAGTTTTATTTAATTATTATGCAGCTTTAAAAATTAGAAAAGAAGAAAAGATTCCGGCAATAGCTTTGGCTTTAGCTGCAGTTTCGATCGGTGGTTTAACGGTTACGAATGTTGTTAAAGTTTACATTCCGCTTCTTTTTGAAAAGAATGTCTTTAGAAACTGGCGAAAATTTGGAAATCTCGTTTTACGGGTTTTAATCTCCGTGTCGGTTTTTGTTTTACTGTTTCTATACCGACTGGATTTTAAGTTTTTAAACTTTTTAAATAAATCCGGTGAACAGTATGAAAAGTTTTCTAATCCCAAAGTGACCCCGATTTGGGACATGATTGTGTCGTGGTTTTTCGGTGGAAATATGCTTTTCAGTGGATTCGTAATTAAAGACTATCACAATAAAAAAGGATTTCAGTATAAAGCGCTTTTCATGGATGTTTATACTTCGTGGATTCCGTATGTATTTGTAGCAGCGGTTTTATTACTTGTTTTATGGAGTTTTGCCAAGAACTTTAAAAACAAATTCGTTCAGATTTTGATGATTTCTTTTTTGGTGGATATTGCGATTCACTGCGTTTTAAAATTCGGACTTCATACTTCTTATATTTACGGCGGACATTTTATATTCGTTGTTCCGGTGCTTCTTGGCTGGCTGTTTTACGGATATAAAGATTCGCCGAAAATACTTTCTTTTCTTTATGTTACGGTTTCTGTATTGTTCTTTTATTTAGCATTTAATAACGTGTTTAGAATGGCTGAGTTTTTTAACTTCCTTGAAATGTATTATCGATAGTTGGATCCAGACCGATCTTTATAAATGCGAAAATCTGCAGCCCGACTTGAACGGAGCTCTTTTTGTGAAACGTAGTGGAACAAAAAAGCGGGAGTGGAAGGCGGAAATGTCTGCCCAAACAAAGAATAGTAAACCTGATCGTGTCTTGCAATACTGAAGATCTTACTGTAAACAAAAAAAACGCACCTCTCCGTGCGTTTTCTATTTTCTAAAAAAGATTTACTTCTTTTTGGTTTTCACTTTATCCACTTCATCTTTTAAGAAAGGATATTTTTGCTGCATATCTTCCAGCAACTGCGGATCAAGCTCTAAGGCAGTTGCAAGCGCTGTTCTTCCTTTCTTCTGATTATTCAGCTGGAAATAACAGTTGCTTAACTGATAAAACAACTCGGCGCGGTTATGCATTTTTGTTGCGGCAACCAATACGGTAACAGCCTCTTCAAATTCACCGATCAACATCAAGACTTCCGAATACGCGTACCAGTTATAGAAACGCGTTGGTTCGAAATCAACTAATCTTTTCAGGCAAGTTAAACTCTCCTCGAATTTACCACCTTCGATATATAAAAAGGCAAGTCTTTTCTGATAATCCAAATTCGATTCGTTCAGAGAAACGGCTTCTTTCGCAAAGTGTAAGGCTTCTTTCATTCCGCCCATTTCCTCGTAAATGTAGGATTGCTCCATCATCGAAAGGTAAAACTGGGGATCATCACGCAACGATTTCTGAAACGAATTTAAGGCTAAAACAGGCTGCTTATTTTCTTTATAACACAAACCAATTTTATAAAAAGTAAACGATTTGGTATATTCTAAAGCCAACATTTCTTCATAGACTTCAACGGCTTTTAACCACTCGCCCATCGCTTCATAACACGCCGCTTTATTGGCGTAAACTCCGACAGATTGTGGATTGATCGCCAACAAATAATCAAAGCCATTAATGGCTTCTTCATATTTCTTTTTGTTGAAATAAAACTGTCCGTATTCGTACCAAGCCGTTTCTGAGAAGGCAAACTTATCCAGATAACCATTCAAGAACTCGATGGCTTCATCGCTTCGCTTCAATTGGTTATAACAGAACATCACGTTCTCTAACGAATATTCATCCTGCGGATCAAAATTCAAGGCCAGTTTATAATGCTTCAAGGCTTTGAACGGATCTTCTAAATTCACGTATTCATCTGCAATGAAGTTATGTAAAAAGTTTTCTTCTTCTTCCAGTTCTAAGGCTTTTTCGCAATACTCGATTGAACGTCTCGGATTTCCCAGATTCGAATAATATTTCGCACAGCAAACCAGGAAGTCGGTATGATCCATGCAGGATTCCTTCAGTTCAGTCATCAGTTCCTTGGCCTCAGCATATTTTTCCAATTCCAGGAAAACTTCGAATTGCTTAATTTTTAAATCAAGGGAGTTTGGGTGAATTTTCAGCCCATATTTTGTTGCCATATCGGCAAAGGAGATATCCCCCATTTCGAGATAATAGATAATAATCTCTTCATACTCTTCGGTTTCGAAGTAGAATTCATCATTATTCTCAACCATTGCTTCGAACTTTTCTACGAGTTCGTTTTCAAAAAATTCTTCCAATATATAATTTTGCGGTTCGTTTCCAAGATTGAAATTATCTTACAATCCTCGAAAAAAATCCTTTTATTTAAACATTAATAATGTCCTCTCAATGATTGTATATAAATTATTTCATCAATAACTTCATATACAATTCTATGTTCTAAATTTATCCTTCTACTCCAAGAGCCACTTAAACTGTGTTTCAATGCTTCGGGCTTTCCAATTCCTTCAAAAGGATGAACTTGTAAATCTTCTAAAAGTTCTGAAATTTTCTTCTGAACTATCTTATTTCCAGACTTTTTCCAATACGTTAAATCAAGTTGTGCCTGTTTGGTAAACTCTATTTCCATAAATTGGCAAGTCCAATTTTTTTAGTATCACCCTGCTCAATTTCTAATCGTGATTTTTGTATTTTTTTTACAAAATCTTTATCATAAGTATCTTCGACAAAATCGACCTCAATCGCTTTGAGAATCGCCTTTATCTTTTCAGATTCTTTTTTATTTTTCGGCTTTATTGTAATTGTCATCGCTCAAATTTGAATTAAAGTTACTTAATTCTAATTAAATCAAACTTCTTATTTTTTCAATCATTTGATCTCCTAAATTATCGGCTTCTTCTTGTGAGAAGGCCTCGGTGTAAATTCTGATAATCGGTTCCGTATTTGATTTTCTTAAATGGACCCAATTGTTTTCAAAATCTATTTTTACCCCGTCAATAGTGGAAATGTCTTCTGTTTGATACTCTTTTTCCACTTTAGTTAAAAGGGAGTCTACGTCGATATCCGGAGTCAATTCAATTTTCTTTTTACCCATGAAATAACTTGGGTAAGTTGCTCTCAATTCAGAAACGGTTTTATTTTCTTTTGCTAAATGCGTTAAGAATAATGCAACTCCTACCAAAGAATCACGACCATAATGAAGTTCTGGATAGATGATTCCACCATTTCCTTCACCACCAATAACCGCGTTTTTTTCTTTCATTAAAGTGACTACGTTTACTTCTCCTACAGCGCTGGCGAAATATTCAGAACCTAAATTTCTGGCAACATCTCTTAAAGCACGACTTGAAGAAAGGTTTGAAACTGCTGCTCCTTTTTGATGTCTCAAAAGATAATCAGCCACAGCAACCAAAGTATATTCTTCACCGAAAAGTTCGCCGTTTTCATCTACCAGAGCCAAACGGTCAACATCTGGGTCAACAACGATTCCGACGTCTGCTTTCTCAGTTTTCACCAGTTCGCAGATATCTCCTAAATGTTCTTTCAAAGGTTCAGGATTGTGTGGAAAATGTCCGTTCGGTTCGCAATATAATTTCACCACTTCACAACCTAATTCCCCTAATAACTGTGGAATAGCAATTCCGCCTGTTGAATTTACGGCATCAACAACGACTTTAAATTTCTTCGCTTTAATGACTTCTGCATCGACCATTGGTAAATCCAGAATCTTTTGAATATGAATATCAAAACCATCATCTCTGATTTCGTATTTTCCTAAATCATCAACTTCAGCGTAATCAAAATCTTGACTTTCGGCTAAAGCCAGAACTTCAGTTCCATTTTCACCAGTAATGAATTCACCTTTTTCATTTAATAATTTTAAAGCGTTCCATTGTTTCGGATTGTGAGAAGCGGTAAGGATAATTCCACCATCTGCATTCAGTTCAGGTACCATTACTTCAACAGTTGGCGTTGTAGAAAGCCCTAAATCAACCACGTTAATTCCCAAACCTTGCAAAGTTGCAGTTACTAATGAATTCACCATTGAGCCGGAAATACGTGCATCACGGCCGACCACAAGAGTAAGGTCTTTTTTGTTTTTATTATTTTGAAGCCAGGTTCCAAAAGCGGAAGTAAATTTTACCACATCAAGTGGCGTTAGATTTTCGTCAACTTTACCACCAATGGTTCCGCGGATTCCTGATATAGATTTTATTAAAGCCATAAACTGAGATTTTATAATATGATTTTCAAGAACAAATAAGTTCTCAAAAGGTCTGGTTTTTCAATCTGCAAAAATACGAATAAAATAGGAGCGAAATTATTAAACAAAAGTTAAATTAAATACTCGTGTAAATAATAAAATACTGATAATGAAAACTTTATCGAATTAAATTATCCACAGCAATCAGAATCGCAACCTGGTTTTCCTTTCTTTTTAAATTTCTTAGAACTAAAATTTTTAGCAATGATTTTAAATAAAGAATAACCTGCAAACAAAACAATTGCAGCGATAATGACGTATTGAAAAATAAGTGAATTATCCATTATTTTAAAATTTGATAGACAATTAAGGAGGCAATATAAGCCAAGCCCGACATGCCGAAGAGTTGCGCCATGGTCCATTTCCAGGATTTGGTTTCTCTGTATACAACGGCCAAAGTAGAAACACATTGCATAGCAAATGCATAGAAGAATAAGATGGAAACTCCCGTGGCGAAACTGTAAATTGGTTTCCCATTTGGTTTCTTATCATTTCGCATTTTATCGATGATTTTACCTTCCGGGGCTTCGTCATCCAAACTATACAAAGTTGACATGGTTCCTACAAACACTTCTCTCGCTACAAAACTCGTTAAAATCCCAACGCCCATTTTCCAGTCGTAACCCAAAGGTGCAATTACCGGTTCAATGGATTTTCCCATTTTGGCGAGATACGAGTGATCTAATTTTACATCGGTAGCCACGAACTCTTTCTTATCTTGAGTCGGTCCGATATAACTGAAAAACCAAATCACGATACTGAATAAGAAAATAATTTTTCCGGCGCCCGTTATAAATTCCCAAACTTTACCGAGAACAATTTTAAAATCATAACCGAAAAGGGGCATTTTATATGAAGGCAAATCCATGACAAGGAAAGATTTTCCTTTGCTTTTAATAATTTTTTTAAGAATTAAGGCAGCAACTAAAGAGGTGAAAAATCCTAGGAAATACATTGCCATTAAAGCAATTGCTTTATAGCTGATTCCAATAAAAAATTTATTCGGAATAATTAAACCGATGATAATACTGTAAACCGGAAGTCGTGCTGAACACGTCATAAACGGCGTTACCAAAATGGTAATTAAACGTTCCTTGACATTTTCGATATTCCGAGTAGACATGATGGCCGGAATCGCACAAGCCGTTCCTGAAACCAGTGGTACAATACTTTTTCCGTTCAATCCAAAAGGACGAAGAAAGCGGTCCATTAAAAATATAACCCTCGCCATATAACCAGAATCTTCGAGCAGATAAAGGAAATAAAGTAAGATCCCAATTTGCGGCGCGAACACCATAATTCCGCCAACTCCCGGGATAATTCCATTCGCGATGAGTGAATTAATTGGTCCAGCCGGAAGATATTCATTCGCAAAACCAGATAACCAGAGGAAAAAATCTGAAATCCAGTTCATTGGATATTCTGCCAGAAAGAAAACACTTTGGAAAATGATTAATAAAATAAATCCGAAAATCAAATATCCCCAAATCGGGTGAACCAAAACCTTATCTAATTTTTCGGTCAACAATTCTTTGAACTGCGGTTTTTTTGAAAGAACTTTAGAAATTATTTTATCAATTTCCTGATAACGTCTAATGGTTTCCTGGGTCTGTAATCTTTTCGGAACCAAACATTTAACCTCATCATCATTCATCTGTTCCTTCACCGTTTCCAACTTACCCAAATAGGTTTCGGAGGAAAGTAAAGTCCATATTTTATATTGATTTTCTTCTTTTGTTTCGGAAAGGATTTTAAAAACTAATCCTTTATGTTCCGTTGGAATATCGAAAGAAACTTTGTCTGACTCCCGGAAGATTCCTTTGTGAATTTCTCTGCGTAACTCTTCGATACCCTGATTTTGTTTTGCGTTGGCCTGCAAAACGGTTACGTTCAGTTCTTTTGAAAGCTGGTCAATATCGATATTAATACCGCGTCTTTCGGCTTGGTCAATTTGATTTACAACTAATAAAATAGGAATTCCTAAGTCCTGAATTTGTTGAAAAAGGAGCAAACCTCTTTTCATGCTCAACGCTTCCAATATATAGACGACGCCGGAATATTGTCCCTGCTCTTCAATTAAAAATTTTGAGAGGATTGCTTCGTCTTCAGAGGTTGGGTATATACTGTAAGATCCCGGTAAATCGATGATCTCAACATGTTCACCACCATATTCGTAATTTCCTGAATGGCTGGCTACAGTAACGCCGGCATAGTTTCCTGTTTTTTGTTTTTTATTGCATAACAGATTAAAAACGGTGGATTTACCAACATTTGGATTACCGACTAAAAGAATTTGTTTGTTATTTGAAGTGTTCATTCTTCGCTCCATCCCGAAGGGTTTCGAGTGTTGTGGAGTATATTTAAGTTAAAGTTTCCACGATGATGAATCGCGCTTCTTCTTCACGCAACGCAATTCTGCTTTTTTCGTCTCCAAATTCTATATAAAGTGGTCCACGAAAAGGCGCCTGATACAGAACCTTAAAAACAGTTTCGGGCAGTAAGCCCATTTCAATAATTTTATTAGGCATGCCGAGGTTATCGTTTTCATAACCCAATATTTTCCCCGATTTATTTCTCGGGAAACAACATAATTTATCTGAATGATCTACTTTCAACACTATAAATTTTGATTCGCAAATATACGTTATTTAAATTAACTCTAAATAAGGATTGGGTCTCAAACTGATTAATTTCATAAAAAAACCTTGAAACATCCAGCGTTTCAAGGTCTCCAATATAATTTAGTAACAAGTCTCGTTATTTTTTCGCTTTTGCAGCTGAAATTTCAATGGGATTATCATTTGCATCATAGAAATCTCTCATTCTTTTTTCTGCATCTTTCATCATGTCGCCAATGGTTTGATCAGAGCCCGGCATTTTTTGAGACATCATTTCAGGCTTTAAATAAGGTCTTGCACTTGCCATAGGATCTTTTTTATAATCATTCAAAGTCTTATCGAATTTCTCTCTAGAAACCTCTACCACTTTACCGCCATCGCCACCCGGCATTACGGTTTCGATGTAAGGAATTTCATTAAAATTCTCTACTTTTTTATTTCCTTTAAGTTCCCAGGAATAATTATTTCCATCATCAGAAATTTTAACGATCAATCCAGGTAATCCACTGAATTTATAGGGTCCATCTTGAAATGGAATTGAACTTGTGAACCAAGCCGTCCATTTTCTTCCACCATATTCTGTTGTGGCTTTCTGGGTATTGTAATCTCCAATTTTTTCTTTTTGATTATCTATTTTCCAATTGAATTTTATCTCCTCGTTGTACCCAATATTCATGGGCGTAAATCCATTGGCAACACGATCGGTATATTGTACTTTCATGCTTGGATAAAATTTATAAACCTTTTCGGAAAACTTAGGCATGGTGATCGTTTTCGAAAGATCTTTGAACTGACCGGATTTTTGCATCGCCTCTACCTGAACTTTAAGGATCGAGTCTTGTGCGACCATGGTGTAATCTCTGTAGATAGATTTGTCCTTTGTAATGTCCAAAACAGCCATTACTTTATCCAATTTTGAAGAATCTTTTTTCGGCTTAAATGTAAGTTCATAAAAGAATCGGTTGGCTGTTTCCTGAGCATTTAATACAAAGAATCCCGTTATTAATGCTAGAGTTAAAAATTTTTTCATTTTTTTTAATTTCATAATTAGTGCGCGATTTACAGTTTTTGTTACATCTTTTGTGAAACTTTAATTTTTTTTAATACTTTCTTAAAACATTAATCCACCAGACCTTAGTACCTTTATAAAAACAAAAAATATGGAAACTTTACCGAACCTCAGAATTGAATTCGAACAGGAATACGCAACGACAAAGAATTTCTTTGACGTTTACCCTGAAGGAAAGAACGATTACGCACCGCACGAAAAAAGCATGAAAATGATGCCGCTGGCGACCCATATTGCTGAAATATTCGGTTGGCCTGAATTTATTATGAAAACAGAAAAATTAGATTTCGCAGCTGGCGATTACCAACCCACTTTTTTGCAAACAAAAGCGGAACTGCAGCAAAAACTCGAA